>DGFH01000340.1:6923-8051 GCA_002391565.1 Anaerolineales bacterium UBA3905
GCAACACTGCGCTCATAAAATGTCAACCTAGACATCAGTAATCTCTCAATCTCACAATCTTCCTATCGCAAATTACTCGGGCGCGTGCCGATGTCGAGAAACTTGATCACAGAAACCATGTCAGCGTTAAAGACAAAGCCGCGGCTGCCCTCCTCGACGGCAAAACCTTCCTGTTGTGCAAGTGCGCGCATGGCCGGCGTCAATGGACTGGATAGCTCGAACATGAGCCGGGCGTGTTCATCGGGTAAAATGTCGGGACGGGCAGGGAATTCGATGGGTTTGGCGCCCTTTGACGAGAGGTGTACGTTGAAAAGCAGTACGTTGCCATCGCTGGTCGCCAGAGTGCGCAAGGCGTCCGCCGCTGTCGAGGGGTCGCCGTCGGTAGGCTCGCCGTCACTGATATTGATGACGATGGGCGGGAAACTGTCGGGGTGTTGTGGCAACCAGCGCGCCAACACATCATGCGCCAGTGTGAACGCCTGCGTCATTGGCGTTGCGCCGTGGCAGACCGGATCGAACCAGATCGGGAAGCGGATCGTCTGTTCGACCAGCCCGCCAGCGCCATCTTCCACCTTCTTTTTGCGCTCCTCGATGCGCGCGGGCAGGTTGCCGATGTCGCTGATCGGCGCCAGTTCACGACCGGCTAACTGTCCGCCAAGCGCCGGGCCGACGCGTTCGCCATAGCCGATCACACCGACGTGAAAGTAGTCGCGGATGCCTTCCTCTTTGGCGCACTTGATCACCAGGTTTTGGAGCAGACGGTTGATGGCATCGGCCAGCAGATCGGCCTTGCGCCGGGTGCTTTCGCCGCCGGCAAATGGGTCTTCCATGGAGCCGCTCTGGTCAATGAGAAAGAGAAAGCACGAGGGGTTGGTGCGGCTGATTTCAGCTTGATAGGGCATAGGTCGTTCCTTTCGCTGTGTTTGTGCTGGCCCAGACTCTCAGCATCAATACGCACTGTCCAATGTGATTGTTTCACAGTTGCTGGCGTCAACCAAAAAGGACGTAGGGTGTTCGTCCATGTAGCGTAGGAACTCGACGCCCACCGTGAACGTTGAATTGGCGCGTTTGCAGGCTTGGCAAGCGTGCGTAGAGTTGACAAAGGGTGTGCGGCAGGCTAGACTTGCA
>DGFH01000340.1:8185-26324 GCA_002391565.1 Anaerolineales bacterium UBA3905
GTTTGCAGGCTTGGCAAGCGTGCGTAGAGTTGACAAAGGGTGTGCGGCAGGCTAGACTTGCAGTGTTGTGGCGCCGTAAGGTTGCCAGTGTGTACGTATGCATGCACCAGTCTCCGAGCCGCCAAGAGTGGAGGCAATGATGTCCAGTCGCTCGGACGTAAAGGCAATGGAATACGCAGCGGATATGCTGACATACAATTCACGGAAATCCACGAACGTAGAAGCGCCCACCAAAACGGAACGTAGCAAAGGCGGGCGCGCCAACGTTCAGGCTGTGAGCGCCACGACGGGGCCGATCCTGCGCGAGCGGCGCGAGGCGATGGGCGTGACGCTGGCTGAGGCGGAAGTCGCCACGCGCATCCGTCAGAAATATCTGGCGGCGTTGGAGTCGGATGAATGGGATCTGCTGCCTGGCGAAGTAGTCGGGCGCGGCTTTCTGCGCAACTACTCGACCTACCTGGGCATTGATCCCACCGAAATGATCGAGCGGCGGCGCGCTATCGCTGACGAATCGTTGGCGGCGGTGCTGGCTGACACGAGCGCAGGTTCGCCTTTGCCCCCGGAGCGCGCCGTTGATTATCGCCCGAAAGATGTGGCGCTGCACGAAGAAACAGTGGAACTCGAAGCCCCGCGCCGGATCAATGTCTTGCCCTTTGTGGTCGTATTGGCAATCGCGGCGCTGGCCGGCCTGGTCTGGTGGTCGGTCACGCAATTTGGCAACGAGATCGAAAATGGCATCGCTGCCGCGCAGGCGCAGATTGCTCTCTGGCAGCAGCCGGCCCCGACGCCCGCGCCGACCATGACGGAGGCGGCGGTGAAGTTGCCGGAGAATCTGGTTGCTGCGCCCGTCACCAACGACACCGCGCCGGCTGTGGCCGCCGGCGCCACGGTGGATAACGCCGCCGCCAGCGCCCCACCTGAAGCCGTTGCGCCGACAGTGGCAATCGAGCCGACCCCGCAACCTGTCGTGGCGGAGCAAGCGGCGGCGCCTGCCATTAGCCTGGCCGCCTTGTTGCCCACGCCCACCCCACAGGCAGTAGTGGTGGAAGCGGCGCCTGCCGCCGAGGCGGCGCTGCCCGCGACAGTCATCACAGCCGCCAACCTGCGGCAGGCGCCTTCGACCGAGGCGCCGATTGTGGGGGCGGCCACCGAAGGTGAGACGCTGACAATCGTTGGGCAAACGGCGGATGGCGCGTGGTTCCAGCTAGAGAGTGGGGCGTGGATTTTTGCTCAGTTGGTGAACAACCCGCCCGCCAACATCCCCGTGGTCGAAGCGCCGCCAACAGTTACGGCGCCGTAGGGTGTTATCGATTTCCAGGTTGTCACGTGATATTGCTCGCAATCTTCCCGGAAACTCCAAAGCTTCCGGGAAGATAAACAGTTGACCTGGCGGTCAGTCATTGCGGCTGAGCAAGTCAATCGGGAAACGCAGAAGAAAAAGAGCCAGACGGAATTCCGTCCGGCTCTTTTGTTTGCCGATTCACGCGGTTTGCGCCAGCCTGTGGAAATCAGGAATCTCGTCTAAAGGCACAGCGTCGATCTCACCATCTTCCGCCTTGACCAGCCGATAAACTTTTTCCGCTTTGTCGGTCATCAAGACGCCGTGAAGATGATCGATTTCATGTTGAAAGATGCGCGCCAACCAGTCGTAGGCTTTGATGCGAATCTCCTTGCCATAGCGATCCTGCGCCTTGACGACCACGTGCGTTGCGCGCTCTACATCGGCCGCCAATCCTGGAATGCTCAGACAGCCCTCCTGCCCAACCTCGGCGCCGCGCTTCTTGATGATCTCCGGGTTGATCAATTCGTAAACGCGCTTCGTATTGTCGGGGTCGTCCTCATCCTCCGGGTATTCAATCACCGTGATGCGCTGGCTGACGCCGATCTGCGGCGCTGCCAGCCCTACGCCGGGCGCCGCGCGCATCGTCTCTAGCATGTCGTCCAACAACTTGTGCAGGGCAGGACCGAAATCGCGCACACGCTGCGTGTTCTTGAGCAACACCTCATAGTCAGGCCCATCCACCGTCACAATCTCTAGCAATGCCATATCATATCCTCAAAATTCGACGTGGGGGGACTGCCAGTTTTCCCTACGCACACCAGTTTTCCCTATGCACAGCGTCTTGTTTATCCGCCGCAAGACATCATTTGATCAGGACAATGGTAGAGGCTTTGGCGTGCTTTGTCAAACACTTGAGTTTTGCGGGGTCTATTTCACCTTTGAGACAAACGCTAGCGCAGATGTCGCCAACTTGAAGCACATTCAGTTTTGTTCGTTGATGTCACCGTTACTTTCCTGCGGATCATCCGTCATCGTTGACGAATGTGCTATGCAGTGCTGACGGGAATGTGGCGCCAAATCCGTAGCGAATGTAGAGCAACGTCGGTATGTTGTGTCAATTGATCTGTTCAGGAGGATTTCCATGCGTTCCTGGTTGAGAACTTTTTTGCTCCTGCCCGCGCTGCTGCTTGCCCTGGTGTTGATTCCCACCGTGGTCATGTCAGCCGCCGACAGTGCTGTCCAGGCGTCGAGCGCCGATACGATATTGTCGGCGGCAGCGTTCGATCAAAATGGTGTGGTGGCAATGCAAAGCCCGCCGGGGACGGTGCCGCCGCCCCCCAGCCCCTTGCCTAGCCCGGTTCCGCCGCCGCCGCCCCGTCCGCGCCCACTGCCACCGGCAGTTGCGCCAACACCGGTTGTGGTTTCCAACAAGGCGATGATCTATCCGCATGAGATCGAGAAGGTCATCGGTGATCGCCTCAGCTCCACCATTTATGCCTTTACCAGCAACGGTTCACTCTATCGGTCAGATGACGATGGACGTATCTGGTTCTTGATTCGTTCCCATCTCGAGGTGGATGATTTTCTGATGAGCTCGGCTGATCCGAATGTGCTGTACAGTGGCGCTGGCGTTGATTGCAGTGATCCGTCCGCCGCCAATGAGCCATTCTATCAGTCGCTGGATGGCGGCTACACCTGGGACGAGATGCCGACCGCCATCAACCTGCGCCCACTGTTGATCGATCCGGCGGATCCATATCGGCTCTTCGCCACCGACTGCACCATGCTTTACCTGAGTGAAGATGGCGGCATGAGCTGGGTGGAGAAGCCCGACAATTCGGCGGCGCAGTTGTGGACAACTTATCGAGTGGTGGATATGGCCTCCGCTTCGCTTGTGGGCGACCCGACGCCAACCCAGCCGCATTGGCAGCAGATTTACGCCATCGGTGTGGACGCCAACGGCGCAGGCGTGATCGCGTTTTCAGGCGACGAAGGCGAAACCTGGGCGGACATCACAGATCCAAACCTGACGCCCGAAGCCCTCAAGGTGGTTGTGGCGCAGTTGAAACAGGCAGGCGCCGTATGGATGATTGCCGGCAATGGCGTCTGGGCGACGACAGACTTTGGGATCAATTGGGGGCTGACCAATCGTGGTCTGAGTGCACTCGCCAGCGCCGGCAACCTCAACGATCTGACCTACGCGTTCAACGGCAAACTGTACCTGGCGACAGCGCGCGGTCTCTATGAAAAGGACCTCAACGCCAAGATGTGGGAGAAGACCAACAAAACCGCGTTCGCCAACGAGAAACTGGTGAGCCTGTTGCTCACCGACTCGAACCCCAACACGCTCTGGATCAACACGGAAGATGAAGGCGTCTTCATCTACCGGATCGAAGAGGAAGATTAGACGGGGGATGTGGCTCGTCGCACGTCAGACGCATTACTGTCTGCCAGTGACGCCTGACGTGTGACGAGCATTTATTGCGGTCGCATGCGCAGTAGCCGCAGCCCATTTGCCACCACGATCAGCGTGCTGCCTTCATGCCCGACTACGCCAAGCGGCAACGGCAGTAAGAATCCCTTGAAGAAGATCGGCAGCAGAATCGTCGATAGCACCAGAAAGATGATCACGCTCACCGAAAAGATGACATTCTGGCGAATGATGCGGTTGGCGCGGCGGCTCAACTGCAGGGCAAAGGGCAACATCGCCAGATTGCTTGACATCAGCACCACGTCGGCAGTTTCCAATGCCACGTCGGTGCCGCCCGCGCCCATGGCAATGCCGACATTGGCTGTCGCCAACGCTGGCGCATCGTTCACGCCATCGCCAACCATCGCCACATTCCCGTGCTGACGCAGTTCCTTGACCAGTTCCAATTTCTGTTCGGGCAACAGGTCGGCGTGCACCTCGTGGATGCCTGCCTCGCTGGCGATGTAGGCGGCCGCCGCTCGATTGTCGCCTGTCATCATGACGATGCGTTCGATGCCGCTGGCTTCGAGCTGACGCACCATCGCCGCCGCTTCCGGGCGCAATGCATCCGCTACAGCAATGTAACCCATCACTTCCCAATCGCGCTCGGCGCCTAGCGTATCTTCCACGGTGCTGCGCCGCACGACCAGCATCACCGTCTTGCCTTGCCGCTGCAACGCTGCACCAATCATGCGAATGGCAGGCGACAAGTCCATATTCTGATTCATGAACAGGCGGTCGTTGCCGATATAGATCGTTTCAATGTGATCGGGGCGAGCAAAGCGCGCCATGATGCCTTCGCCAGCAATAGCCTTGAAATCGATCGGTTTCTCCAACTCCAACCCCATCGCTTGCGCTTTTTCGATCACCGCCTTGGCAATGTGATGCTCACTCAACGTTTCGGCGCTGGCGGCCATACGCAAAAGGTTCTCGACCGAATGGTTGGTCAATGGATGGATATTGGTGACGACCGGCTTGCCTGGCGTCAGCGTGCCAGTCTTGTCAAAGGCCAGGATGTTCGTCTTGCCCAATAATTCCAGATAAGCGCCGCCTTTGAAGAGCACGCCCTGACGCGCCGCCGCTGCGATGGCGCTGAGTGCGCTGGCCGGCGTGCTGATCACCAGCGCACATGGGCTGGCGACCACCAGCAACGTCATCGCCCGGTAGAGCGTTACGCCGAACGGCTCTCGCAGGAAGAGCACGGGCAGGACAATCGCCAGTAGCGTGGCGCCGATGACGGTGTAGGTGTAGGGTTGGCTGAAGCGGTCGATGAATTGCTGCGTCGGCGTGGCGTCTTCCTGCGCCTCAGCCACCAGGTTGATGATGCGGCTGAGGGTGCTTTCCGACGCCAGCTTGGTGACTTCGACTTCCAGCGCGCCGCCACCGTTGATCGTACCGGCGAAGACCTGGTCGTGCGGATGTTTGCTCACAGGGATGCTCTCGCCGGTGATGGCGCTCTGATCGACGCTGCTTGTTCCACGGATGATGACGCCATCGACCGGCAGGCGGTCGCCCGGCTTGACGATCACTACGTCGCCAATGACCAGTTGCCCGACTGGCAAGATTTCCTCGTGGTCGCCGCGTCGCACCAGTGCAATTTCGGGGCGTAACTTGCCCAGCGATTCGATGGCCTTGCGTGTGCGCCCCATCGCATAGGTTTCCAGGGCGCCGCTGAGTGTGAAGAGGAAGAGCAATAAGGCGCCCTCCGTCCACTCACCGATCAGCGCCGCACCCAGCGCCGCCGCCAGCATCAGGAAGTCGATGTCGAACTTGCCTTGTCGCGCCTGCTCCCACGCGCCGAGCACACCCGAATAGCCACCGGCGACAAACGCGACCAGCGCTGCGATGGCGACCCCCCAACCCGGCAGCGTCTCTGTCACCTCGCCGCCGAGCCAGCCCGTCAGCAGCGCCACCAACGTCACCAACGCCAGCACAAGCTCATAGTTTTCTTTCCAGAAGGCCAGGGTGCGCCACTCTGGACGCGTCCCTGGTGCGATAATCGTGTAGCTGCTTGCACTCTGTGCGGTCGAAGTTGTCATCATCCTTCCCTTTGCTGTTGCGTAGTTGAGTTTGCCATCTCGCGAATTTCTTGCACCCGCTGTAACCGACAGTCATCACAGAACCCAACCAGGTCGATCTTGGCGGCAGCGGTCTGAAAGCCGGTCTCCGCCAGGACGCGCTGCGCCAGGGCGTCGATGCCGGGGTCGCCAAAATAATCGACAATCTTGTGACAGCGCAGGCAGATCAGGTTGACGTGCGGTTCGGGGTTGGTCTCATAATGCGTATGATCGGAGCCAAAGCTCAGTTCGACGATGGCGCCAAGTTCCTGCAGAGTGTTGAGTGTGTTGTAGACAGTCGCCCGGCTGATGTCAGGATGCGTGGTTGCCAACGCCTCAAAGACCTGGTAAGCCGACGGATGGCGATCGGTGTTGGCCAGGTATTCACAGATTGCCCGCCGTTGTGATGTAAGTCGCAGCCCAGCCTGCTGCAGGGTGCGCAGAAAATGATCGAGTTTTGCGGCATGGTTTGCCGGATGAGTCGTATGATTTGTCGTCAAGATAGGCGCCTCTTGTCTTTGCCTGCAATCTTCCTTGCTTGAATTAGCCATTGCTGTCGATAAATCTTGATAAAATCAGATGGAGTTTAGAATCAATCCAAACTGCTTTGATATTAGCATAGTGCATGGCTGTTGTCAAACAGCTTAGACTCATTCAAAATAACTTTGTTGCGACATGATCCGCATCGGCTTGAAATAAGCAGGCGCCGCGTTGTCGATGGCAAGGGCGAAATGTCCCGCAAGTTATAGGTGCTTTGACACCTCAACCGAAAACTGCTAAGATCGCCACGCTTTTTTCCCAGATTCTAAAAGGTGTAGCAAGGTTGCTATGCCGACAACGACCAGGACTGTGAAACATTGGGTGTTGCAATGCGCTACATGGTTACAGGTGGCATCTTGTTGGCGACGTTTGGCTGGCTCATTTTGAGTTATCTACCGGGGATTGCGGCGGCGCTGCCACAGGTGGCTTTCACGGGTGCAGCGGCGCAGTCCGCGCTGCCATGGCTGGCAGGGGTCACCGTGTTGGCGTTTTTGGTCATTCAGGTCGACCTGGTGCGCGCTACCCTGCGGTGGTTTGAACCAGCGGCGGAGCCGGTCATAGTGCAGGCAACGCATGAATTCAACTTGCGGCGCAGGTCTGAGACCTTTTGGACGGTGTTGCCGCTGCTGGGCACGCTACTTTTGGGTCTTTGGCTGGTGATCGTCAGCTAGATCACTTGACAGCCGCCCTGACCTGCCACAAACTCTAGGCGTTTTTTATTCGCACTTTTTGCATGATCGATAGATAAGATAGTCGAGTCATCCGCCAGAACGCAACAGAAGGAGTAAAGATAGAAACTATGCTGAAATTGCCGCAATCATATGCTGATCGCAAACACTTCCTGATCGTCGGTGCATTGGTTGTGATCGGCACGATCGTCCTGGGCTTTTTCCTGTTGGCGATTCTGCCTATCAAGGCGCAGGCCTCAGTGCAAGCGGAGCCGATCCGGTGGCTATTCCAGCTGCACATCTGGCTGATCGCTTTTCTCTTCTCGTTAGTTGTCGTCTTCATGCTGTACGCACTGCTTGTTTTCCGACGGCGCAAGCATGATGACTCGGAAGGTGAGCACTTTGAGGGCAATACGGCGCTGGAAGTGATCTGGACGGTCGTACCGTTGGTGCTGGTCGTCATCTTCTCGTTTATCGGTGTGCAGACGCTGCGTGGCGCCACCAGTGGCGGTGACGAAGTTCAGGTCAAAGCGGAAGGCTTTCAGTGGTCTTGGGCTTTTAGCTATCCAAACGGCGTCACCAGTGCTGAGATGGTGCTGCCGGTGAATAAGCCTGCGCTCATCACGCTGCAATCGCGCGATGTTATTCATTCGTTCTGGGTGGCGGAATGGGGGCCAAAACAAGACCTGGTTCCGGGTATGACGACATCGCTGCATATCACACCAACCGAAATCGGCGAGTTCCAGCTTGCGTGCGCCGAACTGTGCGGGCTGTCACACTGGAGCATGACGGCAAAGATTCGGGTTGTGCCCGAAGCGGAATACACTGCCTGGATGGAGGAGATGTTGGCTGCGCAGAACACGCAGACTGCCAGTCGTTGACATTGCGCTGATTAGACGCTTATTAGCAGCAGGTCATTCCCTGCGTTTGACCGGCTACGTGGCTTTACCGAGGCAATTTCCTGACAGTGGAGCGGATGCGTGAAGGGGAGAATCAAGTTATGCGATTAACGTCTCTGGGTTTGGTGCGCGGGTTGATTGGCTACTTTGTCGGCCTGGCGGTCGGCATGGCCGCTGTTGTGATTCTGCGCCTGGCCTTTGGCATGTCGGCATGGGATCAAGAGGCAGTCTGGGTTGGTGGATTGATTTCTGCCATCATCGGTTTCCTGCTCGGCGTCGGCGCCATGTCGGATTGGCTCAAGTGGACGCGCGGCATCGAGACGCCGTTGCACCATGGGCCGCCCGCCGACAAACCGGCCTGGACGCGCTACTTTGGCGTCGATTACAACCACAAGGTGATCGGCATTCAGTATGGCGTGACCGGGTTGTTTTTGCTGGTGGTGGGCGGGAGTTTTGCTCTGGTCTTCCGCACCGAACTGGCGGACAGCGGCATTTCCTTCCTGCAGGCTGGCACTTATAATACTTTTCTGAGCATGCACGCCTGGGTGGCGCTGGCATCGATCCTGCTTGGCATTGGTGGCATCGCCAACTACCTGGTGCCGCTCATGATCGGCGCTGAAGACATGGCCTTCCCTCGCCTCAATGCCTTCGCCTACTGGATCAACGTTCCGGCAATCGTGACCTTGCTGATCAGCATGTTATTTGGCTGGGATTCAGGCTGGACGGCCTACCCACCTCTCAGTCTGCTGGGCCCGGTCGGCTACCAGATGGTTTTCCTGGCAATTTTCACCATTGGTCTTTCCTCGATTTTGGGGTCCCTAAACCTGATCGTCACCATGTTGATGATGCGTCCCAAGGGCATGACGCTCTTCCGCATGCCGATTCTTTGCTGGGCGATCCTGGCGACGAGCATCATCCAGTTGACGGCGACGCAGCTCATCGGTCAGGCTTTCCTGATGCTCTCCTTCGAGCGCTCGTTGGGCATGCCCTTCTTCAAGCCAATCTATGATGCCGCCGGCGTCAACATTGGTGGGCAGCCGATTCTGTTCCAGCACCTTTTCTGGTTCTACTCCCATCCGGCGGTCTACGTCTTTGTGCTGCCTGGTCTGGGCGTCATCAGCGAGCTGCTGCCGGTCTTTGCCCGCAAGCCACTCTTTGGCTACCGCTGGGTGGCGCTCTCCAGCCTGGCGATTGCGCTGGTCGGCTTCCTGGTTTGGGGGCACCACATGTTCACCTCTGGTTACCAGCCCTACCTGCGCGTGGTCTTCATGATCTCGACGCTGCTGGTGGCGGTGCCCACAGGCGTCAAGTTCTTCAGCTGGCTGGGCACGCTCTGGGGCGGACGCCTGACCTTCCCGACGCCGATGCTCTTCACGCTGGGCGCCATTTCCGTCTTCCTGATCGGCGGTTTGAGCGGCCCCATCCTGGCGACGGCGGCGACTGACCTCTTCTTGCACGACACCTATTTCGTGGTCGGTCACTTCCACGCCACAATCTTTGGCGGCTTTGTCTTCCCGTTCTTTGCTGCGATCTACTACTGGTATCCCAAGATCACCGGGCGCATGTATAACGAGACGTTGGGCAAGCTGCACTTCTGGCTGATGACGCCGGGCTTCTGGCTGATGAGTCTGGCGCAGATGACCGCCGGCACAATGGGCATGCGTCGCCGCATCGCCGATTACGACCCGGCGTTGGGCGTTGAGAATGTGCAACTCCTGGTGACGATTGCCGGTTTTGTCATTGCTTTCTCCATTCTGATCATGATCTACAACTTGTTCACCAGCGCCGAGATTGGTGTGCTGGCGGGCAACAATCCGTGGCGTTCACGCTCGCCGGAATGGCAGATTCCCTCGCCTGTGCCGGAGCACAGCTACGCCAAACCGATTGCGGTCGTGGGTGAGCCATACGACTATGGCCTCGCCGGATCAAGCTACATCGCTATGGCCGGGGCTGGCGACGACTAAGTTGAGAGGCTGATGGGTGGTGAGGTCGGAGCAATCACCGTTCCGGCCCCACTTATATCTGCTTATGTCTGCCAGACAACCAGATTGAGGATAAAGGGGAAGAAAACGTGCTAAAACAAAGCGGATATGGCATCGTCATCGTGATTGGAGTGGTGTTGGCAGTGTTGACGGTGCTGGAATATCTCATGGCGATCAATCACGTCGGCGCGGCGCTCTTGATGTTGGTGGCGGCGCTGAAGGCAATTCTAGTCATTTACTTCTTTATGCATGTCAGTCGCCTGTGGACGGCGGAAGGGGAGCACTAAATCATGGCTGCGGTGACAACTACGGCGCAAGCCGCTGCGCTCCATCACGATACACACGCCGGGCATGACAACTACGCCGCCCAGTTGCGGATGAACCGGCTGGGGCTGTGGCTCTTTTTTATCTCGGAAGCGTTTCTCTTTGGCGGCTTGCTGGCCACGCGCTTCTTCTTGTGGGGCGCCGACACGCGTCCAGAACTCGACCAGACGATTGGCCTGATCGTCACCTCCGTGCTGCTGATTAGCTCGGTTTCGATGCGTCTGGCCGAGACTGCGATGGAACGCGGCAACCGTCGCGCCTTCTCTATCTTCATTCTGCTCACAGCGCTCTTTGGGCTGATCTTCCTGGGCGGCGTAATGATTTACGAATGGGGCCTGTTCCCGGCCATCTATAAGGGGCACCTGACGCCGTGGGACAACAAGTATGGCGCCGTCGTCTTCGCCATGACGGGAATGCACGCCCTTCACGTCATTTCCGGCATCGTCTTCATCCTGATCGTCTGGAATCTGGCGCGTAAAGGCAGCTTCTCGCCGGAGCGTCATTGGGGCGTCGAGTCCTGCGCCATCTACTGGCACTATGTGGATGTCGTCTGGATTTTCTTCTATCCGGCGCTTTACCTGATCGGAAATGTCGTGCATATCGCTGCACACTGAGCGCGTGGCGCAACGATTCCTGTAACGTGATGCGTACAGTGAGCTGTATGCATTACGCATCATTTTTATATGTGAAGGTTGGTCAAGGAAGTACAGACAATGCACCCAATGGTGACGGCGCTCTTGGCGCCGTGGGAATTACGCTGGGAAGTGCTGATCCCGCTGTTGGTGTTCGGCGCCATCTATGCAATCGGCTGGACGCGGTTGCGCCGCCAGAGTCGCCGCCAGCAGGTCGCCAGCAAATGGCGCCTGACGATGTATTATATCGGCATCGGTTCACTGGCAGTGGCGTTGATGTCGCCGATCGACTGGTTGGGTAGCCAGCTATTGACCATGCACATGATCCAGCACAAGATTTTGGTGATGCTGGCGGCGCCGCTGATCTGGTTGGGCAACCCCTATCCGGTGGGCATCTGGGGGCTGCCGCGTCCGTTGCGCAGCGCCGTCACCCTGGCGCTTGCCGGCGACACCTGGTTTCGGCGGGGGTTGACGGCTGTCAGCCAGCCGGCGATTGCCTGGCTCATCTTCACCTTTATCTACCTGGGCTGGCACGATCCCAGCCTCTACGACCTGGCGTTGCGCCATGAATGGGTGCACAATCTGGAGCACCTGACTTTCTTCCTGGGTGCGATGCTGTTTTGGTGGCCGGTCGTCAATGGTGCACCACGTCTACACAAGAGCCTGCCTTACTGGGTGCGGATTCTCTACGTGTTGGCTTTCGTGCCGCCCAACGCCATTGCGGGCTTTGCGATTGCCAACGCGTCCGAGGTGATCTATGCCTATTACAACTCGGTGCCTCGTCTTTATGGCATGACGGCGCTGGAAGATCAAATGATCGGTGGCGCCATCATGTGGGTGTGGAGCAGCGAGATGATGATCGACGCGGCGATCATCATGTTGGGCGTTATCTCTTATCAAGAGAAGCGGCGCAAACAAAAACAACAGGCGGCGACGGGCGCACTGACGATTCCTCACCCTCAACCGCAGATTAAGGCAGCCGGATAAGCAATGTCGCGCCTTCTCCTTCTTCCTGAGCCGTGGCAGCGTATGCTGCGGCTGTGGTTGCTGTCCATCCTGGCAGTGTGCCTGCTGTGGCCGCAGTCGGGGCTTGCGCATGGCGGCGGCGCACCGCAGATCACCGATGCTCCTGCCGGCCCTTATCGTCTGTTTGCCTGGAGCAGCCCCGACCCCTGGCGGACGGGAACCGCCGCTCACATCACTGTCGCCGTCACCCTGGTGGACGCCGCCGGCCAGATCACGCCGGTCAGCGACGCCACCGTCACGGCAGTGCTGAGCGCAGAAGGACAGGCGACGCCGCATCTCCAATTCGTGGCGACGCCCAATGCCACTGCCGCCGGTTTTTACGAGGCTGACGGTGAATTGCCGACGCCTGGCCTGTGGCGCGTCGAGATATTGGTCAGCGGCGCGGCAGGTGCAGGCAGCGGCGTCTTCACCACCACCGTACAGCCAGGAAGCGCGAACAACTGGTTCGTTTGGGCGGGCGCCAGCATTGGTGTGGTGCTTGTGGTAGGATTCTTTGCTTGGCGCTGGCGCACAGTGCACAGGAACTCTGCGCAAATGCAGCGGGCATGAACTGCCCGACAGGAGTCACGCATGTATATCCTCAAAATTTTTAGCAAGAAGTGGATTTTATTCACACTTTTTGTTGTAGGGATGATGGTTTTGTTCGTGTATCTGGGATTCTGGCAGTTGGATCGACATGCCCAGAAGCGCGCATACAATACCTTGTTGGCGGAACGCTGGCATCAGGAACCGTTCGATCTGAATCAAGAAACCTTGCCCGATGACCTGAGCAAGCTGGAGTATCGGCGGGTGACGGCCACCGGTTACTTCGACTATGCCAACCAGCTGGTGTTAAAGAGCCAGGTCTATCGCGACGCCCCCGGCATCGTGCTGGTGACCCCTTTCGTTTTTGCCGATGGTCGTGCGATTTTGGTGGCGCGGGGCTGGGCGCCGGGCGAGTACAGCGCGCCCCAACGCTGGCCCGAACTGGAGGAGCCGGCAGGTGCGCCGATGATCGGGCTGATCCGTCCGTCACAGTCGCCGCCTAACGGCGCCGCCTCCACGCCGCCTGCTACGCCGCAGACCGAGTGGTATCGCATCGACATTCCGGCCATCCAGGCGCAGATGCCCTATCAACTGGCGCCGGCGTGGATTCAACAACTGCCTGAAGCAGGACGTCCGTTGGATCGCTTGCCGGTGCGCGAGGAGCCGCTGACACTGGATGAAGGCAATCATCTGAGCTATGCCGTGCAATGGTTTTCGTTTGCCGTCATTGCTGGTTTTGGCTATATAATGTTTGTACGCTTTCGCGAGCGGCAGGCTGCATTAGCTTTGCGCAACCCTGGTCAGACGCTTGCAGCAGCGCCGGGCGATCCTGCTTCGGGTAGTGCTTCGGCTGAGATGACAACCGGCGCAACGTCTGTAGTGGTTGCCGGGAGCAAACGCGAGAGTACGCCAGCGGCGCAACACTAGACGGTGCAGCGCAGGGTGTGGCGTGGCGCTCCCTTCGACAGGCGAAACCATCAAGGTAGATCGGTAAAGAAGAATCAAATGCTCAAAAGCACATCCGTTGAAGAGAAGACGACGCTCGAACCGGAACTGACGCGCGAGCAAGCATTGATCCGGCTGGCGATCAGCGACTATGTGATGCTGACCAAGCCGCGCATTATCTTTCTGTTGCTGGTCGTGACCTTTGTGCCTATGTTTCTGGCCGGGCCAACCGCGCCTAGCGGCTGGCTGATCCTGTGGACGATGGTTGGGGGCTTTCTGGCGGCGGGCGGGGCGAATGCGCTCAATCAGTATGTTGATCGCGACATTGACCACGTGATGGTGCGCACGCGGCGGCGCCCCTTGCCTGGCGGGCGTATGACGCCAACGCAGGTGCTGGTCTTTGGGATTTTGATGGGCGCCGCCAGCTTTTTCTTGCTGTGGTGGCAGGTCAATTTGCTGTCGGCGCTCATTGCGCTGTTTGGCCTGCTGTTTTATGTTTTTGTGTATACACTGCTGCTGAAACGGTCGAGCACACAAAACATTGTCGTCGGCGGGTTGGCCGGTGCGGTGCCCCCGTTGGTAGGGTGGGCGGCGGTCGCCAACGAAATTTCCCTGCTCCCGCTGATCATGGTGGCGCTAGTCTTTTACTGGACGCCGCCGCACTTTTGGGCGCTGGCTTTGATGCGCCAGAAGGAGTATCGAGCCGCAGGCGTGCCAATGCTGCCCGTCATTGCAGGGGAACGTGAGACACATCGTCAGATTGTGCTCTATTCAGTGCTGTTGCTACTGATCAGCGTGCTGCCAGTCTTTTTGCAATTGTTGGGGCCTGTTTATCTGGTGCTGGCCTTGATCTTGAATGGCGTCTTTCTTGGCCAGGCTGTCGACATCTGGCGGCGCCCGACTAACGCCAATGTCTGGCGGCTCTATAAATTCAGCCTGCTCTACCTGGCGCTAATTTTCCTGGCGATGGGCATCGATCACCTCTTTTTCACCGCCCCTGCCAGCGCCGTAAACTTTGCCTTGCGCCTGCCGTTCTGACCAGGCTGTTCAACCAGATATAGAAAGGGAGAATTTTCGCAAGTCACAATGGACGATTCGTTATCCAGACTTGAGAATCTGTCTCCCCCTCTTCCTATCCTACCCTACCTCTCCACCCACACCGGCGTTGGGTGAATATCGGGTTCAGGGCGCGGCCCCGGGTCTGGGCGACCACTGCCCGCGAGCCGGCTAATCGCACGCACGGTCATATCGTGATCACATTGAATCTGGCAAGATAGGCGCACGCCCGACAGCCCGCGCTCGGCGAGTTTTTGCTGTTCCGCGGCTGTCATCCTGGTCGGCTCACCGGCGACGAACTCGACCCGGCAGGTGGTGCAGCGACAATTGCCGCCACAAGCATGCAATTGATCGATGCCTGCCTCATCTATCAGCGCCAGCACCAGCCGCTTGCCTGCCGGTACATCGAACGTTCCTACTGATTCCACCGTTAGCTTTGGCATGACTTCCCTCTTTCGTTACGGTTTGATGACTTTTGATGACAAAGATGCTCTCCCTCCAGATTTTCCGCGATTGCGCTAAAAGCGTTGTATGATTGGTCACATTTTGATAGACAATTGTCTGCGCCTGCCCTAAGCTAGGCGATTGTTCACCATCGCAGGCAAAGGGTTCATAATATGACGGCATACACAACACTGCGCCAACCTGCTGGAATGACAGCATTCGTCGTGATCTGGGTCGGTCAGTTCGTCTCACTGCTTGGCACGTCGATGACGCGTTTTGCTCTGACGATCTGGGCTTTTCAGGTGACAGGCGAGGCAACGGCGCTGGCGCTTGTTGGCTTTTTCTCATTTGCTCCCTCCGTGATCTTCAGCCCTATCGCTGGCGCGCTGGTGGATCGCTGGAATCGCAAGCTGATGATGATTCTGAGCGATCTGGCAGCCGGACTCTCCACTGTCGTGATCCTGTTGCTCTATGTGAGTGGGCGATTGGAAATCGGGCATCTCTACATTGCGGGCGCCTTTGCCGGCGCCTTCGAGGCATTTCAATTCCCTGCTTTTTCGGCTGCCATGAGCGTGATGGTGCCGAAAACACACTATGGCCGCGCCAACGGACTGGTCTCCCTAGCTGACTCCGCCACCACGATCGTGGCGCCTGTGCTGGCGGGCATTTTGCTGACCGTGATCGGCGTTGGCGGCGTGATGACGATCGACGTTGTCACCTTTGTGCTGGCGGTGGCGGCAGTCTTGCTGGTGGCAGTGCCGGCGCCGGCGCGTTCGCTTGAGGGCGCCGCGGCGCGAGGCAATCTCTGGACGGAATCGATCTACGGTTTCCGCTATATCTGGCAGCGCAAGAGCCTCCTGGGCGTCCAGCTCACCTTTACCATCAGCAACTTTTTCGACGCGATTGGCATGATTCTGATTGCGCCGATGATTCTGGCGCGCACCGGCAACAATGAACTGGTGTTGGGCACGGTGCAATCGGCGCTAGGCGTAGGCGGGCTGGTGGGCGGGTTGGTCATGGCCGGATGGGGCGGGCCACGGCGACGAATTCACGGCGTTCTGCTCGGCTTCATCGGCAGCAACCTGCTTGGCATGACGCCGCTCGGTCTTGGACAGGGCGTCGTGCTCTGGTCCATCGCCGCATTCGTGATGTTCTTCTTCCTGCCCCTCATCAACAGTTCCAACCAGGCGTTATGGCAGGCGAAGGTGGCGCCCGATCTGCAAGGGCGCGTCTTTGCCACGCGCCGGCTCATTGCGCAGATCAGCGGGCCACTTGGCATGCTGATCGCCGGGCCGCTGGCCGACCGCGTCTTCGAGCCGGCGATGCAAGGCGACACGCGCTTGAGCGCCATCTTTGGCCCTATCTTTGGCGCCGGGCCAGGCGCCGGGATGGCGTTGCTGATCGTCATTGTAGGTGTGCTGGGCGCCACGGCCGGGTTGGTCGGTTACGCCGTGCGCGGCATTCGTCAGGTCGATACGTTGCTGCCGGATCATGATGCGGTTACAGCCTTCGGACATGCATCTTCGCAAAATAGTATTTGACGCAGGAGCGCCAGGCGCGCAGCGCATTAGCAAATAAGATGGCTTGACGGGACGCAATGTCATTGCTGGCTCTCATCTTTGCCTGCGTTGCATGGCCGACTGACAGCAGATTGCAAAGCCTGTCGCCGTTTCCAGACTTGACGATCTGTACAGGCGACAGGCATAATGAGATGATTTTTTGATCGGTGCGAGGCGGGGTGCGCTGGCTGGTGCACCAGGTGGCCGTCTCCAGTTTGGGAGCACGCAATGGAATTTTTCACAGACCTATTCCACATCTTTTTGCACGTCGATGAGTATCTGGGCGACATTGTGCGCGCCATTGGCGTCTGGACTTACGTCCTGCTCTTTCTCGTCATCTTTGCAGAGACCGGGCTGGTGGTGACGCCTTTTCTGCCGGGCGACTCGCTGCTCTTTGCCGCTGGTGCGATCGCTGCACTGGTGCCAGATACGCTGAATGTCGTCTTGTTGATCCTCGTGTTGAGCGCAGCCGCCATCCTGGGCGACACAGTCAATTACTGGATCGGCCACTGGGTGGGGCCAAAGGCTTTCAGCGGCAAGGTGCGCTTCCTCAAGCAAGAACATCTGGAGCGGACGAATGCTTTTTATGCAAAGCATGGGGGCAAGACGATCATCCTGGCGCGCTTCGTGCCCATTGTGCGCACTTTTGCTCCCTTCGTCGCTGGCATTGGCGCTATGAACTACTCGAAATTTATTGTCTACAACGTGGTCGGCGGGATTGCGTGGGTGACCATCTTCACCTTGCTGGGCTACTTCTTTGGCAACGTTCCCTTTGTCCAGCACAATTTCGAGTATGTGATCATTGCGATCGTGCTGATCTCCCTGGTGCCAGCGGTGTGGGAAGTCATCGCGGAGAAATTGCGCATCCGCCGCGAGACTGCAACTGTCCTGCCGACGAAAGAAACGGCTGACTGATAACAAATTTAAGTTGATGAGCGCTCGCCCTATCCTGGCGCCCCCGAAACAGCCAGGATGGGGCGCTCCTGGCTATCAATCGATTCAACCCACACAAACATCAAATCGTTGACATTGGTCTGCGTCGGCCCTGTCAGCAATAGATCGCCTGTTGCGCGCAGATAGGGATAGGCGTCGTGGCGACGCAGCGCCAGCCCGGCGTCCAGCCCGGCGGCGCGCCCGCGCGCCACCGTCTCGCCATCGACCAGCCCGCCGGCGCCATCGGTGGGGCCGTCGCTGCCATCGGTTGCCAGCGCAGCGATGCTGACGCCGGGCAAGCCTGCCAGCGCCAGCGCAGCGGCCAGCGCCAGCTCCTGATTGCGGCCGCCATGACCGGGCTGGGCGTCCAACGTCACCGTCGTCTCGCCACCCAGGATGAGACAGGCCGGGGGCGTTACTGGCTGTCCACTGCTGCGCACCTCCTTTGCCAGCGCCGCCACCACCCTGGCCACCTCGCGCGCTTCCCCCTCCACAAAGGTTGTCAAGATCAGAGAGTGATAACCAAGCTCTGCTGCGCGCTGATGGGCCGCCGCCGCCGCCACGCGATTATCGCCAACGATGACAATGTGGGCGTTGGCGAAGACTGGGTCGCCCGGCTTGGGCGTGTCGGGCAGAGCGCCGTGCACGCCGGCCTGCAATCGCGTCCACACCCGTTCAGGCAAACGTGGCGCCAGATCATATTTCTTCACCACTGCCCAGGCATCATGCCAGGTGCTGGGGTCGGGTACGGTTGGTCCGCTGGCGATCACATCGAGTGGGCTGCCGACGACATCGCT
>DGFH01000340.1:26393-35535 GCA_002391565.1 Anaerolineales bacterium UBA3905
GTGCTGGGGTCGGGTACGGTTGGTCCGCTGGCGATCACATCGAGTGGGCTGCCGACGACATCGCTTAGCACCAGCGTGACCAGCGTAGCGGGGCTGGCGGCGCGCGCCAGTTGACCGCCTTTGACCAGACTGAGATGCTTGCGCAGGCAGTTGATCTCGTTGATAGTGGCGCCACACGCCAGCAGCGCATCCGTCGTCGCCTGTAACTCAGCCAGGGTGAGATCGGCGGGCGCTTCGAGCAATGCTGAACCGCCGCCCGATAGCAACACCAGCACCAGGTCGTCGGCGTTTGCGTCTTCGAGCAGCGTCAGGATGCGGCGTCCAGCGTCTAGCCCCGCCTGATTGGGAATGGGGTGTGCAGCTTCCACAATCGTGACGTGTGCAGTCGGCGCGGTGTGCCCGTACTTGACAACCACAACCCCGGCATGGATCGCCGTCCCCAACACATCCTCCACAGCGCGCGCCATGGGCGCACCAGCCTTGCCCGCCCCCACCACCCACACGCGACGATAGCGTTTCAGGTCATACTTCCGCCCATCAATCCAGAGTTCATGGTCGATGCGCTGCAAACGTGCGTATACGGCCTGGTAAGGATCGACGGCTGCCAGCCCTGCCGCCATGATCGACAGATAGCGTTCACGCGCTGCGCGGTGACGTGAGAGGATAAGCGGATCAAAAGGCATGTGGACGACTCCTGGAAAAATGGCAGGCGACAGATTCATCTTCTTTCGGTACAATGATGCCATCAACCTGCATTACCTGACAACGGAGCACCTATGGATATTACCGTCGGCACCTTCAATCTCAACAACCTGTTTTCGCGTTACAACTTTCGGGCCGAGGTCGAGATCGTCCGGCAAGGCGGCATTGAGGTGGATGGCGATGTGCGCTTCACCTTTGTCGAGCCGGTCGGCTATGTCTTCCGCACTTACTCCGGCAAACTTGTCCAGCCCAAACCGCCTGCAGAACGCAAGATAATCGCCGATCGCATCAAGGCGATCAACGTCGATGTGCTGGCTGTGCAGGAAGTGGAAGACATCGGCGTGCTGCGCCAGTTTGCCCTGGAGGATCTG
Source organism: Anaerolineales bacterium UBA3905 (assembly GCA_002391565.1). Lineage (GTDB taxonomy): Bacteria > Chloroflexota > Anaerolineae > Caldilineales > Caldilineaceae > Caldilinea. The sequence continues at coordinate 27,467 of DGFH01000340.1, forward strand.
GGCGGGATGTATCCCTATCAGGTGCTGGTGGAAGGCAATGACCAGCGCCTGATCGATGTCGGGCTGCTTTCGCGCTACCCGATTGGCGCGGTCACCTCCTGGCGTTTTGCCGTACACCCGGAGGCGCCACATGATTTCATTTTTAGCCGTGACCTGCTGGAAGTGGAAATTCTAGAGCCAAAGCGCCGCGACCGCATCTTCACCGTCTTCAACACCCACCTCAAAAGCAACTATATGCGTTGGGGTGAAGACCCAGCAACAGAGATGCCGCGTATCCAGACGCGGCGACGCCGCCAGGCGGAGAGCGTGGCGACCATCGTTGCCGCGCGCACACGGCCTAACAGCAGCTATGTCGTCACTGGGGACATGAACGACGATGTCACTGCCGAAACCCTGGCAGCATTTCGGGGCGCAGGATGGATCAACGGATTGAGCAACCCCAAAGAGACGCGTCCTGCCAAACGTGAGCAACAGACGGCGCACAACCCGTCGCACCCTGCCTGGACGCACCGCTACAAAGCCAGCAAGCAGGCCCCGCGTTTCGAGTTGTACGATCAGGTCTGGCTTAGCCCGGCGCTGGCGCGCCGGCAGGTGGAAGCCTGGATCGACCGACGTAAGAGTCACTCTGGCGACGGCAGCGACCACGACCCGGCCTGGGTGACTGTGCGTGTCTAGATCAACCCGATTCCCAACACATGATTGAGCAAAGGTTAGCAACTGATGAGTACACTCGATTTCTATCTCAAGCGTAAATCTGCTGTATTGGCGCAGCGTCGCGCTGACTTCACAGCCGCACCGGAAAAGGCGACTGTGCGCATCCAGGCCAAATCCTGGGTGGCGGGCAACACCGGTGCGCGCCCGGTTAAGATGGGCGAAACCCTCTTCATCACCGATTCGGCGCCGGCGCTGGCAGGGCATGCCCTGGGCCCCACGGCGCCGGAGATGTTGCTGGGCGCCCTGGCAAGCTGCCTGGTGCACACCTATCTGATCCAGGCGGTGTTGCTGGACATCCCCATCGATGGCGTGGAGATCGAGGTGCGCGGCGCCGTGCCGATGGGCGGCGTCGTCGGGTTGCCTTATGATCAGCTGCCGCAGATGGAAGCGATCACTTATACCGCCAATGTCATCACGGCGGCGTCGGCGGAGGAGGTGGAGCGAATGCATCAGGCAGTCGAAGAAACCTGCCCGGTGCTGAACACCGTCCGCTATCCGACATCGGTGACGCGCCAGCCCTGACGGCTGCACTGCAAAGATGCAATGGCGCAGAAGAGAAACAACCGGGAGGGCAGGCATTTCTTTGCGTCTTTGCATCTTTGCGTCAACAAAGCAAGCTCCCCATGGCCGCTTCATTTTGAGGAGCAATTGAGAGCGATTCTCGATTTGATTGCGATGCACCGTCTGCTTATAATCGCCGGAATCTCCCTTCATTTTCGGAGCATCATTTGATCATCAAAGGAGAATCGAGCCATGTGTGTCCCTGCCTGCACCCAAAAAATCGCTGCTGACGTCAGCCGACGCAGTTTCTTGCGCCGCGCCGCCGGGCTGGCCGCCGTGACGGCGCTGGCTGGTTGTGCGCCTGTTTCCGCCACGCCGCCGGCTGGCAGCGCGGCCGCCGCCAGCCTGATGCCAGCCGGCCATACCTTCAGCCGTATTTTGGACCTGACCCATACGCTGGCGCCCAGTTTTCCCACCTTTGGCGGCGCCCAGCAACTGGAGTTGGAAACACTCTTTACGCTTGCCAGTGACGGTTACAATATGTATCGCTGGCTGTTGGTCGAACATACCGGCACCCACATGGACGCCCCCTTCCACTTCTCCGATGGCCCTAGCGCCGACCAGATTCCGGTCGAGGAGTTGATGGGGCCGCTGGTGGTGGTGGATATTCGCAGCAAGGCGGAAGCAAATCCTGACGCTCAACTCACACCCGATGACCTGGCGGCGTGGGAGAACGAGTATGGCCCCATCCCCGATGGCGCCATTGTCGCAATGAATAGCGGCTGGGACGCCTTTGTGGGCGACAGCAAGTTCCGCAACGCCGACGATGCCGGCGTGATGCATTTCCCCGGTTTTCACATCGAGGCTATCGAGATGTTGCTGAGCGAGCGCAATGCCAAAGGTATCTTTGTGGATACACTCAGCCTGGACTTTGGGCCATCGCCCGATTTTGCCGTGCACTATCGCTGGCTGCCGGCGGGGAAGTGGGGCATCGAGTGCGTGGCGAATCTGAGCCAGCTCCCTGCCAACGGCGCCATCGCCATTGTCGGTGGGCCGAAGATTGCTGGCGCCACTGGCGGCCCCTCGCGTATTTTTGCTCTGGTGTAGCACCGCGTCGCTCGCTGCGGCAGGCGCCCCTCCCGACCGGCGCCTGCCCGATGTGCAGTTTGCTCCGTTGTAGGCCGGCATTGCCTCTTGCAGGGGAACATCTATACCGCAGCATTCGTCACCTGATGCGTGTGGCGTTGCGCGCTGCCAGGTCGTTGGGGCGCGTCGGCATCCATCCGGTATAATCAAATGCACTGTAGGGCAGAGTTCCATCAAGCAAAAAAGGAGATACAGATGAGTTGGCGATTGGGTATGGTGATCACAACGGCGGTGACGATGATCTTTGCACTGGCGGCGTGCCAGCCGGTGCGTGACACGCGCACCAGCGCAGGGCCGGTGGAAAAGACGCTCTATATTGGGGCGGAATTAGTCGACTGCGTAGGCGTTGCGCCGATGAAGTGTATGCAAGTGAAGGAGAATCCCGAGGACGCATACCAGTTCTTCTACAACGAGATTGAAGGTTTCACATTCGAGCCAGGCTTCACTTATGAAGTGCGCGTGCTGGTCGAGCCGGTGGCCAATGCGCCTGCCGATGCTTCCAACCTGAAATACACGTTGATCGAAATTGTCAGCCAGGAGCCGGTTGCAGGCGCTGACGCAGCGGGTGCAGTAGCGGAGACAGCGCTTGAGGGCCCGACCTGGCAGCTGACGGGCGTGGCTGATGCCAGTGGTGTGGTAAGCGCCACGCCCGCGGGCGTCGAGGCGACGGCCACCTTTGCCGATGGCCGTGTGAGTGGCAGCGGCGGTTGCAACAACTACAGCGCAGCGTACACCCTCGACGGCGACAGCCTGACCATCACGCCGGGGCCGATGACGATGATGGCCTGCCCGGAGCCGCAGATGACTGTCGAACAGCAGTTGATGGCCGCGCTCGGCGCCACTGCCGCCTATGAAATTGCAGGCGGCGAACTCCACCTGCTCAACGCCGCCGGTCAGGTCGTGGCTACCTTCACGGTGCTGGAGCCTGTCAGCCTGACCGGCGTCACCTGGGTGGCGACGATGGTTAACAACGGGCGCGAAGCCGTGGTGGGACTCCTGGAAGATACGCAAATCACAGCAGTTTTCGATGCAGAGGGGAAAGTGGGCGGTTCCGCCGGTTGCAATCGCTACTTTGCCGGCTACACCGTTGACGGATCGTCGATCACCATCGAGCCGCCGGCCTCCACACGCAAGATGTGTGCGGAGCCGATCATGCAGCAGGAGCAGGCATACCTGGCGATGTTGCCCACAGTGGCGACGTTTGCGATTCAGGGCGATGAGCTGGAACTGCGCACGGCAGAGGGTGCGTTGGTGGCATCCTATCGCGCCAGCGCCGAGTAGTCCGGGCGCGGTGTCTGAACATGAGTCATCCTGCATGACAAAAAAAATGCGCTGCCACCCGGCAGCGCATTTTTTTTGTCTGGTAGACTCAGTCAATCCCGCAACGCCCGGCAAGGGTGCGAGGACGAGACTGAGGCGTGACGGGGCATTATTGCGCCGGTTGCATCATGGCTTCAGCCGGGATGATCTGCGCATCGGCCGGCGCCTCAATCATCTGTTCGCCGCCGATGTCTGAGTTGACAACCGTGGTGGAAACCTCGACCATCGACGCACCGGAAGGCAGCTGATCGGCCGGCACGGCGCCGCTCATCGCCGCCATTTGCAGTAGGCTGGTCAAGTCCCACGAGAAGAGGGTGGACTGGCTGATGATGTAGTTTGGCTCGTCGATGCTGACGGCGGTGGTGCTTTCTGAGGTAAGACCCTGGAAGAGCATGGGCCCCATCATACCGAGCATGCCCAGCGCCTGATCGAGATCAGCAGCGGAGGGCGCATCTGCGCCCAACGCACCCGACGCAGCCAGCCCCTTGACCAGTTCGGCAAATTCCGGGCTGCTGAGGAATGCCAGCAGGTCGAGTTTGGTGACAAAGACCGCCACGGCGGCGCCGTCGATCTCGTCATCTGCGACGCGTTCGATGGACATGAACTTCTCGAACGCCTTAGGGTCACTCAGCGTGGCCTGCAAGCCCATCAACGCCGCCATCGTGGCTGGGTCTGCCGCGCCGGCGCTGGCCATTGCTGCGGGATCCATCGATGCGGCGGCTTGTTCAAACATGCCCTGCTCGGCGGCGGCCTCGATGACACGACCAAACTCGAAGCCGAGCCAGCCTTCCATACCCTGCATACCATTGATCAGCGGCGCCACCTCGGTGACATCGACGTAGAGGATGCCATCTTTGAGGATCAACGGCACGCTCAGCGCGCTGGGAATCTCGATGCCTGCGTCTGCCGAGAGGGCGGCAGCCAGCTCATCGCTCATGGTGACATCGATGACCATGTCGAACGCCCAACCGTTATAGAAATCTACAAACAGTTCCGGCGATTCGAGCATCAGGTTAGCGACATCTTCCTGTCCCTGCACTTCGGCCAGTTGGGCGGCGGCAGCCAGGGCGTCATCGTTGTACGTGAATGCACCGTCAACGGTCACATCCACTGCAGCTTCTGCCAGGGGTAGGCCAGGGATGCCGGCGAGCATTGCGCTGTAACTGGCCGCAGCCTGGTACGATGCGACTTCCTTCATGTTCTCGGTGGCCGCTGTCAGCAGATCGCAGTCAGCCGCATCAAGATCGCCACAGAACGGTTCGCTCTGCGCAAGCGCTGGGGCAAATGATGCCAACACCATGAGCACTACCAAGAGCAGGGATGCTACTTTTGAACGCATACGTCAAGACTCCTTTCAAGCCTATGAAATTGTAGGTACTGCCGGGCAAAGATTGATGCTGTGAAGCGTATCGGAAAGATAACCGTATCTTATCATGTTTCAAAAAATCCGTAAACCTATGATCAACATCGTGCATCCACCTCATTGGCGTCGTCGCCCATCGCCTATCATCCTGATTGTTCATGTTTAACGCATCGTTAACATAAAGTAATCGTTAGTGGGATTACTTGCTGAAAGATAGCTCTTGAGTTACACTGTTTAGAGTAAAATATCATGTGATAATCGTGTGATAATCGTGTGGTCGGCGTAGAGTGTAGTCCGATCTGCGATCTGTGAGATTTGTGACGTGTTCTCCGCTGTGGAGATGCTACCGTAGTGATTCGCCCATTTCAGCCCGGCGACATTTTTTTGATCCAGCGGCTTAGTCGGCAAGCGTTGCCACTGCCTTGTGTGCGCACGTTTCTCCATCCCACGTCAAGCCTCTCGATAGTCCTGGGCGCTGTGTTGCCGTGGGCGACGTTGCGGGCTTCCACCTATGTGTTACGCCAACATGGACATGGTCTCGTGCATGAAGGCTTTCTACAAATGGCGCGGCGTGGTGAACGGCCTGAAGCGGAGTTGCTGTGGCTGGCGCCGAGTCTGGATGCACCCAACGGGCATCCGGCAATCTGGAACAAACTCTTGTCTCATCTGTCCTATGATGCCAGCGCCCAGGGCATCGAACGCATCTATGCCGACGTTCCCGACCAGCCATTGCTCGTGAACACCTTTGCCGCCGTCGGTTTTCAACCGTTTTGCCGCCAGACCATTTGGCGTTGTTTTGACCCCGGTGCGGCCGCTGCACGCATCGAACCGGTGGAGGGTGCAGCTCATCCCCGTGCAGAGGGTGATGATTGGGACTTGTTGCGACTCTACATGGCAACTGTGCCCGAGCCAGTGCAGAGCGCCGAAGGCGCAATCGGCATCCCGGCCGGCGTCGCCCCAGTTGTGGAGAACCTGCGCGCTGATCAAGGCGTTACCTATGTGGTGCACAAGGCGAACGAACTGCTTGGCGCCTTTCAACTCCTGCGCGGCGCCCATGGGACATGGCTGCATATCTGGATCGACACATTGCAGCCCGATCCACGCAGGGTGCGGACATTGTTTGGTCACGTGCTGTCGCTAGCATCGACGCCGCAATGGATGACGCCGCTCTATTTTGCCGCCAGCGATTTTCAAGGCGGGCTGGGCGGCCTGCTCGATGAATTGGGGTTTGCACCATTTCGCGATCGCGTCAGGATGGTGAAACATGTAGTCAAGTGGGTGCGGGAAAGCGTATCCAGTCCTATTCCCGTTGTCGAAACGACCGGCGAGGTGGCGCCGACTTCGTTTGCCCCGCCTGGTGTGGCGACAACTATCGATTCAGGAAGCAGTGCGTGAGCAAGGAATCTATGACGCGCCCGGCGCGTCAAATGCGTGAAGAGTCTTTAGCACCTGAACAATCAAATATGAACACACTTCAAATTACCGACGATCTTGATTTGTTGCTGGCCGTCCTGCCCGACCGCATCCGTGTGGCGCTGGAACAGTCGGAGCGCAAGGGCAACTTGATCGAAGTCATCATGGATCTGGGGCGGCTGCCCGAAGCGCGCTTTACCGATGGCGAGCTGGTGTTGAGCAAGCATGAAGTGACGCTCGACGACCTGCGCGGGGTGGTGGCGCGCGTGGGCGACTTTGGCGCCGACAACCGTGCTGGCATCGAGCGCACACTGCATCGCATCTCGGCCATCCGCAACCGTAAGGGCGATGTCATCGGCCTTACCTGTCGCGTGGGGCGCGCTGTCTACGGTGCGATCGAGATCATCAAGGATATCGTCGACAGCGAACGCAGCATCTTGCTGCTGGGGCGACCGGGCGTAGGCAAAACGACACTGTTGCGCGAGGCGGCGCGTCTGCGCAGCGAGGTGAAGCGCGTGGTCATTGTCGATACAAGCAATGAGATCGCCGGCGATGGCGACATTCCCCACCCGGCGATCGGGCGTTCGCGGCGCATGCAGGTGCCTAACCCCTCGCTGCAACACGAGTTGATGATTGAGGCCGTGGAGAATCACATGCCGGAGGTGATCATCATCGACGAGATTGGACGTGAGCTGGAAGCTGTAGCTGCGCGCACGATTGCCGAGCGCGGCGTGCAGCTCATCGGCACAGCGCACGGCAACAGCCTTGATAATCTGCTGATGAACCCGACCTTAAGCGACCTGGTGGGTGGCATCGAGTCGGTCACCCTTTCCGATGAGGAGGCGCGCCGGCGCGGCACACAGAAGAGCGTACTCGAACGGCGGGCGCCGCCCACTTTCGACGTGTTGATCGAGATCAAAGATCGGCAGCACATGGTCATTCACCACGATGTGGCGCAGGCTGTGGATGCCATTCTACGTGGGCGTGTGCTGGCGCCAGAAGACCGGTATGTGGACGAAAATGGTGTGATTCAGATCAGCCGCCGTGAGGTGGCGGAGCCAGATCAGACGCACTTCGCCGGGCGGCAGCGACGCCCACGCGGACGCGAGACGCCGGTTGAAGAATTGCTGCATGAGACAAACGGCCACCATTACACCGAGCAGACCACCGAGCCGCCGCCGCCTGCCAGGCGCGACACAGTGCGCATCTACCCCTACGGCGTTGGGCAGAACCGGCTACGCGCAGCCGCCAATAGCCTCAACGTGCCGATCCAGATCGTTGACAATCTCAACGCCGCCGACGCCGTGATGACGCTCAAGAATTACTATCGGCAGCAGCCGGCGCCGATCCAGGACGCGGAACGGCGCGGGATTCCGGTCTACATTCTGCGCAGCAACACCGGCACGCAGATGGAACAGGTGCTGGTCGACATCTTCAATATTGCCGTGACGCCAATCGACGCCTTTGACGAAGCAATGCGCGAGACGCAGGAAGGCATCCAGCGCGTGCTAAATGGCGCATCGGATGTGATCCTAAGCCCGCAGTCGGCGGCGATTCGTAGCCAGCAACACCAGCTGGCGCGGGCAGCCAATCTGGTCAGCCACAGTTACGG
>DGFH01000340.1:35634-51484 GCA_002391565.1 Anaerolineales bacterium UBA3905
CGTAGCCAGCAACACCAGCTGGCGCGGGCAGCCAATCTGGTCAGCCACAGTTACGGGCGAGAACCATACCGCCGCGTGCGCATCTTCCGGCGTTAAGCTGGCGAGTGAAAAGCAAGGAAACCGAGTTTCTGACCGAAACTCGGTTTCTTGATCAAGGCGTCGCATGAGAGAGATGGCCGGTTTGTTTATCACCTTCGAGGGGCCAGAAGGCAGTGGCAAGAGCACACAGATTCGTCTGTTGCACGAAATCCTGACGCAGCGTGGGCTGACTGTCGTTGCCACGCGCGAGCCGGGCGGCACGCGCATTGGCAATGCCATCCGCAACCTGCTGCTTGACCCGGCGCACACAGAGATGAGCCCGCGCACAGAGACGCTACTTTTCCAGGCGGCGCGGGCGCAGCTTGTGGACGAAGTGATCCGCCCGGCATTGGTTGCCGGCCAGGTGGTGCTCTGCGACCGCTATGCCGACAGCACGCTGGCGTATCAAGGCTACGGGCATGGTCAAACGCTGGGGGCGCTACAACAGCTGGGTGAGTACGCTACAGGCGGGCTGACGCCAGCGCTGACGATCTATCTTGACATCGATGTGCGCGTCGGATTAGAACGCAAGCGCGCCGGCGCTGCCGAAGAATGGAACCGCATGGAGAACCACGCGCTGGCGTTTCATCAACGTGTGCGCAGCGGTTACCTGGCGTTGGCCGTCGCTGCACCGGCGCGCTGGCTGGTGATCGACGCCGCGCAATCAGTCGCCGCCATTCATGCCCAGATACTGGCGCGCGTGACGCAACTGATTGAACATCACACGTGAGGCGTCAGACGTTGTTGGCGGCGAGGAATGACGAGTGAAGGATGACGTGCGCCATGTACGCACAACCAATCTCACAAACCATCCAAAGCAGAGAGGATCGACGATGAAATTAGTGATGGCGATTATCAACAGTGACGACACACGGAATGTGCTCGACCGGCTGGCGCGGCGTGGCTTTTCAGCGACGGTGACGAGCACGACAGGTGGTTTTCTGCGCGTGGGCAACACGACGATCTTCTGCGGTGTTGAGGATGATAAGGTCGAAGATGTAGTCGGCATCTTCCGCGAGAGCTGCCCCAGCCGCATCCAGTACGTAACGCCGTTGCCGCCGGTGATGGAGCCGGGGGAGGTTCACATCCCCACACCGGTGGAAAAGCACATGGGCGGCGCCACCATCTTTGTGCTCGACGTGGCGCACTTCGAGAAAATTTGAGCCGGGCTACATCATCCCGAAATCGTCACCGCCGCCCATACTATCGGGCGTCGCACTCAGTTCGGGCATTGACTTCTCAATCTCTTCGGGGCTTTCGCCGCGTTCCAGGCGCTCCACCATCTCTGACATTTCGGCGTCCAGTGGCTCACCCATCTCGTCGCTCATCTTGCGCATAAAACCAGCCAGCGCGCGCGGATCCTCGTTTTCCAGCCCGGCCATAAAAGATGGGTCGGCCATGGCGTCAAGGCGGCTCTCCTCTGATTTGAGCACGGCGACGCGGCTCATCAGCCGGCGCAGGTGGCTGCCTTCACAGCGCGGACAGCGTGCGGCGGCGTCACTGGCTTCAGAAAAGGTGCGGAAAAAGACGCTGACGCGCCTGCGGCAATCGGCGCAATAGTATTCATAGATTGGCATGATTCCCTCTTTTCGCCCGCTTGCTTCCTCACGTATACTGAAGCGATATGAGAAAACTGTGTGGATTATATGCGGAAGCACTTTGCCCGCTCAAACAGATGGCCTGGCGGTTGACGATTCAACTCCCGTGCGCCACCATGTCGCTTGTAGGAAGTCGTCCGTGATTACACTTCAAGATCGCGACCATGAGGTCGAGATGCTCTATGCCAGCCTGAATGCGCCGCGCCCTGTACTGATTGTGCTCTCCGGGCCAAGCGGTGTCGGCAAGGACTCCGTCATTCAGGGGTTGAAGCAGACTAACTACCCGTTCTATTTCGTCGTCACCGCCACCACGCGCCCGATCCGCCCCAACGAACGGGATGGGGTGGATTATCACTTTGTTTCCGTAGGCGAGTTCGCCGAGATGATCGAGAATGACGAACTGCTGGAATATGCTGTGGTCTATGGAGATTACAAGGGCATCCCCAAAAAGCATGTGCGCGAGGCGCTCGCCAGCGGACAGGATGTCATCATGCGCATCGATGTGCAGGGCGCAGCTACGATCCGCGCACTCGTGCCCAATGCGGTGACCATTTTCCTGACCGCCGAAAGCGAAGAGGAGTTGGTGCGCCGCCTGCAATTGCGCAAAACCGAAGAACCGGATCAGCTCAAGATGCGCATCGTCACCGCGCGGCGTGAGCTGCGACGCTTCACCGAATTCGATTACATCGTCATCAATCGCGAAGAACGGCTTGACGAGGCCGTGAATGAAGTCCTCAGCATCATCCGCGCCGAGAAGAGCCGGGTGGATTGGACGCCGGTGATCTTATGAGCTGGCAGACGCCCGACTACATGCCGCCGCCTGTTGAGGCGCGCCCACAGTTCTACATCAGGCTGAGCAAACCGCGCGTCACCCAGGTGTTGCTGGGGGTGATCCTGGCGGTCTTCGTCGTGCAGGTGTTGCTGGGGATGCTGCTCTTTGGGTCGTGGACATCGTTCATGAACACCAATCTTGATGTGCTCGTCTTGATGGGCGCCAAAGTCAATCCCTTGATCGCGCAGGGAGAGGTGTGGCGCCTGTTTACGGCGATCTTTCTGCACGGCGGCATTATGCACCTGCTCTTTAACCTCTATGCTCTCTACGCGCTCGGCCCCTTGCTCGAAGGCTACACCGGGCACATCCGCTTTCTGACGATCTTTCTTGTCAGCGGACTATATGGCAGCCTGCTTAGCTACGCCTTCTCCAGCCCGATCTCGGTGGGGGCGTCCGGCGCCATCTTTGGCCTCTTAGGCGGCACCCTGGTTTTCTTCCTGAAATACCGCAATAATTTTGGCGGGCAAGGGCGTGCAATTCTGCAAAATATGGCTGTTGTGCTCGTGCTGAACCTGATCATCGGCTTCAGCTCCGGTTTCATCGATAACTGGGGACATATTGGCGGTCTGCTGGGCGGGATGCTGATCACGGTTGGCATCATGCCGCGCTATCGCCCACCAGCCATCGTGCGGCTCGGCGCCCAGCCGCTGGAGACCGCCGACCGTCGCCTGGCGGAGATCGCCTGGACGGTGCTGTGTTTGCTGATACTGGTCGTCGGCGTTTATGCCGCCACCATCTATCGCTTTGGCTAGTCGATTCCCGATTCAATTCAGGAGACATTACCAATGGAAGACATTCGCCGCAGCGGTATTCTGCTGCACCCAACTTCGCTGCCCGGCGCCTATGGCATCGGCAGCTTTAACCAGGACGCCTATCGCTGGGTTGATTTTCTAACGCAGACGCGTCAGAGCCTCTGGCAGGTGCTCCCACTTGGGCCGACTGGCTACGGCGACAGCCCCTATCAGAGTTTCAGTTCCTTTGCCGGCAACCCGTATCTGATCAGCCTGGAGCAACTGGTGCAACTCGGCCTGCTCGACCAGGAAGTGTTGGATCGCGCGCCGCATTTCCCGCGCGAGCGCGTCGATTTCGGTGCGATCTACACCTGGAAACTGCCCTTGTTGCGTCATGTCGCCGACGAGTTCGAGACGCGCGCCACACCAGAACTGCGCGAGGAGTTTGCACAATTCTGCAACGAAAACGCCGCCTGGCTCGACGACTTCGCCCTCTTCATGGCGCTCAAGGATGCACACAACGGCGCGCCGTGGAACCAATGGGAGATGCCGCTGCGTAGCCGACAGCCCGCTGCGCTCAATGCTGCCCAGAGCGAGCACGCCGCCGCTGTCTTCAATCACAAACTGAATCAATGGCTTTTCTACCGACAATGGCTGGCGCTCAAGACCTACGCCAACACCAGGGGCGTTCAGATCATTGGCGATATTCCGATCTTTGTGGCGATGGACTCCAGCGACGCCTGGACGAATCCCGACGAGTTTTTCCTGGATGACCAGTTCCAACCAACCGTTGTGGCCGGTGTGCCGCCAGATTACTTCAGCGCCACCGGGCAGTTGTGGGGCAACCCGCTCTATCGTTGGGATGTCATGCGCGCCAATCGCTACAGTTGGTGGATTCGCCGCATCCGCGCGGCGTTGCGCCTCTACGACATCGTGCGCATCGATCATTTCCGCGGTTTTGCAGGTTATTGGGAAGTGCCCGCTGGCGAGGAAACCGCGATCAATGGACGCTGGGTGGCCGGCCCTGGCGCCGACCTTTTCTACGTCATCCGCGCAGAGTTGGGCGACGATCTGCCCATCATCGCCGAAGACCTGGGCGAGATCACGCCGGACGTGATCGAATTGCGCGATCAATTTGGGTTGCCGGGCATGAAAATCCTGCAATTCGCCTTTAGCACTGACGCCAGCGATAAATTTCTGCCGCACAACTACACGCGCAACTTTATTGTCTACTCTGGCACCCACGACAACGACACGAGCTGGGGCTGGTATCGTCACACGGCCAACGACCACGAACGCGACTTCTTCCGCCGCTATTTCCGCACCGACGGTCACGACGCCGCGTGGACGCTGATCGAAGGTGCGTTCCGCAGCGTCGCCAACACTGCGATCGTGCCGCTGCAAGACCTGCTCAATCTGGGCGGCGAGGCGCGCATGAATTTGCCGGGACGCGCCTCGGGCAACTGGAGCTGGCGCTTCGTGCCCGAACAATTGACCGGTCACCTGGCCGACCGCCTGCTGGACGCCACGCTCACCTATGGTCGCGATCCCAAGATTTATGAAGGCAAGGGGCGCGAAGCCGGCGGCCAGTCGGGACAACAACAAAAGGGCGCTGGCGCCGTCTAATCCTGTGCGTGCATCGTCCGGCCGGCCAAATCTGCTCAAGTCCTACACCCTGGTGGCGATCCAGTTTGGCGCATTGGGGTTGCTGGCGCTGACCGGGCCGATTCTGGCGCGCCACCCGCTGTTGTTGACGCTGGAAGTCGCAGCGCTGGCGTTGGGGCTGTGGGCGATTCTGACCGTGCGTATTCACAAGGTTAGCGTGATCCCGGATGTGCGCCAGGGCGCCCGACTGGTGAGCGATGGCCCCTACCGCTGGATTCGCCACCCGATGTATGCGTCGATCCTGCTCGGCGCGCTGGCGTTGGTGCTCGACGCCCCGACGCCCGCGCGCTGGTTGATCTATGGCGTGCTGGCGGTCGATCTGCTGGTCAAACTGAATTACGAGGAGCGGCTCTTGCTGGCGGCGTTTCCCCACTACGCCGCCTATCAAGAAACGAGCAAGCGATTGATACCCTTTCTCTATTGATGCAACCGAGGTGAATTTATGGCGGTCAGTCTGGCGCTCACCGTGGCAGCTATCGTCTCCGGCGGGGTCTATATTTGGGCAGCGCGCGCCGGGTCACCGACGCAACGTTACACGTTCAAGCCGCTGACCACAGCACTGATTCTAGTGCTGGCGCTGGCGCTTCCCGACGCCGTGTCGCCGCTCTATCGAGGACTGGTTGCCGTTGGCATCCTCTTTTCACTAAGCGGGGACATCTTTCTGATGTTGCCGCGCGACGCCTTCATCTGGGGGCTGGCCAGTTTTCTCGTCGCCCATCTTTTTTACATTGCTGCATATATTTCCCGCATCGGCTGGCAGATGCATTGGCTGTTGCTGGCGCCCTTTGTGCTCTACGTGGCCGTGCTGCTCTATCTGTTATTGCCGTATACGGGCGCCGTGCGCGTCCCGGTGATCCTTTACGCCGTGGTGTTGATGACAATGGGGTGGCAGGCGGCGGCGTTGTGGTGGACAGTGCGCGACATCGCTGCACTGTTGGCGATGGTGGGCGCGCTGTTCTTCATCGTCTCCGACTCGATCCTGGCGCTGGACAGGTTCCGCACTACGATCCCGCAGCGCGATCTGTTGATCATGAGCACCTACTATGGCGCGCTGTTGCTGATTGCATGGTCTGTACATAATTTTGGCGCAATATAGCCGCGCTGGCGGTGGCTGCCTCGCCAGTGCGTAGCCTGGCAAGCGCATGGGATGGAACAATCGCACCAATGTCTTGAGGATACGATCATGGCTAACTTCATGACCAGACTCGAACGATTGCTGCTGGAAAACCCGCTCGGTGAGACGGCGTTGCAATTTGCACTGGCGCAGATGGTCAGGCTGCCGGCGGGGCGCTTCAAGGTGCAGACGACAGTGGGGCTGCGGACGCCGATGCGCGACGGCGTGATGCTGGCCGCCGATCATTATGCGCCGGTCGGCATTGACAGCGGTCCCGTGGTGTTGATCCGCACACCCTATGGGCGCCGCGGGCCGGGACGTTCGCTGGCGGAGATGTACGCGTACGCCTTTGCCACGCATGGCTATCATGTGCTCAATCAGGATGTACGCGGGCGCTTCGATTCGGAAGGAGAGTTTGTCGCCTTTATCCACGAAGCCGACGACGGTCACGATACGCTGGCGTGGCTGGCGCAACAGCCCTGGTGCAATGGCGCCGTCGGCATGTGGGGCGCCAGTTATCTTGGTTACGTCCAATGGGCCGCGGCAGCCAGCGGCGCACCGCAGCTCAAGGCGCTGGCGCCGGTCATCACCCATTCCCACCTGATGGAATACCACGAACACGGCTTCCCGCTCGATCTGCTGCTGCGCTGGATGTTCCAGATCGCAACGATGGACGACCCTGCGTTGAGCATGTGGGAGCGGATTCGCCGTCTTAATAGCGGCGCCGTGCAAGATCATTTCCTGGCGGCTGCCTTCATGCATCTGCCGATGCAAACCGCCGATGTGCTCGCCATCGGCAAGGTTGACCCGCTCTATCGTGAGATGAGCGCCGCCGGGCCGGATCACCCGCTCTGGCGGCAGGTGGATCATCAGGGCGCAGTGGCAACCGCACCGCCGGCTCTCTTTGTCAGCGGCTGGTACGATCTCTTTCTCGATGGCTTGCTGGAAGATTACCGCGCCCAGGCGGCGGCAGGCAAAGCCCCGCGCCTGGTGGTTGGCCCCTGGCATCACATGGAGTACGGCTACATGAACATTGCCTTCACGGAGGCGTTGCACTGGTTTGGCGCGCATCTGCGCGGGGAGCCGGTTGCAGCGGACGCCAAACCGGTGCGGGTCTTCATCATGGGCGCCAACCGCTGGCGTGAGTTTGACCGGTGGCCGCCGGCCAGCCAACCACTACGCCTCTATCTGCACGGCAACGGCGCTGCCAAGACCGGGCGCCTGTTGACTGCACGGGCGCCCGCCGACAATCCTCCTGATACATACATCTACGATCCCGCTGACCCGACGCCCAATCTCGGTGGCCCCAAACTGGCCGATGGCGCGGGCATCGTTGACAATCGCCCGCTGGAACGCCGCCGTGATGTGCTGGTCTTCTCGTCGATCCCGCTGCGGGCGGATGTGGAGTTCGCCGGCCCCGTCCAGCTCGAACTCTACGTCAAGTCGAATCTGGCGACGGCGGATTTCTTTGGTCGCCTTTGCGTCGTGGATCGCGCCGGGCGTTCGCTCAACATCTGTGACGGCAACTTCCGGCTTGAACCTGGGCGCGGGGCAATCCAACCTGACGGCACTGTACGTATTACCATTGCCATGTCGGCCACTGCCTGCCGCGTCAAAGCCGGGCAGCGTATACGTCTGCTAGTCGCCAGCGGCGCGCATCCGCGCTTTGCGCGCAACCTGGGCGCGCCCGGCAACCAGACGCTGGCGATAACGCTGCAGCCGGCGCAACAGACCGTTTATCACGACGCTGCGCACCCATCGGCGCTGAATCTGCCAGTGCTTGCAGGTTGACGTCTGGCGCCTGACGTGCACGACGCGGAACGTGTTGGAGCGAGATCACGCCGCTGCGAGCGGCGTCTACGGGAGCGGATGGCGGCGATGTGTAGCTGCGGTTCTCAACCGCAGATTTCTGGCATCCGGCCATGTCACGCCAGAGGCGATGACCTACGGCGACTGTCTTTCACGATACCAGCCCTACGACTTGACGTCGACATGGTGACGCCAAGCCGCAGGGTAAATGACAGCTTTCTGTTAACCAGTTTTGGCGATTTTCCGCTACGATACAGAGCGTGAATGTGATTCAATTGCGTCCGTCACATCAACAGGAGCCTACCACCACCAGCCTTGTGCGCCGTTGTGTCCAGGGTGACGCCAGCGCGTGGGGACAACTGGTAGCGCGCTATGCGCGCCTGGTGCACGCCGTACCGGTGCGGCATGGCCTGGCGCCACACGAGGTCGACGATGTAGGACAGGAAGTCTTTCTGGCCTTGGCGCAAAATCTGCACACCATCGACGACCCGGAACGGCTTCCCGGCTGGCTGGTGACGACCGCGCGTCGCGTCACCTGGCGCGTGATCCAACGCCGCCGCAATGAGGAGTCGCTCGATCTTCTCACCGATCCCGGCGAGGAGGAGCGACGCACCACGCTGCCGGTGGCCACGACGCCGACGCCGGAGGACTTGCTCGCCACCTGGGGACGGCAAGAGGCTCTGGCGCAGGGTATGGCGCGTTTACAGCCGCGCTGTCGCGAATTGTTGACGCGGCTTTTCCTCGATCACGCTGAACCGAGCTACGACGACATCAGCGTAGAATTAGGGCTTCCCAAGGGTAGCATCGGGCCAACGCGCAACCGCTGTCTGCAGCAATTGCGCTCCATCCTGGAAGGGTTGGGCGTCGATGCTGATGAATAACCCTGGACGAAAGAACTTCGTGTATCATACGAATGACCTACGTGCACTAATGTTGTGAAAGGGGCAGGCTGCTAAGGGGAAAGATTCACTGTCGCCACCGCTGCTGTCCGCTTTACCCGTGTCGAAAAAATGGTTCGAAAACAGGAAATCCAACATGACTGTGCACGTTTCGCCTGACGAACTCCTGTCCCTGGTCTTTGACGCCGCCGAACTTTCCGCCGCTGCCGCCAGCCATCTGGCGAGCTGCGCACAGTGTCGCCAGCAGGAAGCTGAATTGCGTTTGCTGGCGACGGATCTAACGATCGCGCGTCTCAGTGAGCCAAGCCCTGAGTCTCTGACGCGCTACCAGGCTCTCTTCGATCAGGTGCAGCAGCAACCGGCGCCGTTGCAGCGCTTTGTCAATCGGCTGCGCGCCGTCCTCACTTGGGACAGCCGCCAGCAGCCCTTGCTACAGGGTGTGCGCAGCGGCGGCGCCATCGCTTATCGTCAGCTGTTCACGGCCGATGAGGTTGAGCTTGAGCTGATGGTGGAGCCAATCGGGTCATTGCGGCGTGTGGAAGGCGACTTGATCGTTGATACGGAAGCTGGCATCGGCGCGCCTGCGCTGGTGGAGTTGCTCGACAGGCACGGCGCCCCCGTCTACAGCGTCGAAACCGACGCTGATGGCATCTTCCGCTTCGAAGGTGTACACCCCGGTCGTTATCAGGCCGTGATCACCCGTGCATACGCGGCGCCGGTCGAGGTCGAGACGCTGGAGATCGTCTGATGGTCGAATCTATTTCCATGCAGGAGGCGATCCGACTGGCCGGATTGCCTCCTGTTGACGCGCTGGACACGTTGCGCAGCGCCGATCTGCTGACGCCTGCGACGGTGGCGCAGATCGTGCGTCACGCACTGGCCGCCGTTGAGCATGACGTCGGGCGCCTGGTGGAACTGGCCGCCGCCATCCATACGACGACAGGGGCGTCCGCTGCCGTAGCGCCGTGGCTGGCGTATGCACAAGCCAGGCAGTCGATGCTGCTAGGCAACCTGGATGCCGCCGAAGTGCAACTGGCGGTTGCACGCGCCGGTTGGGCAACATTGGGCGAGACGGTGCTACAGGCGCGCAGCGGGCTTGGCCTGACCCAGGTGCTTGCCATGCAAGGGCGTTTCGCCGACGCCCATGCCGTCATTGTCGCCACCATCACAGCACTGATGCAACCCTCCGGACGCACCTCCGAACTCGATCTCCTGCTGGCTGCAGCCCGCCAGAATCTTGCCACCTTGCTCTCTTATCAAGAACGCTACCCAGAAGCTCTGGCTGTGCTTCAGGCCGTGCGCGCCGACGTAGAGCAATGGCTGACCATCTATAGCGATGAAGCGACGCAGACCGAGCTGCGCACCCTGCTTGGGCAGACCGGCATCGACATCGCCGTCTATCAAAGCTACCTGGATCGACCGGCGGATGCAGAAGCAACCTTGCGCACCGCCATCGAGCAGTTGACGGCGGCTGGCGCGCCTTATGAGCGCGGGCGGGCGTACACCAATCTGGGGCATCTCTACACGCGCACCGGGCGCTTTGCGGCGGCGTTGCCTGCCTTCGACGCCGCCACACTCGATCTGTTGGGCACGCGGGAAGTCGACGCCGCCACTGACCGCTGGGAGGCGGCTGACATCCTGTTCCTGGAGCAGGCTATTGCTCACCTGGCGCTCAATCTGTTGCCCGAAGCTGCCGCTGACCTGGACCGCGCCATCAGCCTCTTTGCGCAGCGCGGCCAGCAATATGAATGGGCGCAGGCGATCTACTATCGCGCGCTGCTCAACCTCCGCTCCGCCGCAGCCGAGGATGCGCGCCAGCAGCTGGCTGCCGCCGCTGCGCGCTTTGCAGAACTGGAGAACCGCTTTTGGCTGAATCGAGTGCAGGTGGCGCAGGCGTTGGCGGCAGAGCAGACCGGCGCTTACGACGAAGCCGCCGCGCTGCTTTCCCCGTTGCTGGCCGACGCCGCCCAACCTGACATCGACGGCGCCCTGGCCTGGGATCTCAGTACGCGCGTCGAGGCGGCGCACCTGGCGTTGCGCGTCGCGCTCCAGCGCGGCGCAATTGATCAGGCGCGCAGGCTGGTTGAACGTATGTCCGACTGGCTGACGATGGCGGCGCCGGTGGATGCCTCCCAGCTCTATCCACATCTGTCACTGCAATTGCTTCATGCGCGCGGGCAGGTGGCGCGGGCGGAAGGCGACATCGTCGGCGCGCGCCGCTTTTTCGAGGCCGCAGTGACGATGTTGGAAGCCCAACGCGCTGCGTTGCCGGTCGAAGATTTCCGCACCGCCTTCCTGGCAGATAAGACCGCCCTCTATGCTGACCTGGTGTTGACCCTGCTGGCGGAGCCGGCCCCAGCGGCGGATGCCATCGCTCATGTTTTCACCGTCGTCGAGCGGGCGCGCTCGCGCGCGTTGCTAGAACGGTTGTTGGTCGCAGTCGATGCCACTGCATTGACGCCGGACTCACCCGAAGCGGTGCGCAGCGCTGCTGTGCGTGAGCAACTCACCTGGCTTTACAACCAGTTGTTGCGCGAAGGTGGCGCCAGCCGCGCCGCCGACCAGATGATCTCGGCGGAGATTCGCACGCACGAGGCGACTTTGCAGCGGCTCGAATGGCAGCTTGCACCGTGGCTGGTCGAAGCCGAACCGACTACTTTACCTGTGTTGCAACAGATGTTGCCGTCAACCGAGCAGGCTGTCATCTATTTTTGCGCAGGCGACGAATGGCTGGCGTTTGTCGTTGCGCACGACGCTGTACAGTTGGTGCGGGGCCTTGGCGCCAATCGTCAGGTTGAAAGTGCGCTGGCTGATCTGCGCTTTCAAATGGGGCGCGTCGAGATTGGTGACGACCACGCTGTGCGTCATGCCGAACGTTTGCTGCGTGGGGTGCGCAGCGTTTTGGGGCGTCTCTATGATCTCTTGATTGCGCCGCTAGCGGCGCACCTGCACGCGCCACAACTGCTAATCATCCCATACGGCGCCCTGCATCTGGCGCCGATTCATGCGTTGTGGGATGGGACGCACTATCTGCTGGAGCATTATGAAATTCATTATGCACCAAGCGCCAGCGTTGAGGTGTTGCGCCGCCAACGTGCGCAAGCTACACTGCCAGCCTCGCTGACCGCCTTTGCCCTGCGCGAGCCATCGATCCCACAGGCAGAGGCCGAAGTGCGCGCCGCCGCACAGCACTTTGCTCACGCCCGGCTCTTTGTTGATGATGCTGCGCAACTGGAGCAGGTGCGCGCCGCCGCTGCCAACGGCGACGTGCTGCACTTTGCCACGCACGGCCTCTTTCGACCAGACAATCCATTTTTCTCGGCGCTCAAACTGGCGGATGGCTGGATCGATGTGCGGACAATCTACCGATTGCCGCTCCGGGCTCGTTTGGTAGTATTGAGTGCGTGTGAAAGCGGCGCCGTGCAGGTGCAGGGCGCCGATGAAGCGATCGGGTTGGTGCGTGGCTTTTTGGCGGCAGGCGCGCAGGCGCTAGTCGTTAGCCTGTGGAATGTTCACGACGCCAGCGCCGCGCAGATCATGACCGATTTCTACGCTGGCTTGATGCGGCAGCGGATGGCGCCAGCGGCGGCGTTGCGCGGCGCGCAACGCCGTGCGATTCAGGCGGCGCGTCATCCCTATTTCTGGGCGCCATACGTGGCAATTGGCTAAGGGGCGCTTGCACACCCAGACGACATTGCGGCTACATAGAGGAGGCGAACGATGACACACGACCGGACACTGGCTGTCACCACCCCAGAGCGATTGGGCGACGCGCGACGGCGCACGCTCTTCATGTTGATCGCACTAGGCGCCGGGTTGATAGCAACGCTCCTGTTGATTGCCGGCGTGCAGGCCGCAGGGGCGTTGCCTGGCGGGGGCGTTCCCCCATTGCAGGGGATCACAGCGCATGACGGCGGAGGCGAGGAGCATGACAACGAGCGCGAGGTGCATGGTCAGTTGCTGGCGCCGGTCACGTCGTTTGTAGGCGAATGGGTGCTTGCCATTGACAACGCCAAACAGATCACGATTGTCTTGACCAGCACCACCGATGTAGGCAAGTTCAAGAATCAATTGCCGATTCCCGGCGACTGGCTGGAGGCTGAGGGGCGCGTGCTGGCTGATGGCCGGTTGGAGGCGCGTAAAGTGCGTCCGGACGACTTCGAAGCTAATGAGGTGATTGTCCGGCTGAAGCCAGGTGAAAACCCTGCAGCGTTGGCGGCAAGTTACGAGATGACAGTGAGCGCCGTACTCTCTTCAGCCAACATTTATCTTTTCTCCACGAAGGATGACGAAGAGACTGAGGTCGGCAAACTCAGCGCTGATCCACGCGTGGCGTGGGCCGAGATTAACTGGGTGAGTCGCGTGCCCACTGGTGATCCCTATCGCACGTGGAAGTGGGGCGAAACCGATGCCAGTGGTTACATCAATCAACATGCGTTTGCACAGGTCAATCTGGCGCCCGCCCGGGCGAAGGTGAGCGGCGCCGGGGTGACAGTGGCGATTCTCGACACCGGTCTCGATCTGCAACACCCGGTCTTTGTCGATCGTCTGAGGCTCCTGCCGAATAGTGATATGATCTCTGACACCAACAGCCCTGACGACATCGGGCCTGGGTTGGCGTGGGGGCACGGTACGCACGTGGCGGGGATTATCAACGGCATCGCTCCTAACGCCACGCTCATGCCGATCCGCGTGTTGGACAGCCAGGGACGCGGCAACACCTTTGTGTTGGCCTATGCGATCGAGACGGCTGTCGCGAACGGCGCCGATGTCATTAACCTGAGTCTTGGCGCCGATTGTGGTTCGCGGGTGCTCAGTGAGGCGGTGCAATCTGCGATTGCTGCTGGCGTCGTGATTGTCGCAGCGGCGGGGAACGACAATAGCAATGCGCCGCAATGTCCAGCCAGCCTCCCGGGGGTGCTGGCCGTTGCAGCCGTCACCGAGACGCGAGAGCGCACAACGTGGTCGAACTATGGCGATTGGGTCAGTCTGGCGGCGCCTGGCGAGGGCATCACCTCCACCTTTCCTGTTGGCGTGGGCGCCGAAACGGAGGCCACGCCCGGCTATGCGGTGTGGAGTGGCACGTCGATGGCAACGCCCTTTGCGGCCGGCGCAGCGGCATTGGCAGTGGAATATGCCTCCAGAGACGCAGAATCCATGACCGCAACCGACATGTTACTGCTGCGCAGCGATGACATCTCGGCGATCAACCCGCTGCCAGTTGGACGCCACCTTAATATCGGCGCTGCCGTCGATGGGTTGCCGACTGAGCCAGAACCGACGCCAGCGCCGACGCCGAACACGATACAAATCTTCTTGCCCACTGTGACGGGGTAAGAGCGTCTGCAACGGATGTATTTTCGTTGCCTCTATCCGCATCTATTGGGTTGTGAGCAATGGATGACGATCACCTTGCTCCTGGCAACCGACGCAAATCATGACTGACGAGGGAAATATGCAAATGTCACATCACCAACGATCTTGGCTTCTTGACTGGCGCGTGCTGCCCATTGCGGCAGTTTTCGCCTTGTTTGTGCTTACCCTGAATTTTGTCCCGGCGCAAGCCGCCGCAGCCACACCGGCGCAGGGCGCCCCTGTCGCCTTCCAGGGTGATGGCAACGACGATCGTCCGACTTTCTATGGTTTGGTTGAACAGATGCCTGCCGGTGGGCGCATTGGCGAGTGGGTCGTCGGCGGCCGGGCGGTGGTGGCGACGGCGCAGACCGAGTTCGACGAAACTGAAGGACAGATCGCCGTTGGCGTATGCGTGAAGGTAGTGTTCGTTGCACAGGGTTCGACCACCGCCCGTGAGATCGACAGCGAACCCGCCAGCGACTGCAACGGCGGCGACAATGGTGGGGATGGCGCTGAAGTCTACGGTCTGGTTGAAGCCATGCCGGTGGGTGGCGCCATTGGCGCCTGGACGGTCAGTGGCAAGGTGTACACCGTGACGGCGCAGAGCGAGTTGAAACAAGAATACGGTGCGTTCGACATTGGCCGGTGCGTCAAGATTCACCTGGTGGCGGGTACAACTGACACCGTGCGCGAGATGGAGACTGAACGCAGCTACAAGTGTGATGGCAGCGGTGACGATAACGGGGGCGCTCCGCCAGCCGGCGTCATTGGCAGGGGCGAACTCTACGGCGAACTGAAGTCTTTCCCGCAAGGTCTGGTTGGTATTTGGGAAGTGGGCACATTGACCTTCACTGCCACAGCGGATACGGAATTCAAGACGAAGAATGGCCCGTTCACCGTTGGAGAGACGGTCAAGGTCGAATTCTACATCCTGCAGGATGGAACATTCCTGGCGCGCGAGATCAAGACTGCCATGCCCGATTGGGATGATGATGATCAGGGCGATGACCACCACGGTGGGCGTGGCGAAGGTCATGCCTTTGGCGTCATCGAGCAACTTCCGGCTGGCGGACTGATCGGCACCTGGGTCGTGGCAGGCATTCCCTACACTGTTACAGAGCAGACGGAACTGAAGGCCAAGGGCGGCACCTTTGCCATCAGTGAAACTGTGAAGATCGAGTTCAGGCTTGACAGCAGTGGTGGTCGCGTGGCGAAAGAGATCAAGCTCAAGTCCTCGCAGGGGGCGCCGGGTGAAGCGACATTCGTCGGTTTCATCGAGGCGATGCCTGGCGCCGGCTATGTTGGTCTGTGGGTGGTCAGCGGTACAGAGTTCTCTGGCACCGTGCAGAGCAAGTTCAAGGAAGATCACGGCGTCCTGACTGTCGGCGCCTACGTCAAGGTCGAGTATCGCACCGTGAATGGTGTGCGTGTGATCCACGAGATGGAGACTCAGGTCCCACCCGGCGCTGGTGATGATAGTTTCATCGGCGTTGTCCAAAGCCTGGATGACAGTGTATTGGCGGCTGGCGCCACCCTGAATAGCACCTGGGTGATCGGTGGACGTAGCTTCGTGGTCACGCCATCGACGCGGGTCGATGGCAACCTGGCAACATCCAGCACGGCCTGGGTCAACAGTTATGTAGCCGCTGATGGGTCGCAGGTGGCGACGCAGATCGAAGGTGTGACGCTCGACAAATCTCTCTATCTGCCTGCGATGCAGCGGTAATAAAGTTCGTAGTGTAGCTGTAACGACAAAACAAGCGAGGCGG
>DGFH01000340.1:51685-71903 GCA_002391565.1 Anaerolineales bacterium UBA3905
CCGCCTCGCTTGTTTTGTCGTTATATTTTATGGTCGGCAGGGGCTACTTTTTGCCGATCGCGACGGTTATCGTCTTCCCGTCCAGATCAAAGCTTACATGGGGCAGATTCTCTGGCGCCTGGTCGCCTTGCGTAGCATGAAGTTGCACCAGCTCCACGCTGAGCGTCTCCTCACGCACATAAGCGCCAAAGTGCGCCAACACCTCATGCATCAAGTCTGAGTCGGCGATATAGGTGACAATGCGATCGCTGATCTCCAGCCCGGCGTCTTTGCGCAATTGCTGGATGCGGCGCACCAATTCGCGGGCGTAGCCTTCTTGGATCAGCGCCTGGTCGAGTTCGGTGGTCACAGCGACGAGATAGCCAGCCTCCTGCGCCACGCTGAAACCGGCGCGCGGCGTTACGCGCACCTCGACATCCTCCGGCGCTACGGCGTAGCGTTCGCCTTCCGCCTCGATTTCCACCGTCTCGCCTGCCTGGAAACGCGCGGCCAGTTCAGCCTGATCCAGGCCACTCATCGCCTGGCGGATCTTCGGGTAGCCCTTGCCGTACTTTTGACCAAGCTGCTTCGGGTAGGGGAAGACCACCACATCGACCAGGTCGCCGCCAGCATGGGTGAAGCTCATCGCCTTGACGTTGAGTTCGTCGAGCACGAATTGCTGGAGACGGCGCAGCGCGGCTTCCTCCTCGGCGTTGCGCGTGCGTACGACGACCTGCGCCAGCGGCTGCCGCACCTTGAGGTTGGCGTTCTGCCGCGCAGCATGACCCAGGCTGGTCACATGCTGCACCATTGCCATGTCGGCGCTCAATTGCTCGTCGATCAGATCGAAGTTGACCTGGGGCCAGCGCGCTAGGTGGATGGAGTCGGGAGATTGGGAGAACGAGGGATTAGGAGACTGGAGATTGGAGATTGGCTCCTCCTCGCCCCTCGCCCCTCGCCCCGCATCCCTCGCCCCGCGCATGACAAGATTCTGATACATCTCCTCCGCTACAAAAGGCGTCGCTGGCGCCAGCAAGTGGGCGACTGTGACCAGCACGTTGTAGAGCGTCTGGAGCGCTACAGGGTCGCCGTCCCAGAAACGGCGGCGGCTCAGACGCACGTACCAGTTGCTCAGGCTTTCCACGAAATCGGCGATCGGCCGCGTGGCGCCGAGCACATCGTAGTTCTCGTAGGCGTAGGTCACATCGCGCACCAGACGATTGAGTTCGGAAAGCACCCAGCGGTCGAGGAGATTTTGAGATTGGAGATTAGAGATTGGGGATTGGGCATTGGCTCCCGCATCTCCAATCTCTAATCTCCAGTCGCTGAGATTGGCATACGTGACGAAGAACGAATAGGTGTTCCACAGCGTATTTAAGAATCTTCGCACCGTCTCGCCGACCAGGTTGATGGAAAAGCGGCGGCTGTTGCCAGGCGGGCTGGCGGTGTACATGTACCAGCGCGTGGCGTCGGCGCCGTGGGTGTTGAAGACTTCCCACGGGCTGACAATGTTGCCCTTGCTCTTGCTCATTTTGCTGCCATCTTCCGCCAGGATGTGACCGAGGCAGATCACATTTTTATATGCCGGGCGGTCGAAGAGGAGCGTGCTGACGGCGTGCAACGTGTAGAACCAGCCGCGCGTCTGGTCGATGGCTTCGCAGATGTAGTCGGCCTGCGCCTGTCGCGCCCAGACTTCGTGATTCTCGAATGGATAGTGCCATTGCGCCACGGGCATCGAGCCAGAGTCAAACCAGACGTCGGCCACTTCCTTGATGCGTCGCATCGTGCCGCCATCAGGCGCAGGCCAGGTTAGCTCATCGACGTAGGGGCGGTGCAGGTCTAGCTTTTCCAGCCTACGCCCTACCCTTTCCTCCAGCTCGGCAATAGAGCCAATGCACTCCATGTATGTACTGCCGGGCGCGTCGCTGCGCCAGATCGGGATCGGCGTCGCCCAGTAGCGTTCGCGGCCAAGCGCCCAGTCCACGTTGTTTTCCAGCCAGTTGCCGAAGCGGCCATCTTTGATGTGCTCCGGGTACCAGTTGATGAGTTGATTATTGGCAACCAGGCGGTCGCGATAAGCGCTGGTGCGCACATACCACGTCTCGCGAGCCATGTAGAGTAGCGGTGAATCGCAGCGCCAGCAGAAGGGATAGGTGTGTTCGTAGACGCCAGCTTTGTAGAGCAGCCCGCGACTTGCCAGTTCTTCCTGAATGGCCGGGTCAGCCTCTTTGACGAAGACGCCCGCCCAGGGTGTGACTTCGGGACGGAACTTGCCGGCGGCGTCGACGGTCAGGAGCACAGGCAACCCGTACTTCTTGCCAACTTCCATGTCGTCTGCGCCAAAGGCCGGGGCAATGTGGACGATGCCGGTGCCATCTTCGGTGCTGACAAAGTCGCCAGCGACAACATAGCAGTAATCCTGCTCGACGGGATAGAACCGATAGAGTGGTTCGTAGTGCGTGCCGACCAGTTCGCTGCCCTGCATGCGTTCGAGCACCTCGAAGCCAGGGTGCAGCACGCGCTCGGCCAGGTCGGCGGCCAGTGTGAGCACGTCGCCGCTCACATCGCGCACACGCACATACTCTACGTTGGCGCCGACAGCCAGCGCTACGTTGCCCGGCAGCGTCCATGGCGTCGTTGTCCATGCCAGCAGATATTCGACCTCTTCGGGCGAGCGTCCGCTCTGCACGAAGGAACGCCCTTCGCCGCGCTTGACACGGAATTTGACGTAGACGCTGGGGTCGATGGTGCCTTCTTTGTAGCCTAATGAAAGTTCATGACTGCTGAGGGGGGTGCCGCAGCGCGGGCAATAGGGCACGATCTTGTAACCCTGAAAGAGCAGGTCTTTCTCCCAGAATTGCTTGAGAATCCACCACAGCGATTCGATGTACTCGTTATGAAAGGTCACGTAGGCGGTCTTCAGATCGACCCAGAAGGCCATGCGCTCGGTGAGCTCTTCCCACTCGGCGATATACTCCATGGTGGAATCGCGGCAGAGCGCGTTGAACTTGGCAATGCCATACGCCTCGATCTGCTGTTTGCCGGTCAGCCCTAACTTCTTCTCCACCTCGATCTCGACGGGCAGTCCATGCGTATCCCAGCCGCCGCGCCGCTGGACGTAGTAACCTTGCATTGTTTTGTAGCGCGGGAAGAGATCTTTAAAGGCGCGCGCCAACACATGATGAATGCCGGGGCGACCGTTGGCCGTTGGCGGCCCCTCGTGGAAGACGTACTCCGGGCCACCCTCGCGCTCTTTCATGCTGCGCTGGAAGACATTGCGCTCCCGCCAGAGCTTGAGGATGTTCTCCTCCAATTCCGGGTAGTTGACGGTTGGCTTGACTTCGCTGAATTGTGGTGTTTTCGGCATAACTCACATTCCTGTCTGAACGGATCGATTGCTTCCGCTATTTGAACCATTTATCATGAGCCATCGCTTGCTGCTTGTTGCTCGCCACCCGCTCTCGTCATCCACCATCTATACCTCCCAAAACAAAAAGCCCATCCTCTTGCGAGGACGGGCCAGTCGGTCCGCGGTGCCACCTCGATTCCTGCCAGATTGCGGCAGGCGCTCTGCGCAAAGCCAGCCTGATGGCTGAGTTTGCCGTGAAGATAACGGTTCACCAACCGGCGGCGCCTACTGGGTCATTCGTTCAGGCCGCTGCTCCGGAGGGATTTTCACTGTCGCAGGGTTCATCCGGCTTCCACCCTCCCGGACTCGCTGACGAACGTTGCGGCAGTTACTCGTCTCCATCAACGCATGTAATTCATTGGACGCAGTGTAACACGCCAGCAAGGCGGTGTCAATCCAGAGCAAAAACAAACCTTGAGAGCGCCCCCTTCCGCCTCTGTGTGATTGCGTTGTATCGCCCGGCGCAGCAATATCAAACTGGTCGCTAGATGACGTTGTACTCACGCACGTGTTGCGCGTCGGCAAAGCGACTGTAGCTTAGTTCGCTAATGTCGAGCGTATGCGCCTTGCCGTCGAGAATGATTTCGCTGAGCAGGAGGCCGGCGCCAGGGCCATGCATGAAGCCGTGCCCGGAGAAGCCGGTGATGACGTAATAGCCTGGGAGGGCAGGAATGGCGTCGATGATCGGGTGGGCGTCCGGCGTCACTTCGTAGAGGCCGGCCCAGTGTGCTGCACGTCCTGCGCGCGCCAGAATGGGCAGTCGCTGGATGGCTGCTTCCATGTGCGTCAATTCCCACGCCAGATCGACGCTTTCATCGAAGCCCGGCTGCTCGTGTGGATTGGACTGCCCGGTGAGCAACCCGGCCCCCTCGCGGTGGAAGTACAGACTCTGAGCAAAGTCGATGATGAAGGGGAAATCCGCTGGCATCTCCGGCAGCGCTGTCGTCGTCAACATCTGGCGGCGCAACGGCGTGACCGGCAAGGGAACGCCGGCCATCTCGCTCACGCGCGCCGACCAGGGGCCGGCGGCGTTGACAACCCCCTCACAGGCGATCTCACCCTCCCTGGTGACGACGCCCGTGATGCGGCCTTGCCCGGTAGAGATGCCGGTAACCTCGATGCCGGTGTAGGCGCGCACGCCCAGGCGCTTCGCTGCATTGATGTAGCCCATGACAACGCTGTTCGGATCGGCCAGCCCGTCGTCGGCATGAAATGTCCCGGCCAGGACATCATCGGCGGCCAGCAACGGTACGCGGCGACGCACCTCATCACCGTCGAGCCACTCTGTCGGCACGCCGAGGCTGTGTTGCAACGCCACGTGGCGGCGGAAGGCGGCGACGTCGGCTTCGTTGGTCAACAAGAAAAGATAACCATCGCGCCGCAGCCCGATCGCCTGCCCCAGTTCGGCCTCGAAGCGATCCAACATGGGCAGGCTTAACAACGATAAGCGAATATTGATCGCAGTGGAAAATTGATAGCGGATGCCGCCTGCACATTTGCCGGTGGCGCCCATGCCAAAGAAAGGTTGTCGTTCGAGCAGTACAACATCGGTGCAGCCGCGCCGCGCCAGGTGATAGGCCGTGCTGGCGCCCATCACACCGCCGCCGATGATGACGATTTGAGCCGTTGTTGGTAGCGACATAGGGAATAGGGATAAGTGTGTGAGATTGAGAGACGAGGAGATTGGAGCTTGCCAATCGCCCAATCTCCTCGTCTCAGCGTTGCTACAGGCCGAGATATGCTGCAACAACCTTGGGGTCGTGAAGCATCTCTTGTGCGGTGCCGCTGATCGTGATGCGACCGGTTTCGAGGACGTAAGCGCGGTCGGCGACCTGGAGCGCAGCCTGTGCGTTCTGTTCGACTAGCAGAATCGTCGTGCCGTGCTCCTCATTGAGGCGGCGGATGATGTTGAAAATCTCTTCCACGAGCAGTGGCGCCAACCCCATCGACGGTTCGTCGAGGAGCAAGATGTCGGGCTGCTGCATCAGACCACGCCCGATGGCAAGCATCTGCTGTTCACCGCCAGAAAGGGTGCCGCCCTTCTGTTCGATGCGCTCCAGCAGGCGGGGAAAGACTTGAAAGACCAGCTCGATGCGGCGCTTGAATTCGGCGTCGTTGCGCAGCAGGAACGCGCCCATCTCCAGATTTTCCAGCACCGTCAGCGCCGGAAAGACGCCGCGTCCCTCTGGCACATGACCGATGCCCCTCTCCACAATCTTATGCGGCGGCGTCGATGTGATCGATTGACCATTGAGCCGGACATCCCCCTGGCGGGGGCGAAGCAGCCCGGAGATGGTGCGCAGCGTTGTACTCTTGCCGGCGCCGTTGCTGCCGATCAATGTGACGATCTCGCCTTTGCCGACGGTGAGCGAGACGCCCTTGAGAGCGTGAATCTTGCCGTAATAGGTATGGACATCGGCGAGTTCCAAAACAGGTGTACTCATGCACCCACTCTCCACTAATAGTGTGCACCTCAGTGCATCGAAATCGTCGTGCTCTCGGCGTGGCGACCGAGATAGGCCTCGATCACACGTTGATCTTTGCGCACTTCCGCTGGCGTACCCTCTGCAATCTTCTGACCGTAATCAATCACCGAAATGCGCTCCGAAATGCCCATCACGACCTTCATGTCGTGTTCGATGAGCACGACGGTGATGCCCAGGTCGTCGCGCAATTTGCGGAACAGCCGGGTGGCGGATTCGGTCTCCTGCGGGTTCATTCCTGCGGTTGGTTCGTCGAGCAGGATCAGTTTTGGTTTGGAGGCCAACGCGCGGGCGATCTCCACGCGGCGTTGTTGGCCGTAGGGCAGGTTGCGCGCCAGCTGATCGCCCAACCCGCGTGGCAGCCCAACATAAAGCAATAACCGCTGTGCTTCCTGGCGCGCTTCCTCCTCGGCTTGCTTGAAATGGCGTGTCCGCAAGACGGCGCCCCAGGCTGTGCTGGGCGTTCTGGTATGGGCGCCAACCAGAATGTTTTCGAGCACCGTCATGTTGTGGAAGAGGCGAATGTTCTGGAAGGTGCGACACATTCCTTGCGCAGTGATCCGATCCGGACGCATACCGACGATCGTTTGTCCATCGAAGCGAATATCCCCTTCTTCTGGCTTGTAGATGCCGGTAATCGTGTTGAAAATGGTGGTTTTGCCTGCGCCGTTCGGCCCGATGACGCTGGAGATGCTGCCGGTCTCGATGCGCAGATCGACGGCGTTCACCGCCACCAACCCACCGAATCGTTTGGTGACTTTGGTAAGTTCAAGAATGACGCTCATTGCTCTGCTCCCTGTGTGCGCCCCTGGCTAGTCGGCCAGCTTTTCATCCGGCGCAAGGTCTCCTTCAAGCTCAGCATCAGGGATTGCCTCCCCTTCTTCTTCGTGTAGTTCCAGACGGGCGCGCTCGGCCGGCACCATGCCTTCAGGACGGAAGATCATCATCAAGATCAGCAACAGGCCGAAAAAGAAGCGTTGATAGCGCGCCGGGTCGAGTTGCGTCGGCAGCTCTTTCCAGGGGATGCCCAACAATGGGATCAAATCCGGGCCCTGGCGCAAGCTGCTAAGTTGTAGCGACAACGACTGTAAGATGTCGATGTTGAGCAGGGTGACCACCGCTGCGCCCATCACCACGCCGGGGATGCTGCCCAGCCCACCCAGAATGACCATTACCAGGATGCTGATCGACGCCGTGAGTGAAAAGGTCTCTGGGCTGACAAAGGTGCGGTTGGCCGCGTAGAGCACGCCCATCGCCCCCGAGAAGGCGGCGCCGATGGCAAAAGCGGTTAGTTTGGTGCGGCGCAAGGGGACGCCCATCGCCACGGCGGCCACATCGTCTTCACGGATCGCCGTCCAGGAACGCCCCAGTTTGGAGCGATCCAGACGTCGCGCAATGATAATCGTGAAACCGAGAATCAACAGCCCCAAAAAATAGAAGAAGAAGCCATAGACGTCGTTGGCGTTGATGGGTCTCCCTGCCCAGCGCGACAACGTTGCCAGCAACTCCGGGCTGGTCAGGAACTCAGGTAGTGGAGGGCGCTGGATCGGGGTGATGCCCTGCGGCCCGTTTGTCAAGTTGATCGGTTTGTCCAGGTTGTTGGCAAGCACACGGATCACTTCGCCAAAACCGAGGGTGACGATTGCCAGATAATCGCCGCGCAGCCGCAGCACAGGGAAACCCAGAATGATACCCATGCCAGCGGCAGCCAGAATTCCAAGCGGAATGAAAAGCCAGAACCACCACGCTGCAAAGGGAAAGGTTGCATAGACCGTGAATGTGCCGGGCGGTTCATCGACATGCCAGATTTGCTGCGACCCAAAAAACGCCCAAAGGTATGCACCGACGGCAAAAAAGGCGATGTAACCCAGATCGAGCAACCCGGCAAAACCTACCACAACATTCAACCCCAGGGCCAGGGTTGCAAAGACCGCCACCTGGAAGCCGATCTCCAACAAGAAGGGGTTGCGCAGGCCAATAGCGGGCACCACCATCAATACGAGCATGGCGCCCAGGAGAAACTTGACGGCGGGGCGTTGAGGGATGAAATAGATCAACGCCAGTGCGCTGAACAACAGCAAGCGGCCCAGCAGCGAACGCGGGTCAAGCGTTAAGACGTAGGTGACGCCGACAGCATAGAGCAATGCCAGTAGGGCGCCAAACGGCCCGCTGAAGATCTGCAAAAATCGATTTGTCGATGTGGCTTGTGCGCTCATCAGCTTCCCCCTACGCTTTCTGCGTTGTCTTGCCGCCCAACAGACCCTGCGGTCGGAAAATCAAGACCAGGATCAGGATGCCAAAAGCAAAGATGTCTTTGTATTCTGCGCCAAACGCACCCCTGGAGAAAATGCTGAAATAGGCGGCGGAAAAGGATTCCAGCAGCCCCAGCACCATGCCACCCAACATGGCACCGACGATGCTGCCAATACCACCCAGAACCGCAGCGGTAAAGGCTTTCAGGCCGGGAATGAAGCCCATGTAGGGATCGACGCGGGTGAAGCGGAACGCCCACAGCACGCCCGCAGCCCCGCCCAACGCGCCACCGATCAAAAAGGTTAGCGCAATAATGCGATTGACATCGATGCCCATCAGCGCCGCCGTCTTTTGATCCTGCGCCACAGAGCGGATCGCTTTGCCCAGGCGCGTGGCATTGACCAGGTAGTTCAGCGCCACCAGCATCACTACACCAAAGGCGATGAGCATGATCGCTTTGTATTGAATTGCCACATCAATGGGGCGGCCGTTCATATCAACCGTAAAGAGCGTCAGCCGCTGGGCAAAGGGGCCAAATTCGGGAAAGGTGCGGTAGAAGTCGCCATTGATGGCGCTTTGTAAAAAGCGCATCGTATCTTGCAATAGGAACGAAACGCCGATGGCGGCAATCAACGGCACAAGGCGCGGCGCGCCCCGCAAGGGGCGATATGCCAGACGTTCAGTCGTAACCGCCAGACTGCCAGCCACCACCATGCCCAGCAGCACTGCCAGCGTGATCCAGACCAGCGCTAACCCAAGTTCAGCCGTTTTCAGCATCCCTTGCGCATTCAGCCAGATCAACAACTCGACGCCGGCAAACGCGCCAAACATCACAAATTCACCGTGCGCAAAATTGATAAACTCCAGCACGCCGTAGACCATCGTGTAGCCCATGGCGATGATTGCGTACATGAAACCAAGTGTGATGCCATCAATCAACACCTGCGGCAACAATACAAGCGTTGTTTGCAGAATGTCGATATCTATGCGTGTGGGGCGCAAGAGCACCGCCAGGAGCAGTGTAATCGCCGAAATGACAACCGCGCTTCCAGCGATAAAGATCAGCAGCTGCCCCAACGGGCGCAGAATTTCTTTGAAAGGATTGACTCTACGCAGGTGCATGACGACTCCTCACAGGTTTGCCTGAGGACAGATGTAGTCGTTTTCGGCCGGTGGTGGATAGAGAGACGGTGCAGGTTGCTGTCTCTTCAACGTCACAACCTGCACCGTCCTCATACGAATCTAAACAGGAGAAATTAGTTGGAAGCAGGCGCCGGAATGTCGAGCACCTTCACAACTTCTGCCGCACCCCACTCAGCCGGGTCCGAGGACTTGACCTGCTTGACGAAGTATTGCGCCACGGTCAGGTCGCCAATCTCGTTGAATGTCTTCATGCCGGTGATGCCGTCGTAGTCGGCCGTGGCGCGCACGGCGGCCGCCACCTGCGCCCGCGATGGTAGGGCGCCGCCATTTGCTTCAACCGCAGCCGCAATGCCATTGAGACAGATGTTCATGGCGTCGAAGCCCTCAGCCGCATACGGCTGCACCTGTTCGCCAAAGCGCGCCTCGTAGTCCGCAATGAACTGCTTCGCCTTGGGGAAGAGGCTCAACGGACCAGCCGTCGTCGTGAAGTACATGTCTTTAACATAGTCGCCCGCCAGATTCGCCATCTCGGAGCTGTCCAGGCCATCCGGGCCGAGGAATTGCGCCGTGATGCCCTTCTCTCGCATTTGCTTGAGGATCAGGCCACCCTGGCTGTAAATGCCGCCAAAGTAGACCAGATCGGGGTTGGCCGCCAGGATCGGCGTCAACACGCTGTCGAAGTTCGCCTGCTCTTCGGTGCCCTCGAAGCCGAGCACGTTCATGCCCAGCTCCTCGGCCTTCTGACGGAAGAACTCAGCAATGCCCTGCCCATAGGCCGTCTTGTCGTGCAAGATATAGACGCTCTTCACACCCATCTCTGTGTTGGCGAATTCGGCGCCCACCACACCTTGCACGTCATCACGCCCAACAATGCGGTTGACTTCCGGGTAGCCACGCGTGGTGATCAGCGGGTTGGTGTTGGCCGGCGAGACCATTGCCAGCTGTGCATTGTGATATTCCTCTGAGCTGGGGATCGCCACACCGCTGTTCAGGTGACCGACCAGACAAAGCACGGCCGGGTCGCCCACGATCTGCTTGGCGTTGGCAACGCCCGTGTCCGGCGTGGCCTGATCGTCAAAAGGCGCCAGTTCGACGGTGAAGCCCATCTCTTGCAGCTTGGCGCTATTTTGCTCCAGCGCCAACTGCGCCCCGTTCTTGATGGCGGTGCCCAACACAGACTGGGGGCCACTCAACGGTGACTGAGTGGCGACCTTGATCACCGTGCCGCTGGCGGCCGGCGCCGCTTCTCCGGCAGCCGGTTCTTCGGCGGGCGGTTCCGTAGCAGCAGCGTCGGCGGCGGGCGCTTCCGTCGCTGCTGGCGCTGGCGCAGAGGGTTCAGGCGCCGGTGCGCAAGCAGAAACCACCATCGCCAGAATGAGCAACAGTGCAAGCGATACAGTTCTCATACGCATAATCTCGTTCTCTCCTTGTACAAGTGATGACGAATCTTGACTCGAACAGTCGAATGCTTGAGCAAACTACAGCATCTATCTCCAACAGCGATGGGAGGTCATCTCTGTTGAGCACGATTCATCTCTTAGCTTCATTGACGCAGCGGTAGAGTCTATCCTGGCAAGGCGCCTGGCTATACGGAGGAAGCATAGATTATGTTGGTTTCTTGCCAGCGCAAGGGATTATAGGTGACGGTTTTTCATTTGTCAATCAGCGTAAATTGTCGCGGAAACAATTCGGACTTCGGTCACCCTTCACACCTGTGATATACTATTCGCTTGTGAATCGACCGCTAACGATCGGATTGACAGGAAATATCGCCACTGGCAAGAGCGCCGTACTCGCCTATTTGCAGCAGCGCGGCGCCGCTGTGCTCGACGCCGATAAGCTGGCGCACCAGACGATGGCGCCGGGCGCCGCCGCCTACGCTGCAGTCGTAGCGACCTTTGGCCCAACCATCCTGGCGGCCGATGGCGGCATCAATCGACAGGCGCTTGGCGCCATCGTCTTTGCCGACGCAACGAAGCTGGCGCAGTTAGAGGCCATCGTCCACCCGGCGGTCTTTGAACTGGCGCAGCAAACCCTGGCGACCACGACTGCGCCGGTTGTCGTGATCGAAGCCATCAAACTATTGGAATCCGGTCGTCTACTGCGTCTTTGTGATGAAGTATGGGTGGTTGTCGCCGATGAAGCGATTCAGTTGCGCCGCCTGATGGAAACGCGCGGCATGAGCGAGGCCGAAGCGCGCCAGCGTATGTCGGCGCAGTCGTCACAGGCTGAAAAAATCAAGCACGCCACGCGTGTTATTGAAAATAATGGCGACTGGCGCGTTTTGTACGCCCAACTAGATTCCATCTGGAACGATATTGAGCGCGGCAACGTAATCAAGCGCATCGATTGCGCGCAAAGGGAAAGATGAACGCACTAAAACAATTCTGGATCGAGCACCCAATCCTTTCTAACTGGTTAGTATTGGCGCTTGGCATGGTGATCATTCTATACTTCAGCGCGCGCCATGTCGGCTTTGAACCCCTGCAGTGGGCCGCGCTGATCGGCGCAACGATTGCGTTGGCCGGTCTTTGCGCCTGGATCATCAACTGGGAGTGACGCATCGCTGATCATGGATAAACAAGATTATTACGAGACGCTTGGCGTCCCGCGCGACGCTAACAAAGATCAAATCAAAAAAGCCTTTCGCAAACTGGCGCAACAATATCACCCCGATGTGAATAAATCGGATGACGCCGAAGTGCGCTTCAAGGAGATCAACGAAGCCTACCAGGTGCTCTCCGACGATGAGAAGCGCGCCATCTATGATCGCTACGGCCATGCCGGATTGCAAGGCGCAGGCGGCGGCTATAACGCCGACATGAGTGGCTTCGGTGACCTGGGCAGCATCTTTGAGGAATTGTTCGGCGGCTTTGGCGGGCGCTCTGGCGGCAGCTCGAATCGCCGTCAGCCCCGCCGTGGCGCGGACCTGCGCGCCGACATCCGCCTCACTTTCGAAGAGGCCATCTTTGGCGCTGAACGCGATCTGGAAATCCCGCGTATGGAGGCATGCGACCACTGTCATGGCAGCGGCGCCGAACCGCCCACGGCGCCGGTCGTCTGCGCCACCTGCAACGGCAGCGGCGAGGTGAAGCGGCGTCAGCAAAGCCCGCTCTTTGGCACTATCGTGACCGCTTCCCCCTGCCCAACCTGCAATGGCGCCGGGGAGGTGATCCCCTCTCCCTGCACCAAATGTCGCGGGCGCAAGTTCGTGCGCGTGACGCGCAAACTCAATGTGAAGATTCCCGCTGGCGTCGATGAAGGCACACGCATCCGGCTGGCGGGCGAGGGCGAAGCTGGCCAATTTGGTGGGCCGCCGGGCAATCTGTACGTCGTCGTTTCGGTGGCGCCACACAAATTTTTTGTGCGCAATGGCAGCGATATTCTATTGGAATTGCCGATCAATGTCGCGCAGGCGGCATTGGGCGCCACGATCAAGATTCCCACCCTGGACGGTGCAACCGAGACTATCGAAGTGCCGCCCGGCACACAAACCGGCGCACAATTCCGCAAGCGTGGGTTAGGCGTGCCACACCTGCAGCGCAACGGGCGCGGCGACATGATCATCACTACCCGCGTCGAGGTGCCGACTAAGCTCACAGCGGAACAGAAGGAACTCTTCCGCCAACTCGCCCGCACCTTCGGCGAAAGCTCCACGCGCGAGGAGTCGAAGGGCTTCTTTGACCGTCTTTTTGGGTCAGATTAGAGATTGGAGATTGAAAAATTAGGTGATTGGGCGATTGTGGATTGAGCGCTTGGCTTGCAACTACCCCCAGCCACTTCATCGCCTAATCGCCCATCTCCAATCTCACAATCTCCAATCTCACAATCTCCAATCTCACAATCAACGCCTATGTCCACCATCTTAGAAATTTCCGTCGAATGTGACGCCGAAGCCGCCGAGGCGGTCAGTGAACTCTTCAACCGTTTTAACGGCGGCGACTACGACGCCGACAGCGAAGCCGGCGAGGCCAGCGGCGGCGGCGCCGTGATCGAGACGACCGGCTACGACGACTTCGGCGAGCCGATTGCCGGTGAGTTTCGCATCGTCGTCAAGACCTACATCAAACCGGGCGAGCGCGGCGCGCAGATTCGCCGCCAGATCGAAGAAGGTCTCTGGTTCCTCTCGCGCATCTATCCGATCCCAGAGCCGCAGCTCCGTGAATGGCGCGAAGAGGATTGGGCGCACGCCTGGAAGCGCTTCTATAAACCGCTGCGCGTGGGGCGTCACATCCTCCTCAAACCGAGCTGGGAGAGCGTGGAAGCTGCGTCCGACGATATCCTGGTCGAGCTTGACCCCGGCATGGCCTTTGGCACCGGCTTGCATCCCAGCACGCGCCTCTGCATTGCTGCGCTGGAGGAGAGGGTCAATCCCGGCGACATCGTGCTGGATGTCGGCACCGGCAGCGGCGTGTTGGCGGTCGTAGCGCACAAGCTGGGCGCGGCGTCGATCCTGGCGACCGACATCGACCCCATCGCCGTCGAAGTGGCGCAGGAAAACGCACAGCGCAACGACGTGCCGTTGAACTCTCAACCGGGGATCACCGTACAGCCGGGCAGTGTGCCGCCGGGTATGGCCGGTCGCTTTGATCTCATTGTCGCCAACATTCTGGCCGAGGTGCTGGTCAAGCTCTTCGACGCCGCCTACGACTACCCGCCGCTGGCCGAGCCGCTGAAGTCAGGCGGTTTGCTCATTCTATCCGGCATCATCGAAGAGCGTGCACCCCTGGTCATCGACGCCGCTCAACGTCACGGCTGTACACTTGTCGACCGCAAGCAGGAAGGCGATTGGGTGGCGTTGGTGGTGCGCAAGGAATGAGCCGTGACACTTGAGACTTGGCCGGCGCGTCATCGTTTTTTTGTCGAGGATGCTCTGCGCGTTGGCGCGTCATGCCGTCTCGATGCGCTAGCGCATCAGCTCGCTGTGGTGCTGCGACTGACGCCCGGCGCCGCCATCACCCTCATTAACGGCGACGGCAACGAATATCTGGCTACGCTGACCGCGCTTACGCCGCGCGCTGCCACCGGTGACATTCACGCCGTGCGTGCTGTCGCCACTGACCCGCATCTTCATCTCACACTCTATCAATGCACCCTCAAACAGGATAAATTCGACTGGGTGCTCCAGAAAGGCGCAGAGTTGGGTGTGAGTCGCTTCGTTCCGGTGGTGAGCGAGCGTAGCATCGTGCGCCCGGCGGCGGCGCTGGCGGGCAAGGACGCGCGCTGGCGCACCATTCTGCGCGAAACCATCGAGCAATGCGGGCGCACCCGTCCACCGGAACTGGCTGCCGCCGTTGCGCTGGATGCGGTCGGGTTAGCGCCCGGTGTACACGGTTTCGTCGCCTGGGAGGATGCGATGGAGGCGCCCTCTCTAGGGAGTGTGATCGCCGCACTGTGCGCACACAGCAGCACACCGCCTGCACTGGCGTTGCTGGTCGGGCCAGAGGGCGGACTTACGCGCAACGAGGTGCAAATGCTCGTCACGCGTGGCTGGCAGGTGGTGACCTTGGGGCGCCGCATTTTGCGCGCCGAAACCGCCGCCATCGTCGGCGCGACCATTATCATGGAGCGCTGCGGTGAACTTGGCGTAACGTAG
The DNA here is from genome assembly GCA_002391565.1 of Anaerolineales bacterium UBA3905. Lineage (GTDB taxonomy): Bacteria > Chloroflexota > Anaerolineae > Caldilineales > Caldilineaceae > Caldilinea. The sequence goes on from DGFH01000340.1 coordinate 66,549, forward strand.
AAGGACGTCCCCATCGATCACAGCCCTTCACCGTAGACGCCGCTCGCAGCGGCGTGATCTCACCGTTTGACCACATCGTGCACGCACCGAGAATCTGCGGTTGAGAACCGCATCTGCTTCTCATGTAGACGCCGCTCGCAGCGGCGTGATCTCACCGTTTGACCACATCGTGCACGCACCGAGAATCTGCGGTTGAGAACCGCATCTACTTCTGGCGGCAAGATCGATAGCGCCGTTTTGCCCCTCGCCGTGATGATCAGATTGGCGACTTTGACTTGTTCACCTGTGCTGGTTATAATTCCGCTATAAAAAATGTAGTGGATTCAGGAGCAGATCATGACAACCACCAATGGACACAGCGCCGCCGAACAAGCGTCGGTTGAAAATGTCATCATCATCGGCAGCGGCCCGGCGGGTTTTACAGCCGGCTTGTATGCGGCGCGCGCCGACCTGTCGCCGTTGTTGATCACCGGCAACGACTATGGCGGTCAGGTCAGCATCACCTACGACATCGAGAACTACCCTGGCTTTCCAGAAAGCCTGAGCGGGCCGGAGCTGGTCGAGAAGTTCAAGATGCAGGCGGAGAAGTTCGGCACGCGCGTCGAGTTCGACTACGTGAAGGAGATCGTCGTCGATCAACATCCCTTCATCGTGCGCACCGAGAACGGCGCCGAATATCGCACCCGCACCATCATTGTTTGCACCGGCGCCCGTCCGCGCTATCTGAATGTGCCGGGGGAAAAGGAATTCACTGGCAAAGGCGTCAGCTATTGCGCCACATGTGATGGCTTCTTCTTCCGGGGTAAAGATGTGCTGGTCGTTGGCGGCGGCGATAGTGCGGCGGAAGAGGCGCTCTTCCTGACGCGCTACGCCAGCCGCGTGCGCATCCTCCATCGCCGCGATAAGTTGCGCGCCAGCAAGATTCTGCAGGATCGCGTCTTTGCCAATGAAAAGATCGAAGTGCTATGGAACACCGTCGTCACGGAGATCATGGGTGAGAATGGCGCGGTTTCCGGCGTCAAGACGCAAAACACCCTCACCGGTGAGGAAGGCTTCCTGACAACCGACGGCGTCTTCATCTTTGTCGGTCATCTGCCCAACAATGAGTTGTTCCCCGGCAAGTTGGAACTGGATGAGGACGGCCATCTGATCACCGACCGCAAGTATCGCACCAACGTGCCGGGCGTCTTCGCCGCCGGTGAAATTCAGGATAAGGTCTTTAAACAGGTCGCCACCAGCGTCGGGCAGGGTTGCGGCGCAGCGATGTCGGCCACGCGTTTCCTGGAAGAGCTGGAAGCCGGTCACGCCATCGATTGGCGCGCCGACCCGCGTGAGTTTGCATCGCCGCGCGTCGCCGTCCTGGCGTGAACGCGTGAGGTGACTGCAGAATAGCACGCGGATTGCGCGGATCAGGCAGAGCATTGCGGATTTGAAGTCTGCGTTTATCTGCTCGATCTGCGTGATCCGCGTGCTATTATTGATTTGCCTGAATAGTGAACCTGGATGCCAGCGATGCGCGTTCCCGATGACAAAATGGAAGCGACCCAGCCGCCGATGCGTGGATTGGCGCGGTCGGCCAGCGTGCTGGCAGTTGGCAACCTGGCGAGCCGCGTACTGGGCCTCGTGCGCGAAATCGTCATCGCCGCGCTCTTTGGCGCCACAGGACAGGTGAGCGCATTTCGCGTGGCGGCGCAAGTGCCCACCCTGCTCTACGATTTCCTCGTCGGCGGCATGTTGAGCGCAGCGTTAGTGCCTGTGCTCAGCGATTATGCCCGCCGCAGCCGCCGCGACTTCGCCCAGGTCGTCGGTGCGCTGATCGCCGTCTTCGTTGTCGTACTCACACTGTTGGTGATCGCACTGGAGATTACGGCGCCGGCGCTGACGCTGCTGCTGGCGGGCGGCTTCCGCGACGCCGACCCGACGCTGCTGACGCTGACCACACAGTTGATTCGCTGGCTGGCGCCAGTGGTCTGGTTGCTCTCGCTGGCTGGCGTGTTGATGGCGGTGCTCTACGCACTCCAGCGTTTCACTTTCCCTGCCATTGCCACGGCGGTTTTCAACCTGGGCATCGTCTTGGCCGCGCCGCTGCTGGCGTCCGTCGTCGGCATCTTCAGCCTGGCGATTGGGTTGCTGCTGGGCAGCCTGGCGCAGCTGACGTTGATGACTGTCGATGTCCGTCGCGCTGGCGTACCGCTGGCGCTCACTCTTCAATGGCGTCACCCGGCGTTGCGGCGCATTCTCTGGCTCTATCTGCCGATTGCGGCCGGACTGGTCGTCAGCCTCTTCCAGGTCGGGCTGGATCGGCGGCTGGCGAGTGGCACGGGCGCCCAAAGCATCGCCTGGATGGCGAACGCCACAACCTTACAGCAGATGCCGCTCGGGCTGATCAGCGTGGCGATCTCGCTGGCCGCACTGCCGCGATTGAGCCAGTTCTACGCCGCCGGCGACGAGCAAGCCTATCGTCAGACGCTGGGGCGCGGCCTGCGCATGGTGTGGATGTTGATCCTGCCCGCCGGCGTCCTGTTGTGGCTGCTAGGCGCGCCGGTGACGCAGCTTCTCTTCGAACGCGGGGCATTTACGGCGGCGGACACGGCGCAGGTCGTACGCGCGCTGAATATCTACCTGCTCGGCATGATTTTCGCCGCCATCGATTTCCCCCTCAACTTTGCCTTTTACGCTCGCTTCAACACCTGGCTGCCGGCGCTGGTCGGGGTCATCAGCGTCGGCGTCTATACGATTGCAGCGTTGGCGTTGGTGCAGCCGCTCGGCTACCTGGGGCTGGTCTGGGCGGACACGGCCAAACAGGCCGGTCATGTCGCGATCATGTTGCTGCTGCTCTGGCGCGTGGTCGGGCGGCTACAAGCCGGCACGCTGGCAGGTTTCATCGCGATCACACTGGCGAGCGTCGTCATGGCGGCGGCGACCTTCGCCACAACGATGCTGCTGGCAGGATGGCTGCCGGATGGCTTCCTGGGCGCACTGCTGATGGTCGTACTGGCGGGCGGAGCCGGGATCATTGCCTATTCAGCAATCTTGATCGCTTTTCGCTTGCCGGAAGCACAAACATTAGCGATGGCTGTCCGCGCCAGAGCGCCGCGACGGATGAAGGCATAGCCGGAGGGCATGATCGGCCCGCTGCATAAGTTTTGCGCCTGTGGTATCATCTCGCCAGGAGGTGAAGCATGAGTTCAGGAGTTGCCGATCCAATCGATGCCCGTGCTCTACCGGAAGCGGCTGATAGCCCATCCTCCGCGAACATATTGCGCCGCCGTCTGCTGGAGGTGCTGCTGGCGCCGCCGGTTCCAGAGAAAATGAGCTACGAGGAGTTCCTGGCTTGGGCGGACGAAGATACGTTGGCAGAATGGGTGGATGGGAAAGTTGTTATGACAAGTCCTGCGTCGGATGAACACCAGGATATTGCTGCTTTTTTGACCGCTCTCCTCAGGGTTTTCGTCGAAATGCGCGATTTAGGTGTGATCCGTGCCGCTCCTTTTCAGATGAAGTTGGCGCATGGTCGAGAACCCGATCTGCTTTTTGTTGACAAAAGCCACTTCGATCGCCGCAAAAAAAACTACCTCGACGGCCCGGCCGATCTGGTCGTAGAGATCATTTCGCCGGAGAGCGCAGGGCGCGACCGCGGTGAGAAGTTTATTGAATATGAAGCAGGCGGCGTGCCGGAATACTGGCTGATCGATCCACAGCGACGGTGGGCGGAATTCTATCAGCTCCAGGGCGAGCGATATCATCTGGTGTACGCCGGCGAACAGGGCGAATATCACGCCCGCGCTTTGCCTGGCTTCTGGCTGCGCGTCGAGTGGCTCTGGCAGCAGCCACTGCCCAAGGTGCTGGACGTGTTGCAGAGCATAGGCTTGCTTTAGGCGTATGCCAGAGTGCATTCGGTTTGCGCAGCGCCGCTGATTGCTGGATAATATGGTTTTGGAAATCAACAATTTGTGAGTTGAGAAGGATGTCGAGATGACCGTCAACAAGCCCAGACCGACCAAGGGGCGCAGCGCCGCCAATCCGAGCAACTATAGCCAGCTCTACAAGCAGAGCGAGCAGAACATCCTGCAAAGCACGGCAACGACTCCCGCCGCCACAGCCCAGACCGCAGCTGCGCCGCGCACCTCGGAGCAGATCAACTGGAAAGCTGAATATGGTTATGTTTTCAGGGATTTGCGCTATCTCCTGATCGTTTCCGCTATTCTCTTTGCGGTGATCGTGGTGCTTGGCTTCTTCCTGTAGAGTGAACCTGCACAGCGACAGGCTGGGCGAGCAGCAGCCAGGCAATGGCATGCACCGCCCAGCAGAGCCAGAAGTTGCGTGTGTAGAAAAAGAGGATCGAAGTCATTACCAGGATCGCGACTTTGATGAGCCGTTGGTGCGCATTTGCTTGATTGAACAGCGCAAAAGGTAAAGCCAATGCTGCCGCAATCCAGATTGACCAATAAGTTGGCGCATCCAACGATAATTGCGACAACATGAGCGTTTCCTCTACTGCTCCCCGCAGAAAACACCAAAACCACTCTTCGACTCCGCTCACACCACCACCAATGACGAGCCTGCTCCATCCCTGCGCCGGCGCTGTGCCGTCTATGACGCGCTGGTCGGCCAAAAGCGCGATGCGCGCCACACCTGCCAGGGCTATCAGCGCCAGCGCCAGCCCAACGCCCAACGTCAGACTCGCTCGCCAGTCGATGTACATGATGCCCATCAATCGTGGCGATACGCCGCCGGTGATCAGCGCCAGGTAGGGGAGCAGTCCCCAGTAGCCGAGTATGCTCCATTGCCGCACGCCGCGCGGTAAATAGGGGCGCACGCCCAACACGATCACACCTGTCAACAGCGCCAGCACCAACCAGAAACCTGGGGCGTGAAAGCTTAAAAAAGCATCCATTTATAGAATCACCGGCTCCTCGTAGACGCCCCACGCCTCGCGCAGCACATCCATCATCTCCTGCAGCGTCGCATATTCGTTGACGGCGTCGAGGATCGGCGCCATCAGGTTGACATCGTCGCGGCGCGCAGCGCGGGCAAGCTCTGCCAGGCGTTGGGTGACGGCGCGGTTGTCGCGTGTGCGGCGCACCTCGCGCAAGCGCGCCACCTGGCGCCGATAGCCGTCGGCGTCCATCTTGAGCAAGGGCGTGGGCGGCTGTTCACCGCTGCGAAAATCGGTGACGCCGACGATGACGCGACGCCCGTTCTCCACCTCGCGCTGGAAGCGCACCGCAGCTTCGGTGATCTCGCGCTGGAAAAAGCCTTCCTCGATGGCGGGCAGCACGCCGCCATGCTCGTCGATCTGGCGGAAATAGGGGCGCGGCCTGGCGTTCGACCTCGTCGGTCAGCGCCTGTCTC
>DGFH01000338.1:0-3722 GCA_002391565.1 Anaerolineales bacterium UBA3905
GTGGCCGGGCAGGATATGGGGCAGAAAGGCGGCTTCACGATTGCGGTCGCCTGTGACCCAACGCGCAGTGACCTGGTGCAGGAGGTCGACCGTTTCCATCAGAAGGTCAGCGGCGGCGCGCACTTTACAATGACGCAGCCGATCTTCGACCCACAGCTTTGGGTGAACTTTGTCACGCTCTACGAAGAGCGGCACGGTACATTCCCCGTGCCGGTGCTGATCGGCGTGCTGCCGTTGCAAGGGCACAAACATGCCTCCTTCCTGCACAACGAAGTGCCCGGCATCACCCTCAGCGAGGACGCGCTGGAGCGGATGCGCAAGGCTGGCGCCAATGGACGGCAAGAAGGCGTGAAAATGGCGCAAGAATTACTATTGGAGTTGAAGGAATTGCCCTATGTGCAGGGTGTCTACCTCATGCCCAGCTTCGGTCGCTACGAAACTGCCTGTCAGGTGCTGGAAGTCATCCCGGCGCGAGAACGTTTTGGCAGTTAAATGGAACTGGGACAATACGCGTGTCCTGCATCATTTGCAATTGTTCCGCCGGTTGGAATGGAACGCAGACGATGTGGCTTCTGCAGATTTCCGCAATTCGGCTCAGCGCAAATTCGCTCGATCCGCGTCATCCTGTTACGCCACAAAGATCCAGTTCACGAAGATCGTCGTCAACAGCCCCAGCAAGATGGCAAATGTGCTGAGAATCGTATGATCGACGGCGGCGCGGCGCCCCCACCCGCCTAAGACGATAAAGAGCGGAAAGAGGGGAAGCACATAGCGCGCAACGCTGCCCAGTGAGCTGGTGATGGGCACCAGAATCAGGATCAGCACATAGAGCGCGTAGCCTTCCCCCAACTTACGCCAGATGAAAGGCGTCATCCCCAACGCCAACAGCGTTGCTGTCACATTGAAGACATGTGTAAAATACCAGCGCTTGATCTCCACCTCAAAGATGCGGGGGATATCGCGTAGCAGCACGGCGAACGGGCCGATATTCTCGCGATTCCAGGTTGACTGAATTTCGATGAAGAGCAAAGGTCGATCAAAGTTCTGCTTGAGAAAGAGCATGAAAAGCAGCAATCCCACTGGAATCATCGCAATGATCAACGGCTGATCCCAGTGACGCCGTAGATATGCCCACAGACTGCGCCAGCTTTTCCTACGATGCATGGAAGTGATGCGCCAGCCGCCAGCACGCAGCCACTCCCACATCACCAGCCCCCACATCAGCACACCGATATTGCGGGTGGCGGAAGCCAACATGCCACACAACGCCGCCAGCAACCAGTGCCGTGTGCGGGCAAAATACATCGTCGCCACCGTCAGCAGCAAAAAGAGGCTTTCGGTGTAGACGGCGCTGAAAAAGAACGCCGTCGGAAAGAAAGCCAGATAGAACACTGTGCGCTGCGCAGCCGTGCGGTCGCCCAACTCCAACGCCGCCAGCCGGTACAGAAAAATTAGCCCACCAAGAAAACAAAAATTGCTCACCAGAAAGCCAGCAAAAACCACGTCAACACTCAAGATGCGCGCCACGATGCGCATGGTGAGCGGATAGAGTGGAAAGAAGGCGACATTGCTCTGTTGCCCCGGTCGGATGAAGTAGCCTTGCCGCGCAATCTGCACATACCATTGACTATCCCACTTCGCCCACAAACTCAAGAAAGGATTATCGGGCGCTGCGACCCAATGCCCAGGGTCGGTTTCGAAGAAGGTGTCGCCGATCAACCCTACGGCAAAGATCAACATGCGCGACAAAGCAAAGGCCAGCATCGGCAGCAACACCCAATCAAGCCGCTGCGCTGCCGCGCCCAGTTGTAGTGCGGTGTGGCGCGCATACTGCGTTGCGCTGCGCACGCCAGGCATTGCCAAAACATCAGCTTTCATGGCGCCGCCTCCTCCAGGGTAACCTGCACCTTGTCAAACGTCACCGGGCCGCCATGCGTCACCAGGCCGATCCAGCCTTCCCCGCGCGGGATGATGACATCGGAGGCGATCAACTCGTCATCCACCCAGATGTCCATGCTGGGGCCGCGTACATCCACTGCCAAATGAAAGCGATTGTCGCCTTCCGGTTTGTTGGCAATGTCCACCGCACGCCGACCGACAAAGGCGCCTGTGGCATCGTAAATGCCCCAGAAGAGACCATCGCCGCCGTTGGTGAAGCGCACGATGGTGGCGCCGTGTCTGCGCCCGCGTTCGGGCATGTGGATCAGAAAACCAGCGCCAGTTTCCGGCTTGGTTGGCAATTGGATGTCCGCTTCAATCCGATAGCTGGCCGCCGTCACCCCGGTGTTGAGGATGTAGTCGCCAGGGTCTGGTGCGGTCTGACGCAATGCATCGCCGTCGTCTTCCCATATCCCGCTAAGCACGCGACGTTCGGGGAAAGTGCGGATCGTGGCCGACGTGCTGGTGGTGGGTGTTTTCTGTGACGCTGGCGTGACGTCCGCCGGCAATATCGGTGTTACGACAGGCGTGGCAGGGGGCGCTGGCCTGGATGGAGTCGCCATCTGACCGATCTTGATCTGAGCGAAGCTGGCTGTGCTCCGCACCGTCACCAGCCCGACAAAGCCAAAGTTTTGTTGTAGGGGCAGGTCAGCGGCGAGCAAAAAGTCATCCAGATAGACGCTGTAATAGTTCGCGCCGCTGACGACGCGCAGCGTATGACGCGCATCGGCAGGTGGATCAACGGTTGCGTAGCCCTGCCCAACAAACTTGCCGCCGCTGTCGAAGTAGCCCCAAAAGATGCCGCCCGGTCGTCGCTCCGAATAACGCACCATGTGGGCGCCGTTGATCCGGTCGGTGTAAGGCATATTAAAGAGAATGCCAGCGGCATTGCCCTCGCGATGGGTGACATCCACGCTGTAGGTGTATTCCTTGAAGGCGGCGCCAGCGTAGGCGATTGCCAGATCGATCCCGTTGGGATCGCTTTGCACCAGGGCGTCGTTGCTGAATGTCCACTGTCCGCCGATTGGACGCCAGCCGGCATCGTTCAGGTTGCCGCGCAATACAGGCTGCCAGCCATCGACGCCCGGCGTCGTCACCGCGCTGCCGGCTGGCAGCGGTGTGGCGCGCGGGCGCGTTGCCGCAGGCGTCGCCGTCAAGGGGCGAACGGTGGATGTAACGGCAGAGGACGCAACCGCCCGCGTTGGGGTGGGCGTTGTAGCTTTGGTGGACGTGACGGCGACAGTCGCCATCACCGACGCAGGGGCGGCGCTGTCTTGCACCTGTTGCGGTTTGGGCAGTTTCATCTGCGAGTTGTCGAAGAGCGGGAAGACCTCCACCAGGGAATACGCCACGCTGCTCCGTGAGGTGATCAGGCCGATGTGTCCACCGATGCGCCCCTCTTCGGTGGCTGGCGTTGCCCCCTGATAGGGGATATTGCGCGCCAGCAATTGCTCATCGAGATAGACATCGTAACTCTCAACGCCAACGTAGACCGCCAGGGTGTGGGCATCTGTCCCCGCCGGTGCAATGTCGAAGTACCCCTGCCGCGTGAAAAGCCCCGCCGCGTCGAAGAAGCCCCAGAAGATCGAATCGGTCTGCTCCGAGAAACGCACAATGTACGAGCCGTTGAGCTGATAAGGCGAAGCCATGTTGAAAAGCACGCCGCCGCCAACGCCGATCAGATGGCGAAGGCTCACCTGCACCACATAGTTCTCGAAGGCGCTGCCTTCATAGCCGATAGCGGCGTCCTGCGCCGCCGGGTTGATCTGCACCAGCTCGCCTTC
>DGFH01000338.1:3854-12941 GCA_002391565.1 Anaerolineales bacterium UBA3905
GCGCCGCCGGGTTGATCTGCACCAGCTCGCCTTCGCTGATTTCCCACTCGCCGCTGAGCGGCACCCAGCCCGCTCCTCCCGGCGTCTGCTCGAAGTCGCTGACATAGACTTGCTCACCCGGCTCGCGGGTCTGGGCAGTGGTGATGCGCAAGGCGTCAAAGCGGGCTGGCCCTTCGGCCACGAACCCCACCAGACCGCCGGTGTAAAAAAGCGGGCGTCGTTCGATCATGGTCTGCCCGTTGAGTTGCACGGTGAAGCTGTTGCCCAGCACATAGACATCCAGACGATACTGCACCGTGTCCAGGGTAAAGGGGACGGAAACTTGCGGCACAAAGGCGCCCTGCTCATCGGTGTAGCCGGCAATCAGTTCCATCGTGGGGGATGGCAGCGCGCCCGCTTCTGCGGCTGCCGCTTCATGGCGCACGATGCGCACCTGATGTTGTTGCCGGGGCAGGTTGGGATATTGAGCATTGAAGTTGACGCCCGCCGCGCGCGTGCTGCCGCCGAAGATCACATAGGTGCTGACATGATAAGGCTGGTCGGCGGCGATCTTGGCAGGCAGATAGAGTTGCGCCTGTTTTTCCAAATTCGCCAACTGGGCCAGGGAATCCTGACGGAGCACCCAAACTCCTTCACGCGTCAGCCATTTGCTCACGTCAACGGTGGTGAACTCTTCTACAAAGGGTAGGGTCAGCGTGGCGATCTTGTCGCGCGCGCCCAGCACGCGCAAAATGCCAAAGGCGACAATCGCCAAAACGATCGCCAGGATGCCCAGGGCAAAGAGCAACCGCACCAGGCGCGACCGCAGCAGGCGCATCCGCCACAATTTCCGGAGCGGTGAAAATGGCTGTCGCCACCAGGCGCGGCGCGCCGATTTTGACGCCGGTGCGTCGCCGTTCACTGGCGTCGGTGCTGCAGGATGCTCACCGTCGGCATGGCGCGCCGCCAGTTCGTCGTAGCCAACATTCTGATTGTGCAGTGCATCTGTCATCATTTGCCTCCCTCCTGTTTCATCCCCCGGCAGCCCAGGTCATCAACAGAACTGACCACACGCACATTCTCCGGGATCGTCATCGTTTGGTAGGTCGCTTCGGGCACGGCCAGGATGCCCTCAATCAACAAGGGGTTGCTGTCCTGTTTTGCGAAATAGAAGGTGTGGGTTCCCGGTTTGGCGACCTCCACCGTGCCTAAATCCATGAATTGATAGCGATTATTGACTGCCACAATATTGGTTGGGATCAATCGCTCCAGCTCGGCGCTGGAGTACTGCGTCACATCCAACGGCTTGCGTTTGCTCGAAAAGACCTCACGCTGGTCGAAAAAGTCAAGAAATCCGGGCGCAGCGCGCAACGCCACCTGTTGATCCACCCCCAGGGTGCGCGCCTCCATGCGCACGTTGTTGACAGTTGCGGCCCCGCGCAGGAGCAGGCGATAGGTTCCTGGCGTAGGGAATTTGGCGTCAATGCGGATCGTCGTCGGTCGCGGCACGCCCATGAAGCTGCCTTTGATCGTGCCAAAGAGACCGGGCGTGATCATGTTGAGGCGGTTCCACTTACTGTCAGAGAAGAATTGGAACAGCCGGAACATCGGCGACAGGTAATAAGAGCTGGGCACAATGGCAGGATTGAATGCCAGGATATTGGCGCTGGGCGAGAAGAAGTTCTCCGGATGCGCTTTGATAAATAGATTGAGCGCGGTGAGTTGAGGGTTGTCGGTTAGCACAGTCAGGTTCGTATAATCGATCAGATCGTCGGAGACGACGGTGTAACGCAGATCATAACAACGCGACAGATCGATATTGCGCGAGAGTGCACCGATGAAATCACCCCAGCCTAAATCGATAAAAAGTGGCGCGCGCGCCGCCACCGGCAAATCGGTGAATTCGTAGACGACGTAGGATTCGTTTTCATAGATACGACGCAGGTATTGAGGCAACTGGTCCAGCTCTGGGATAATCACCTTTTCGATCTCCCGCAGGTACTCGGCGCCGCCGACTGTGTTGGCGATCAACTCACGGTTAACTACGATGTAGCGCACCGGCAGATCGCGCGCAATGTTGATCCACCAGTCCTGCTGGTAGTAGAGGGCGCGCAGCAGCAGGAAAAACTCGAACTTGTTGTCGGAGTCGCCGGTCAACCCATAATAGTAACTGGGCAGGTCCAGATAATAGAGATGAAACTTGTCGATAAACTTGTGCTCGACGCCGTTGATGTCGATGATCACCTTGGCCGTCTCTGTTGGCGGCAACACCACCACTTTGCCGGGCGGCATCTTGAGCAAGACATTCTTGACTTCCTTGAGCGGCGTCACCGGATAGGGCGCCAGAAAGGTGCGGAAGTCGCCGGAGAGAAACGTCTCGCGGTACTGCCAGCTGCTAAAGATCGGGGCAAAAAAGAGCAGCATCAGCAGCGGCGCCGTCGCCCAGGCCACCATTTGCATCAGACGCGGATGGCGGGTGGCGCGCCGGCGTAGCCACCCTTGCAGCCACAGCGTCCACTGAATCAGTGCGATCGGCATCAGGATGCACGCCATCATGAAGAGAATCAACTCGAACCGATGGGGGAAGCGCAGCACCTGCACGATCGTACTTGTGACCGTCAAGATCAGGTTGCCGATGGCTGACTGCATGTTGTAGGCGTACAGGCTGATAAACGCAATCGTGCGGTGGAACGTCGGCAGCCACGCCGGGTCCGAATAGCCAAGCGTCGCCCACATGGCAAAGAAGACGTTGAGATAGGCGACGAAGAGAAAGCGGCGACGGGCGGGCGTGGTGAACACCGCGCGGCGCAGCGCCGGCCACAAAAGCGGCAGCAACGTCGTCGCCGTGTAAACCATGTTGGCGTAGCGCGGCTCTTTCGCCAGGTAATCGCCCGTCATCATCTTGTCCATGATGCCGGCCATATCGAAGGAGAGCAGATGCTTGTAGGGAATTGAAGCATCGGTGATGAAGTAGAAGTCGCCCGGCACCGTCTCGGAAAGATTCGGCACGCCGCGCAGCGCCACATACTTCACAAAGAGCCCGTAGGGCGCCAGTGCAAAGACGCCCAGAAAGACCATCGCCAGTACAGAGCGCATGAAGGGCGCCGCCAGGATGACGCTGCGTTGTCGCCAGAGGTATTGCGGATGGAGATAGGGCGCCCAACGTCGCACTGCAAAGGTGTGGCGCAGCAAGCCTGACCGCAGCAAGCGGATGCCTTCCCACAAGATCAGCCCGCCAACTGTCATGCTCTGATACAACGCAAAGAGAATCAGATAGTGCACCGCCGGGTTAAAAAGCGTCACCAACGCGGCCGCAATCATCGGGCGAAAGGGATGGCGCTCTGCAAAGATCAGCCCATAGGTGACCAACACGACCGCAATCAGGAACATGCTGAAGCCCAGGATCAGCGTGTAGAAGTGAGTGACCTTGGAATAGGTCATGATCATAAAAATGACGGCGACCGGGCTGGCGCTGGCTGTATAGATGATCTGCGGGGGCATCTCCTTAAAGCTGGCGGTGAGAAAGATGCTCACCGCCAGATAACCAGCATAGGTGATGGCGGGAATAACCAGCACGATGGCAAAGGGGAGCACCTTGTAGTAGCGCATCCACGTCGTGAGAAAGGCATACCGCACGCGGAACTCGTAGCCATTGGTTAATTGGTTGAACTTACCCGCCGCCTGGTCGATCAACTGGCTCATCGGGTTGAAAAATGGCACCAACTCATCACCATTGATGACAACCTTCCCCGTCAGCACGTCGGGAATGCTCGCCGCCACCCCGCGAAAGAAGCAGTAACCGGCGCCCAAATAGAGCACCGCCACCGCAATCGCGATGATGCGCACCTGCTGTTTGGTCGTCAATGGCAGCGCCAGGAACCTCCAGCGCCAGCGACTACTCAACGCCGACTGTCCGACGCTGGCCGGCGCCACAGCCTGCGCCTGTGGCGCAACACCAACTTGCTGCTCCACGTCTTCACTGCGCCTTCATTCACGGTAGACGCTCTTCCAGCGTCGCAAAATAGTTCATTAACTCCAGCCGCAGCGCCGTGCTGCGCTCGACCAGATGACAGCCGATCGTCTCGGCGTCAGCTAACACAGCCTCGATGCCCGCGACTAAGGTCGCCGGGTCGAAGGGATGATTGATGTCGGTGGCGTATGCACGCATCCCCAGTCCCTCCACCAGTTCGCGCACCTTGACATCGTACAACAGGGCATAGAACGGCTTGCCTAGAATTGCCGCCATCACCAGGGCGTGCAAGCGTTCGGCCAACAGCAGGTCGCACGCTGCGATCACGGCTGCCGCTTCGCGATGGTTTTCCACGCTATGCACGATGACGTCAAGATCGGGGATGCGGGTGCGAAATTCCTCCAGCACCAACGCGTCGTGCCTGGCCTTGAAGTGCGATTGCATCGGCAGCGTGTGAAGCTCAAGCGGGCGGCGCTCCGCCAGCAGATGCAGCGCATCCGCCAGATTGTGCTGGAAGGTCTCCCAGTTTGCCGGGTTTTCGATGTCAAAATTGAGGTTGAGCGCAATCTTGAGCGGAGCGCCCGGCCGGTGCGTCGCCGATGGTTTGTGGTCAACAAAGACTGCCGGGGCATTGGCAAAGACGGCGTCCGGCACGAGTTGTACGCGCGCCGGGTCGAGACCGAGTCGCAACGAGGTGTCGTAGGATTTGCGGTCGCGCACCGAGAGCACATCCACCTGGCGCAAAATCCAACGGGCGAGCTGATGGCCGCGCGGGGTCATCAGCGGCCCAACGCCGATGTTGCTCATCACCACCGGCTTGCGCGCCACCTGTTTGGCAAAGGTGACGGTTGCCAGCACCATCAGCAAGGTGGAGTAGGCGTTGCGCCCTGTGGTGGCGTAGAGTTCTTTGATGATGCTGCCGCCGCCAAAGAAGAGCAGGTCGGCCTGCCAGAGATACTTGAGCAGCTTGCTGCGCTCGGTTGCGGTGTTGAATACCTCAACATGGAAACGGTTGCCCAGTTGCGCTGCGGTGAACGCCGGGTCATAGGAGTTGACAAAGTAGCGATTCCCGGCGCCGAGCTGAGTCAGAAAAGTCTCCAGCAGCAGCTCATCGCCGATGTTCATCTGTCCATGAGTGCCCAAAAAGACGATCGTCTTGTCTTGCATTGTCGCCTTCCTTCCCGGCCATGTCCTCAGCCGGCCGCTCCTTCGGCCAACGGCGCCGGCGCCGACTGCGCCCCCTTGAGATGGTTGATCCAGTCCCAGCCCATCAACAGGACAAAGAGCGTCGCCATCAACCCCACCTGAATCCACACGACTTGCGCCAGCGTCGCGTGCCAGAGCCACAACGCCGCGACCTGCGTCACACCTGCGGCAATTGCCAGATAGGTGCCGCCGGTGCTGCCGATCGACAGGCGATAGTTGATGACCACGTTCGCCAGCGCGTAAAACATCGTCGCTACGGCATAGACCCAGAGCAGCGGCGCAATCGCAAGATAGGCGTCGCCAAACAGTAGCTGCACGATCTGCGTCGGGAAGAGCGCCGTCACCATCACGATCAGGAGCGAACCGCCCAACACGATGCCCAGCGACAGGTAAAAGAGCGGACGATGCGCCTCCCCGCGCCGGAAACGCTGCGCCACGATCGGGAACATAGCGGTGACAATCGACCACGTGGCAAAAAAGACCATGCGTCCGATCAACGCCAGCGCTGCGTAGGCGCCTGCTTCCTCTGCCACGAAGTAACGTCGCACGATCAGAATGTCGCTGTTGTTGATGAGAATCTGCCCCAGTTGCGCCACCAGCACCGGGCCGGTGAAGAGTATGATCTCTTTGCTCACGGCATCCGCTAACTTCTGCGCTGGCGGCAGGTCTCTGGCTACCTGTTGCGCCACAAACCAGGCCGCCACGAACGAAAGTCCGATCCCCAGCACGACGCCATTGACGCCCAGACCGAGCAGCGCCAACCCCAGGCTCAGAAATAGCCGCGCCCACATTTCCACTTGATAGGTGACGGCCAGCCAGCCGAAGCGGGTGCGTCCCTGGAGCAACCCGCGATCGACGCCCTGCAAGACATAGAAAGGGACAAACATGCCAAAGATCACGAACATCCAGTTGGAGGCCGCACCAAAAAACTGCGTCCACAACCCTGAACCCAAAATCAAGAGCGCCATCAGCCCACCTGCAATCCAGGCGGCGCGGCGCTTGGCCCAACGGCGCAGATCCGCCAGCCCCTGCCAGTCATGGTCGGCGGCGTAGAGCGCACCGAAACGCGCAGCGGGCGTCTGCAACCCGGCCGTGATGAAGGACATCACCAAAAACAGTGTGATGACTAAGCTGATGTCGGCAAAGCCGGCTGGCCCAAACCAGCGCCCCATCAACAGGTTGAACAGGTAATTGCCGGCGTTGACCAGCGTGGCGCTCACAAAGAGCAGCACACTGCCCGTGAGCAGTGGACTGCGCATGACAGGCGCGGTCGGATCGAAGCGATCTGGGATCAGCGTCAGGTCGAAGGTGCGCTCACCGTGATCGCGCGTCTCCACCAGGAAAGTGCGACGGGGACGATCCAGGGTGAGTGTAGCTTCGATGCGCCCGTTGCGGCCGGCGTAGGCGTGGTCGATGATGTTGGTGCAGGTTTCGTGCGCCGCTAATTGCAGGGCATTAGCTGCCTCGCTATCACCGCCCAACATGGCATTGATGCACTCACCCAGCACGCTCAGATAACGATAGCTGGCTGGAAGGTCCAGTTTCACCACCGTGACAGGATCACCGGACTGTGACGCCGGGAGGGCGTCGCCCAGTCGCTTCAAGAGCCGCCAGCGGTTGCCCCCCGGTTGTGGGAAATACTCGACCTCATCCATGATGCGTCGCACCAGAAACAGGCCGATGCCCAGCGAATCGTCTTCACTGTGCTGCTCCTCTGCCTCTGGGGCAGCGACGGCGTAGGTCTGCGTCCAGTGCCAGAGATCATCCACCTCGATGGTGACACTCCAGGCAACCGGATCAATGGCGATGCACACCTGGTGTGTTTCCGGCGCCGCAAGACACAGAATCTGCCAGTAAGCCTGCAGCGCCCGGACGGCTTCGGTCGCCAACATTTCTGGCGCGGCAATCTCTGGAGCGCGCAGAATCGCGGCGCGCACGCCAGCCGCTACGATCGGCAACGACGCCGGGGTCGCATCCACCCAGATGCGCATGCGATTGCTATCGATGCCTTGCACCTGTTCCAGCAAGACGGGGAACGCGTTTTGCATAAGACCGCCTGCGCCATCAGCGCCCCAAAATCTCAAACACTTGGTCGAAGCGGGTCAGCGTCAGGGTGCGCTGCACCGGCTCCGCCTGCGGCCACACCAGTTTGACGTTGCCGCCTTTCATGCGACAGCGACGCAGCAGTGTCACCAGTACAGCCATGCCGGCGCTGTCCATGAAGGGGGTGGCAGCCAGATCGATCACAAAATCGACGACGCCTTCATCGAGCAACCGCTCGACCTCCGCTTTCAACTGCGGGGCCGTGACGACGTCAAAGCGATCTTTGATCGCAATGGTGACCGTGCGTTGGACATGTTCAGCGACTGTGATGTTCATATATTGCTCCCTCCCTGCAAGCCGATGTGAGCCGTGGTCATTCAGCAGATGGCGTCAGCTGTCAACAACTTGACCAATCGCCAGTGATTGCCGGTCGGCAGGCTTTCATAGGTGACCTCGTCCATCAGTTGACGCATCAAGAAGATGCCCAGACCATGAATCGGTGGGTCATCGAGATTGGGCGTCTGCCAGGCCGCCATATCGAATCTGTTGCCGCCGTTGTCATAGGTGTCGATCTGAATGCGCGTCGGATCGCACATCAGGTCGAAAACCACCGAAAACTGACGTTTCTCGCCAGCATAAGCATGCTTGATAATGTTTACGCACAGCTCGTGCAGCGCAAGCACCACGTTATATTGGACAATCTCGCGCTCCGGCAGATCGGGTGCGTGCGCCAACATTTCCGCCACGATTGCTTCCAACTCGCTCAGGCGATCCAGCTCGGTGGGCAGCACAATGGTCTTGGATGCGATGGTGGGCATCGCTCACTCCTTCCCTTTGATGACAATGATCGTCTGATCGTCCGACTGCTCGCAACCGGCGGCAAAGTCAGCGATGGCACGCGACAATGCGGCTGCAATCTCGCTGGCAGGACGGGTGTGCACCAACTCGATCTGTTGGAGCAAGTTATCGTAGCCATACAACTCGCCCGCATGGTTGGATGCTTCAGGAAAACCGTCGGAGCAGATCACCAGCAAGTCGTCGCTCGCAAGTCGTACGACCAACTCCTCGAAGTCAGCTGCGTCGAAGATGCCCAACGGCAGCCCGGTGGCGTCGAGAATGCGCGCCGGGCCTTCCGCCGGTCGATAGACCGCCACCGAGTGACCGGCATTGGCGTATACAAATGTACGCGTCATTGGCGCGTAGAAACCAGCAAAGATCGTCACCAGTTTGTTAACGTTAGAAAGGTCGTCATAGAGGCGCGCGTTGGTCAGGGTCATCACGGCGCCGGGCGAAGCCAGCATCCGGCTGACCTCGCGCAGCACGGTGCGCACCTCGGAGGTCACCATAGCGGCGGCCATGCCCTTACCGCTCACATCGGCCTCAACTACGTTCAATCGCCCATCAGGGCGCACATAGATGTCGTAGAGGTCGCCGCCGACAGTGCGCGCCGGGCGACAGTCTGCAAAGACTTCGACGCCAGTGATGCCGTTCAACGAGCAACTCATTAGCGCCTGCTGGATCATGGCGGCCTCGGCCATCTCTTTGTCGCGCTGGGCGTGTTCCTCCTGGCGACCGAGGGAGCGCTGACGCTCCTTCGACCGCAGCAACGCCTGGATGCGCGCCTTCAACTCCGCCATCTTGAAGGGCTTTGTCAGATAATCAACTGCGCCCGCCGCAAAACCGCTGAGCTTGTCGTCAAGCGAGGCGCGCGCAGTCAGAAAGATCACCGGCACCGCCGCCATGTCGGGCAACTGCTGGATGTGGTCGCAGATTTGAAAGCCGTTCATGCCCGGCAATTGCACATCGAGCAAGATCAGGTCAAGCTGCGGTCGTGAATCAACAAAGGCAAGTGCACTGGCGCCATCAGCCGCCTGGCTGACGCGATAGCC
>DGFH01000338.1:13091-32806 GCA_002391565.1 Anaerolineales bacterium UBA3905
ATTCAAAGTCGATCCAGTCGCGTAGGGAGTCGTCGTCCTCCACTACCAGGATGTGTTCATTCATGGTGAATGCCGCTCCCCCTGGTCGTCATGCTGATACGGCCCATCATCAGCCGCCATACAGCCTTTGCAATTTAGACGCCAATAGATCCACGGGCAGCGACGACGTCATCGAAGATGCGGAATGCTTTGTCCATGCGGGTCAACTCAAAGATAATGCGCACCGGCTGACGCAAACCACAGAGGATCAATTCGCCGTTGCGTTCGCGGCAGTGCTTCATGGTGCGCACCATCACCGCCAGCGCGCTCGAATCGACAAAGTTGACCTCACTCAAATCCATGATGACGGTGCTAACGCCATTTGCCAACGCCGCATCGATCTCTTTCTGAATCCTGGGCACCTGATGCGCATCAAAGCGACCTGCAATCGGCGCCACCAAGACCTGGGGCGAGAGTTGTGTCATCGTTGTGCTCATACCAATTCTCCTCAAAAATCCTATCCTTTATACCTGTGTCCTGGAAGCAGGCGTCGCCAAATCCTGGATGGGTTGTGTTCGCTCACTGTTCAACTGCTGGCGCGCACGGCGCCGGTTGTGTTGCTCGATGATGGCGCCAAAATGCAACAGGTACCAGTCGAGGACATCGGCAATGGGCAGCCCACAAGAGGCGCGATAATTGCGCAACCCCATTGCCTTGCGGCGCTCATCATCGTCGAGCAAGGCGGCGATAGCGTCGGCCAGGCTCTCTGGGTCGTTTGGCTCGAAGAATTCGCCCACATAGCCTTCTTCGGTAATCACCTCAGCAAAGTCGCCGATGTTGGGCAGCGCCACGGCGCAACCGTAGCTGCCTGCCTGATGCAGCACGCCGGAGCTGCCAGTCGTGCTCGTGTACGGGAAGACCGTCACCGTTGCCGACTGGAAAATGCGCGGCACGTCTTCTTCGGCGACATAACCCGTAAAACGCAGGTTGGGTGCATCTGCATAGCGCGCCCGCATCTCCTCCAGATAGCCTTTCGCATTCGGGCTGTCGCTGCCGGCAATGACCACCTCCAGGTTGGTGTAGCCGCGCGCCTCCAGGATGCGCAACGCCTCCACCATGATCTCGATGCGCTTATAGGTGCCGAACTTGCCAAAGGCCATGATCTGGCGCGGTCCCGGCGGTGGCTCGAAGGTCGGCATGGGCGGATTGTCTTCAAAGCTGCCATGCGGCGCCAGTAGCACATTCTTCGCCCGATATTTTGCCCGGATGATCTCCACATATTTGGGAATTGTCAGCGCCACCAGATCCGCGTTGAGCAACATCCGCGTGGTGATGGCGCCCGCCGTCCGCATTACCCACTCGATGGCGGCATTGCTGGCATAGCCAGCGTTGCGCAAATCGACCGTCTCCATGATGTTATGTAACAACACCATACTGGGATAGTCCGCCACTTTGACGAGCCACGGCGCCATCAACCCCAACGTCACGGGCACTTTTTTGTCACCAAAGCTGGCAAACTGAATGTTGAACAACACGACATCAGGCTGCACCTGACGCACAGCCTGCACAATGCGCCAGGCATTGCGCGGATCGTTGAATTGCCAGCAAGGCGTGATGTCCAACTCTGCAAGCCCCATCTCTTGCGATGGCGACGGATATGACGCGCCGTCAGGCAAGACATCGACCAATAAGGAGATGCGGTTAATCTCTTCTTTGGTGCGCAAGGCGCGCACAAAGTGATAGGCGTACTCGTTCAGCGTCCCTTTTCCTGGCGGATACGTGGTGACGATGGCGACGTGCATAGCGCCTCCTCAATCGTAAATGCCTTTGAAGTCATTGAGTTTGATCCGCGCCATATCCTTAAGGAAGCGGCGGATCTCTTTCATCTTGTCTACTTTAGAGCCGGGCGCGTCGATCCAGCTGACCGGCTGTTCGGCCACCCGGTAGCCATACTTGTGCGCCAGATAGAGAATCTCCAGGTCAAAGGAAAAGCCCATGATCGTCTGGGCTGTAAAAATGCGCTGTGCGGCTTCCCGCTTGAAGAGCTTGAAGCCACACTGCGTATCTTTGATGTTCATCCCCAAGATCGGACGAATCATGGCGCGCAACGTGTTGCTCATGGTGCGGCGGATCAACGACCGATGCGCCTCCTCAGCGCCGCTCGCCGCCCGCGACCCTACCACGACATCGTAGCCTTCATCCATGCGACGCATCAGGTTGCTGAGTTCTTCGATAGGCGTCGAGTTGTCGGCATCGGCAAAGAGGATGCGTTCCCCGCGCGCCGCCAGCACACCGCGACGCACAGCGCTGCCTTTGCCGCCATTCCGCTCCGCAATCAATACGCGCAGATTGGCTAACTCCAGCCCGGTGCACAACGCCACAGTGTCATCCTTTGAGCCATCGTCGGCCACGATCAACTCCCAGGCGATGTCCAGCCCACACACATAGGAAGCCATGGCGCCAATCGTCGGTACGATGCGGATGGCCTCGTTGTAGGCTGGAATCACAATTGAGAGCTGCGGCGGTGTAGTCAGCGGTTGGCTCTTCCAGCGCAGGTATTTGTCGTATGCAGCGCGCCCCGCCGATTGCACGGCGGCATCCATGACGGTTTGCTCTGGTTGCTGTGCGGATGACGGCGCCTGCTCCGTCGCCAGCTCATCCACACGGTTGTCACGTTCGATTACCAGGTCACTGACCATGATTTACTCCTTCCCAGGCGCCATGCTTGCGCTCTCCTGTCATAGCCTACGCCACCCACATCAAAACACCGTCGATAACAACTTAAGAGTGCATCGAAAATAGCTCGAAGTCATCTGCTATTTAGTGTATAAATCTGGAAAGTTGCGCATCCTTTTATTGCAGACTTTTCTTGCAATCTTGACGCGGCCTTAATGCAGCTTTGATCCGCTCTTCATACAATGACAACAGCCATGCGCATCGTCGTGGTTTTTATGGCTAGTTTTTAGGGCTAGTGGATGTTCACCTATTTGGATACGACCGGTTCGGCGAAAACTCTGCAACAGTTGCTGGAAGTGGCGCAGGCGCAGCCTGACGTCAAGGGGCTGCTTGTGCTAGCTGCTGATGCCAATGGCTTTGTACCCGAACGCCTCGACCCTCTGTTGCAGGCAGTGCGCTTGCCCGTCTTTGGCGGCGTCTTCCCCGCCATCATCTATCAAGGACGCCACTACACGACAGGCAGCGTCATCGTTGGACTGCCGGTCACACCGCGTATGACAACAATTCATGCGTTGAGCCGCGCCACGCCTGCTGAACTGGAAGCCGCAATGGCCGCGCTGGATGACGTCAATGACACGCATGGCACTGCTTTTTGCTGGGCTGATGGCTTCTCCCAGCAATTGACGCTGCTCCTCCAGGCATTCCACAGCCAGGTTGGCCTCAAGTACAAAGTCATTGGCGGCGGCGCAGGATCGCTCGATCTGCACCCCAAGCCCTGCATCATCACCAACGCCGGGTTGCTAGAGGATGCGGCTGTGTTGGCTGTGGTCGATTTGCCTTCAGGAGTAGCAGCACGGCACGGATGGGTGAAATTATCCGGCCCATATCACGTCACCCAGTCCACCGGCAACGTGATTCACAGCCTGAACTGGCGGCCAGCGGTGCAGGTGTACAAAGCGGCTGTCAGCACCATCTACACCAGCGAATGGGACGAAGATCGCTTTTACGAGGTGTCGCAAAATTTTCCCTTCGGCATCCAGCGCTACGGCGTCGAACGGGTGGTGCGCGACCCGGTGCGCGTCAAAGGAGATAGCCTGGTCTGTATCGGTGATGTCCCGCAAGGCGCCCTGGTCGATATCTTGACTGCCACCAACACTTCCCTCCTGGTCGCCGCCGACGAGGCGCTGCTCGAAGCGGAAAACCAGTTGCGCCGTTATGGTCGTGCACACACAGTCTTCATCATCGATTGCGTCTCACGCATGATTTTTCTGCAAGATCGCTTCCAACGCGAACTGGTCAATCTCTATCTTCCTGGCACAGCAACAGTCGGCGTGCTTTCATTAGGCGAATTTGCCTGCAATGGGCGCGACTATCCTTCCTTTCTAAATAAAACCACCGTCGTCGGCATTTTTCCCATCTAGCACATCAGCAGGTTTGTCATGGACGATGATATGTGCACCTCACTCCCCATCACAACCTCACCCAGCGGACATCTGGAGCCACTCAGCTTGCAAGATCAGATGCAAATTCTCTATGAAATCGCCATCTCGATTGGCGTCACCCTGGACACAGGGGTGATGTTCACCACTGCAATAGATGCGTTTCTGCGTCAGTTGAATGGCGCCGCCGGGGCGATCTATTTTGCGCGTCAGCAAACGCCACCGCGCACGCCGATCAGCGCCATCCCACGCAATGCACGTCACAACGAAGCGATCGCTCTCGTGGACGCCTTGCTACCGCGTGAGCTTGACCGCAACACCTGGGAAGCCTTTATCACCGCCTTGCCGCAACAAGGGCAGACAGAGACCGGTGCGTTCTATCATCTCCTGCCGCTGGGCAATTTGGGCTTGCTGGCGTTGGTCAAGCACGACCAGGCCATCGACCCCGATCTGCTACGCATGTTGACGCCGTTGTTGATCAAGCTGACCGAAGCCGGGCGCGCCTGCCTGCAAAACGAGGAGCTGGCCGCCGCCCATCACAGCATTCTGTGGGAGCGCAACATGCTGCGCACGCTGATCGACGCCACCCCTTCGGTGCTCTTTTCACTCGACCAGGAGGGCAAATTCTTGCTTTCAGAGGGGCGCGGTCTGGACAAGTTGGGGCGCAAACCGGGTCAGGCGGTCGGTCAATCCGTCTTTGAGTTATATGCCGACAATGCCGCCGTTCAGGAGAACATCCGGGCGGCGCTGGCAGGCGAGACGCGCATTGTCACCGTCGAAACACAAGGTCGCGCCTACGACGCGATCTACCGCCCGGTCATCGACCAACAGGGGCAGATTCATGGCGTTGTTGGCGCCGCCTACGATGTCACCGAGCGCAAAACAGCCATCGACACCTTGACGGCTGTGCTCAACACTGTTGATGAGGGCATCATCACCACCGATGCAGAAGGACGCATCCTGATGGCAAACACCCAGACCAGTGAGATGTTCGCCTGTCGCAACGAGGAGTTGATCGGGAAGCCGCTGTGGATGTTGCTGTCCCCGCCCCACCGCCCCGATGCGTCGATTCAGGATATGCAGCAGTTCGTGGCGGCAAAACAGTTACAAACGCCGGGCTTCTTCCTCGATCTGGAAGGGCAAAGCTGCACCGGTCGCACCTTTCCGATCGAAATGCGCATCCAATCGTTTGTCCTGGCCGATCGGCGCACCTACACCGTCTCCATCCGCGATGTCACCGAACGCCGCGAGTATGACCGCCTGCGCGACGATTTTGTCTCCACCGTGTCGCATGAACTGCGCACCCCGCTCGCCTCGATCATGGGCTGGACCGAGACGCTGCTCACCGAACATCCCGGCCCGCTCACCGATTTGCAGAAACGCTTCCTCAACACGGTGTACGCCAGCTCCGTGCGTCTGGATAAGTTGATCGAAGAAATTCTGACCGTGTCGCGCATTCAACGCGGCACGCTGCGCCTTAACCCCACGCGCTTCAATCCATCACAATTGCTTGCCAATGCACTCAACGATTTAGCGCCACAGGCTAATGCCCGTACAATTCGCCTGGTGGTGGAAGATCACTGGCCTGCTGATGAACTGCTTGATGGCGACGTGGAGCGTCTGGAGCAGTCGATGAAACAACTGCTGGCAAATGCTATCAAGTTCAGTCCACAGGGGGGCGAAGTCTTGGTGCGTTCTGAACGGCGCGAGGGCGCCTGGCGCTTCGAGGTCGAAGATCACGGTATGGGCGTCGAAGCCGACGAAATTCCCTTGATCTTCCAGCGTTTCTATCGCGGCAAAGCCGCGCGCAAAGCACAGGTGCAGGGCGCCGGGCTGGGATTGTACGTCTGCAAAGCTGTGGCGGAAGGACACGGCGGCGATGTCACCCTGACCAGCGAACCGGGCGTCAAGACGGTGGCGCACCTCCACATCCCATTACGGAGTCAATCATCATGAACACGGCCACGATTCGACCGGCGCTCGCCGCCGACTGGCCCGCAATTGCTGACCTGCTCACACGCTATGACTTGCCGCTCGACGGCGCACAGACGCACCTCGCCGACTTCGTGGTGATGGTGGATGCCACCGATGCGCTCCGGGGTGTGGCCGGTCTTGAGCGCTATGGCCGCACCGGCTTGCTGCGGTCGGTGGCGGTGGCGGAGCAGGGCGGCGGGGTCGGCGCAGCGCTGGTGCACCATCTGTTGGAAGAGGCAAAGGCGACAGGGATCACACAGGTTGTGCTGTTGACCACCACTGCCGCCGACTACTTCCCGCGCTTTGGCTTTCGCCGCATCGATCGTCAGGCTGCGCCGGCGGAGGTGACCGCCTCCGTGGAGTTTCAGTCGGCCTGCCCGGCGTCGGCCACGGTGATGCAGCTCGACCTGATGGCATCGTGACAGGCACAAAACTGTCGCCTAAGCGTCGAAGGTCACCACACTGCGCACCACGCGTCCCGCCAGCATCTCGGCGTAAGCGGTGTTGATCTCCTCCAACGGGTAGGTGCGTGTGATCAGGCTGTCCAGGTCGAGCAGCCTATCCAAGTAGAGCGACGCCAGCAGCGGGAAATCGCGCAGCGGATGAGCGCTGCCGTAATAGCTGCCCTTGACCGTTTTCGCCTGCCGCGTCAGAATGGCGCCGGGCAGGTTGGTGCTTGTACCCATCGGCGCCAACCCGGCCAGCACAATCATCCCGCCGGGACGCGCGGCCTCCAGACACGCCTCCTGCACTGCTGGCAAACCCACCGCCTCAAAGGTGTAATCGGCCCCGCGTCCACCGGTCAATGCGCGGACGGCGTTCGGCGCATCCGCACCGGCCAACACAAAGT
Source organism: Anaerolineales bacterium UBA3905 (assembly GCA_002391565.1). GTDB lineage: Bacteria > Chloroflexota > Anaerolineae > Caldilineales > Caldilineaceae > Caldilinea. The sequence goes on from DGFH01000338.1 coordinate 20,010, forward strand.
GAGTGGCGCCTAGACTCAGCGCATGCTCGCCCTTGCTCGCCACGTTGTCCACTACGATAATACGCGCGGCGCCGGCCAGCTTAGCGCCCAGCACCATGCTCATCCCCACGCCACCGGCGCCGAAGATCGCCACACTGCTGCCAGGGCGCACCTGCGCCGTGTTGAGCACCGCACCGACGCCCGTCGTCACTGCACAGCCGATCAACGCTGCCACCGTCGCCGGCACACGCGGGTCGAGCGGAACACAACTCTGCTCCGGCACGACGACGTAATCGCTAAAGCAGCCCAGGCCACAATATTGATAGACCGGCTGCCCGGCCAGGGCAAAGCGCGGGGTGCCATCCAACATCACGCCCGCCCAGATCGGGTCAAGATAGGCGTCGCACAGGTTGGGGCTGTCATGCAAACAATAGAAGCATTCACCACACGCCGGCGCCCAGTTCAAGCTGACATAGTCGCCCACCTGGAGTCGCGTCACACCCGGCCCCACGGCGATCACTTCGCCGGCGCCTTCGTGCCCCAACGCTGCCGGCAGCGGATGACGTGTGGCGCCGGTCACCAGATGCCAGTCGCTGTGACAGACGCCCGCCGCGCGGATGCGCACACACACTTCGCCCGCTTTGGGCGTCTCCAGGTCAAGCGTCTCGATGGCAAGCGGCGCGCCGACGGCGTGCAACACAGCGGTTCGAGTCTGCATCGTAGCTCCTCATCCGTATGATGGTTTTCTACTCATCCTCATCTTCGATCTCTTCATCGCCCACGATCAACCGCTGCAATGACTGCACCAGCAGCCTGTGTTCGGCCTGGTGCATCCGGTTGGCGAGCATCTCCAGGGTGTCGGTGCGGTAGATCGGCACCTCCGCCGTACCAATGACCGGGCCGGCGTCCACTGCCTCATCGGGCACCAGGTGCACCATGCAGCCGGTCTGTTTGATCTCACCGCGCTGGAACGCTGCAAAGGCTTCTTCGATGGCGTGAGCGCCGGGAAACTTGCCCGGCAGTGCAGGGTGCAGGTTGACAATGCGATAGGGGAAACGCTCGACAAATGCCGCGCTGAGGATGTGCATCCACCCGGCCAGCACCACCCAATCCGGTTTGTAGCCGGCCACCAGCGCCGCCAGGTCGGCATCGTACTCCGCACGCGTGCGTCCGGCGTCGAGGTAGGGTTTGAGCGGGAAATACTGGGTTGGAATCCCTGCCTTCTCAGCGCGCACCAGCCCAAAGGCTGCCTTGCGATTCGACACGACGCACGCAATCGTAGCGTCGAGCGCCTTCATACGGATGGCGTCGATCAGCGCCTGCAAGTTGCTCCCGTTGCCGGAGATCAGAACGACAAGATTTGCTGTCATGATGCCGCCTCGGACATTGTCTGAAGATTGGAGATTGGAGATTTTATATGGATAGCCAGCATAACGTCGCCACCCCCTTAATCTCTCAATCTCTCAATCTCTTAATCTCCAGTCTCTGCTCTCAAAACACCAGACTCACCGCCTCGCCCTTGCGCTCCACCAGCCGACCGATAACCACGGCGTCGGGCAGCAGATCGAGGATCGGCTCGGCGGAGGCGCTGGGGACAATCAACACCATGCCGATGCCCATGTTGAAGACGCGGTGCGCTTCGAGCAGGTCGATTCCGCTCCAGCGCACCAGTTGCTCGAAGATGGGGGGGCGCTCCCAACTGCGCACAACGATGCGCGCCGCCAGGTGATCGGGCAGCACGCGTGGCGTATTCTCTAGCAGCCCACCACCGGTGATGTGCGCCATCCCCTTGATCGTGTGACCTGCCCGCTGGATCGCCTCAATCTGCGGCAGATAACAACGATGAGGCGCCAGCAACGCATCGGCCAGCGTCTGACCATCCTCCAGCACCAGCTCGAGGTCGCGACCTGCCACAATTTTGCGGATCAGCGAATAGCCGTTGGTGTGCGGCCCGCTGCTTGCCAGCCCGATCAGCGCATCGCCGACCACCATCGTCCCTGGTTGCGGCAACAATTCCGCCTGGTCGGCCAGCCCAACGATGGCGCCCGCCAGGTCAAAGGCGCCCTCCGCATAGACGCCGGGCATCTCTGCCGTCTCGCCGCCCAACAGCGCACAACCGACTGCCTGGCATGCCTCAGCCATGCCTGTCACCGCTTCCGCCGCCGCCACCGGATCAAGTTTGCTCGTCGCCACATAATCCAGGAAAAAGAGCGGCCGCGCATTTTGCACCAGGATGTCGTTGACGCAGTGGTTGACCAGGTCGTGCCCCACGCTCCGCCAGCGCCCCAACTCCGCCGCCAGTTTCACCTTGGTGCCGACGCCATCAATCGAGGCCACCAGCACCGGTTGCGTCGGCAACCAGCGCAACGCATAGACCCCGCCAAAGCTCCCCACGCCCGCCAGTACATTGGGCGTGAGGGTCGCCTGGATTGCCTCTTTCATCAGGCTCACTGCCTGTGCACCGGCGTCGATGTCAACGCCAGCCTCTTTATACAGCCCTGTCATCATGCTCCTCGCAGTGGACTCAACGCGTCGTGCAGGAACGCGGCCATGTCGGCGCGCAACTGCGCCAGCGACGCAGCGTGGACATACATCATGTGTCCCGCCGCGTAGTAGGCCATGCGCACGTTGGCGCGCAAGGCCGGCTCCAAATGCAGATGGTTGATGGTGTATTCGGTCGCAAAGAAAGGCGTCGCCAGATCATAGTAACCATTGGCGACGAAAACCCGCAGAAATGGATTCTGTGTGATCGCCGCGCGCAGCGTCTCGCTGACATCGACATATTTGTTTTGATGCTTGCTGTAATCCCAGCTCTCGTATAGACCAGTCAGCACGGCATAGGGCAGATCGCTGACAAAGTTGAGTTCTTCACGCACGTAGGCGTTCATGACGCTGGAATACGCACCCTGAATCGCTGCATAGCTGGGGTCGCTGTCGAGCCGCTCACCCGCAGCATCGCGCGCCATGCCCGTGAAGCGGCTATCAAGTCGCCCCACCGTGAGCCGCCGGTCGCGCAGCAATTCGCGGCAAAAACGGAAAATTTCGATGCGGAGATTTGCAGCTTCGACATAGCTTTCTGATAAGCCGGTGTACCGCGCCACCTTGCGCACGATCTCGGCATGGGTGGCGGGCGCCAGCGCGTCACCCTGGAACAAGGCATAGGCGTATTCACCAGCGGCAAAGTCCGCCGCTTCACGAATAGCCTTTTGCAAATCATCTTGCAAATCAGCCGGAAGCCGCTGATGATACCAGGCGGTGGCGGTGTAGGTCGGCAGGAAGAGTACGTAGGGCAGTTCGTTGCCGATCTCGAACTCCAGCGTCTGGAAGTTGAGCACCGTAGAGATGAGCAGCAGGCCGTTGAGATACATGCCATGTTTGCTCTGCAAGTAACCGGCCAACCCCGCCGCGCGCGTCGTGCCGTAGCTTTCGCCGGCCAGAAATTTGGGCGACGCCCAACGCTTGTAGCGCGTGACGTAGAGACGAATGAACTCGCCCACCGATTCAATGTCCGGCTCCAACCCGTGAAATTGTTTTGCTTCTTCACCGGGCGCGGGGCGGCTGTAGCCGGTGCTCACTGGGTCGATGAAGACAATATCAGCCAGATCGAGTAAAGAAAATTCGTTGTCCACCAGGTGATAGGGCGGCGGCAGCAGCTGCCCGGCGTCGCCAGAGAGCACACGACGCGGCCCCAGCAAACCCAAATGTAGCCAGACTGACGATGCGCCAGGGCCGCCGTTGAAGGAAAAGATGATCGGACGACGGCGCAACTCTTCGACGCCAGTGCGCGTGTAGGCAATGAAAAAGACGGCGGCTTTGGCTTTGCCCTCTTCATCCTTCATCACGATGCGCCCGGCAGTGGCTTTGTACGCCACATCGCCGCCGCCGATGTGGGCGACGTGTTCGGTCTCCACGATCTCATCGTGCAGTTCGATCTTGGGTTTGGCGGCGTCGGTGGTCGGCTCCGTTGCTTTGGAGGCGGTTGCTTCCGTCATGATCGATTCATCTTTCGAGTTGTAGCCGGACGCCGCGCCGCTCTGGTTTTTTCACGCAGCGGCAAGCCGATGTCGCGGCGATAGTGAGCGCCGGCGAAGTGGATGCGTTGCACGCCGAGGTAGGCGCGGCGGGCGGCGTGTTCGACGGTGGGCGCCGTCGCCGTCACGGAGAGCACGCGTCCGCCCGCCGTGAGCAGGCGACCTTCTTTGAGACGCGTGCCGGCCTGGTAGACGGTGCAGCCGGTCGCCTCGGCATCATCGATGCCAAAGATCTCCAGCCCGGTGCGATACTCATCCGGGTAGCCTTCGGAAGCCATCACGATGGTGACGGCGCTCGCCTTGCGCCAGCGCAGTTGCACGCGATCAAGCGCGCCGTCGCTGCAGGCCAGCAGCACTTCCACCAGATCGCTTGCCAGCAGCGGCAACAGCACCTGCGTCTCCGGGTCGCCAAGACGGCAGTTGTACTCCAGCACACGTGGTCCCTGCGGCGTCAGCATCAACCCGGCATAGAGCACGCCGACATAGGGTGCGCCTTCGGCGGCCATCCCCGCCAACACGGGCTGAATCGTCGTGCGCTCGATCTCTGCCAGCAGTTCGGGCGTCACCAGCGGGGAGGGCGAAAAGGCGCCCATGCCGCCGGTGTTCGGCCCCTGATCGCGGTCGCGCAACCGTTTGTGATCTTGCGCCGTGGGCAGCAGCCGGGCGCGGTGACCATCGCAGAAAGCCAGCACAGAGACTTCTGGCCCGCTGAGTTTTTCTTCGACCAGCAGCGTGGCGCCCGCATCGCCAAAGCGCCGGTCGAGCAGGATATCGCGCACGGCGGCGGCGGCTTGCTCGATGGTGTCAGGCACAATGACGCCCTTGCCGGCAGCCAGCCCGCTCGCCTTGATCACCGGCACAAAGTCAATGGCGCGCATATAACGCATCGCGTCGTCGAAGTCGTCGAAAATTTCCGCCTGGCCAGTGGGAATCTGCCAGCGTTGCATAAAGCGCTTGGAGAACGCCTTTGAGCCTTCCAGTTGCGCGGCGGCGCGCGTGGGGCCAAAGATGCGCAGCCCGGCCGCCTGGAATGCATCGACGATGCCGGCGACCAGGGGGGCTTCGGGGCCGACAACAGTCAGGTCGATGGCGTGTGTGCGCGCAAAGGCAAGCAAGGCTGGGATGTCTTCAGCGCCGATGCTGACGTTTTCCGCCTTGGGCAGCCGCGCCGTGCCGCCATTGCCGGGCGCCACATAGAGATGTTCGAGATGGGGGGATTGGCAAAGTTTATGGGCGATAGCGTGTTCCCGACCGCCGCCGCCAACCAGGAGTGCCTTCATGGTGATTCCTTCTGCAAACAGTCTCTCAAAGAATCTTCGTCAAGCGTCGCTTACTGCGGCGGACGCGGGTGCAGTTTCACCTCGAACAGGGCGGGCCACAACTTGCCGGTGACAAAGAAGCGGTCGTTTTCGTGGTCGTAGGCGACGCCGTTGAGCACGTCCGGCGCCGTAGCCGTCGTCGCGGGCGGCGCCTGCGCCAGCAGCCCGGTGAAATCATAGACGCCATCGACCACGCCCGTCGCCGGGTCGATGCGCACCATATAGTCGGTCTGCCAGATATTGGCGAGGATTTTGCCGTCGATATACTCCAACTCATTTAACCGCATCACCGGTTCGCCGTTTACGGTCACAGTGATGCGCCGCGCCTCCTCCAGCGTGGCCGGGTCGCGGAAATAGATGATCGGCGTGCCATCGCTCATGATCAAATGCTCACCGTCGTGCGTCAGCCCCCAACCTTCGGTGGCGTAGGTGAAGCGCCGCTTCTCGGCGAAGGTTTCACGATCGTAGACGAAACCGACGCCGTTCTGCCAGGTCAACTGATAGATTTCGTCGCCCAGCACGGCAATGCCTTCGCCAAAGAAGGTCTCGTCCAGGTCGTGCTGCTGCAGCACCTGGCCAGTCTCCGGCGCCACTTTGCGCAACGACGAGCGCCCATACAACCCTGTCCCTTCGTAGAAGACGCCGTCCTGGTAAACCAATCCCTGTGTAAACGCATTGGGATCGTGAGGGTAGATGTTGACTACGGTGTAATCGTAGATCGTTGGCTGTAAAGATGAAACAGGCGCGGCGGCAAGCGGGGAAGCAGGCGCGCCTGCTTCCCCGGTGGCGACCACCGCTGTGGGCGACGCCAAAAGCGCGGTGGCTGTCGCCGGCATCTCAACGTCGGCGGTGGAAGCTATCGTGGGCGCAATAGTGGGGGCAATGTTGCCGCTGCCCAATTGCTGCGCAACAAAGACGCCCGTCACAGCGATGATGGCAACCACTGCGACGACCAGGAGAATATTTGTACGTTGATTCATTGTGCAGCCAACCTTCAACTTTCTACGTGCATGGCGGCAAGCGAACCATGACCTGGATTCACACACACAGCATAGCGCAGAAGCCAATCATCGTCTATTGCGCCGCCTCCACGCGTACAGAAATGGCAAACCCATCGCCTGCTTCCGGCGCGCGGCGCGCCAACCGCTGGCCGCTCACCGGGTCGTACCAGCCCACGATCAGGCGATAATCCCCAGTCGGCGCGTCGACAGGCAGGGTCAGCGTCACCGTGTCCTGGAAAGCCGCGCCGGGCAGCCAACGATCGCTGGGGTAAAACCCTTGCAGCGGCGGCTGATCGTGCTGGGCGATCAGGTTGCCCGCCGGGTCGAGCAGATGGACGAACAGCGTGTAACCGGTTGGGAGCGGCGCAGTGGGCCGCCATGCCAGCGTGAGCCTCTGTACGGCCGGTCGCCAGGGCTGTGCACCTAAATCGACGGACAGCAAGTCGAGACCGTGCGCAAAGGTCGCCAGCGATGCCGCCGCCGGCGGCGACGCTTCATCTGCCACCATCAGATAGCCAGCCGTGAAGACCTGGCCAAAGAGTTCCAGCGTCTCTGGATCGTAGAAACTCACCTCGATGCGATGGGGGCCGGGCGCAGCGTTTGAGGCAAGCCGCAGCGTGTGACCGTCGGGCCAGGCGACGCCTCTCCGCCAGGTGGAAGTGGGCGAGCCGTAAGGCCAGCCTTCGCTGCGCGCGGCTTCCCTGCCGGCGGCGTCCACCACGCGCACAAGCACGTTGAGATTCTGTGCGATCGGTGCGCTGTTCATCAGATGCAACGTGATCAGTGCGTCGGCGCCCGGCGCGACGACCGCCTCCGCCAGCTCCACAGCGCCAAGCTGGATGGCTCCGTTCCAATTTGTCAGCGGCGCCAGCCAGAGCACGCCTTCATCGGGCAGCGCCACCGGCACAAAGTCATGATCATGGGCGTAGTCCAGCAGCACCGCCTCCAACTCGGCGTCGTCCTCTTCGAAGCCGGTGAGCACGGCGCGCGGTGGCTGCGTCTTCAGCATGGCCGCCAACTCCGACGCCGTGACAAGACCAAAGCGCTGGCGTTCCACCGCCGTCACCAGCGGCGCCACCCGCCACGCCAACGGCCCGGTGATAAAAGTCGGGTACGTGGAAAGCCCCCCTTCCAACGCGTGGATCGGCGCCAGCGTCAGGACGTGACCGGCGCCTGCCAGCTCGGCGATGCGCACCCCACGGTCATGCACCTTGTTGGGATACCAGCGGTCGGGGCGGAAGAGCACTTCGACGCCGCCCGCATACGCCGTGGCCGTGGCAATGACGCCAACCAGCGCGCCTGCCGCCAGCGCCAGCGCCGCCCAGCGCTGATGACGCGGCCACAATGCGACGGCGTAGAAAAAGCCCAATGTGAAAAACGGATAGAGCATGTAGAAATATTGCGTCTGCGACGGCGTTGCACTCAGCGCGCCAAAGAGTGCAAAAGGCAGCAGCAACAGCACCAATCGTAATGAGAAAGCGGCTGGCCGGCGCAACTGTGGCAAGACGGGCAGCAACGCGCCAACAAAGAGCAGCGGCGGCGCCAGATTGGCCGGTTGGCGCCACACCAGATCGCCCAATGCGGCGAATTTTGCGGGCAGCGTCACCGCCGCCGCGCCGCCGGTGTGTGCATAGTAGAGCGGATTCAGGCGAAGATTGTAGACAACGTTGCCAAAGAAGAAGCCATCCGGCGCAAGCAGGAGCGCCCACCACACCGGCGCCAGACCTGCCAGCCCACCCAGCGCCAGCCAGCCGCTCTCCACCAGACGGGCGTTCCAGGTGCGCTTGCGCGCCAGCCACAGCGCCAGGAAGAAAGGCGGCGCCAAAAACGCATAGCTCAGGCGCGTCGCCGCCGCCAGCCCCAGCAGGATGCCCGTCGCCGCCAGCCAGCACGCGGGGCAGGCTGGCGGCTGGCCCTCTGCCTCGCGCCGGCTCCACCCACTGACGTGGAGAAAGGTCAGCACAGCCGCCAGCGTCAGCAGCATCGGCAGATCATGATTCCAGGCGCGCCCGCTGGTAAAGACAAAAATGGGTGACGCCAGCAACGTCACGACGCCGGTCAGTGCATAGCCCAATCGCGCCCAGCCACCGATGAAAGGTGCAAAGCGCAGCCCACTCACAAAGATCAGCGCCAGCCCCAGCCAGCCATGAAAGACCGCCAACGTGCGCGCTGCCAGGAGAAAGTGATCGAAAACGACAAAGAGCGCGGCGTTGAGCAACGTCTGCCCTGGCACATGGAAGTAGGCGAAGTCGGCGTAGGGCAGCAGCCCGTCACGCGCCATCAGCACGGCGCTGCCCACGAATTGATGCTCGTCGTGGTTGAGGCCGCGCCGCATATTCAAGCCGAAGAGCAAGGCAAGCAGCACGAGCAGCGCGCAACCGGCGACAACGAGGCGCCCGGCGCGGCGCGAACCTTGCCAGAACGAGCCATGCCGGTCGGCGGACGTCGCCTGGTCAGAGAGTACGATGGTCATACGAAGCGATCAAGGCTGCTGCGTTACGAAAGGGAGATAGGCAACGGACATCGGCATGCGCACTCCGGACACGGCTACATCGATGGCGCCTGTATCCGTAACCAGTTGTAGCCAGTAAAAGGGCTGGGCATCCGACGCCAGCTCGCTATCTTGCCAGCGAAAAACACCGGACGCGTCTACGGCGCTCACCAGAGACTCATCTGCCACGACTTCGGCAGTCGCACGGTCAAAGCTCAGGCTGCGCCACAGCACAAAGCGTTGGCCGGACGACAAGTCGTGCGTCACCCACTCTACCTGGATGCGCCCATCGGCGTCACGGAAGACATCAAAGGTGCATAGGCTGGCAGGATCGCCAGGTGCATCGGCTGCCAGTAAGGGGTCGTTGGACGCCCCCCAGCTTGCCGGGTCGAAGCCGGGGGCGGCGTCGGCGCTGCGCTGCCAGTAGGTGGCGTCCGGCGTCATACGCAGACGTTCGATGCCTGCAAAGCGCACTTCGTCGACCAGTGCATAAGTGTAGTTCCCGCCAGAACCAAAGGCGTATGGCGCCAACAAACGCAAGACGCCGCCGCCCGCCGACGGCGCCAGCGCCATCGTCCCTGTCACGCGCCGACCCTGAGGCGGCGTAGCGTCGGTGCACAATGTGGCAGGCTGCGCGTTGGCGATCAGGCGTCGTTCGTGTGCGCCCAGGGTGAAGCCAGGCGGAAATTGAAACAAAAGGTTATCGATCATCCAGGTCACCGTTGGGGCGTCTGTTGCATATAACGGAATTGCAACATCGGTGTGGTTAGTCACCTCCACCCACTGCACCGCGCCTTCGGGCAAGAGTTTGATCCTGGTGATCGTGACAGGCGCCACCACAGCATCGCCGTTAGCAGCGCCAGGCGTGCTGCTCTGCGGTGCGTACACACTCTCGCCGCCGGTCAGCGTGACGCGCCCCAGAGCGTCGGCGTAGGCAGGCGCATGGATGGTGACGGCGTACACGTAGCCGGTGAGCCAGCCTGCCGCCGCCACCGAGTTGAGAACGAGCACACCGGGGCCGGCGCCGATGGTCAATGGCCGGCTAAGGCTTGTGACAGGTGCGACCAGATAACCGTTGGCCGGAATGACGCTATTGGCGGGCAGGCGCGCCCCATTGCCAGCCGAGACGCCATAACGCCCTGTGCTCACCCAGCGTTCGGTCACGCTCCATCCGCTCACATCGACAGGATGCGGTGCAGGGTTGTACAGTTCGAATGCGACGAGTTCCTTGGTTGCTGCGTCGAAGAGAAATTCATTGAAGACCACCGCAACCGGATCGTCGGCCCCTGGTGAGCCGCCGGACAGTGTGCTGGCGCGCCAGGCAGTCGGCTGGCCAATATCGGCGATGTCGCCGAGCGCGTTGGTCACCAGACTGTAGCCAAGTCCATCGGCAAAAGCGGGCCAGTCGTTCCTATCATCATAGGGGATGCTGACAATGACGCGGTCAAAGGCATCGCGCAGTTCCACAGTCTCGCCGCCATTGTCGAGCTGACCGGTGTATTGCCCAAAGGCGCTGAGACCATAACGGGCGCGGAAGTGCGTAGAGTTTTCCGCCACGACGACAAAGGCGCCTGGCGCCAGCTTCGTGGCGACAGGGAAGGTGAATTGGACAGCATTGCTGAGTCGCACATTACTCAGGTCGAGCGACGTTGCGCCGATATTCTTGATCTCGATGAATTCCAGTTCGTCGCCCGGGACGTTGCCCCAATCCAGTGGGTTGTACATAATCTCGGTGATTTGCAGCGTCGTCGTCGCCGCCTGCGCCGGCGCACCGACCACGAATTGCTGTGGCGCGGACCAGTGGCTCCAGCGCCCGGTGGCGTCGAGCATCCGCACGCGCACGCGGCAGGTGACGCCGACGCGGCACACACCGTTGGGGATGGTGAAAGAAGGCGTATAGGTTGTGTAGACAGGCGATGTCCAGGCAGTTTCGGCTTCATAGCGATTGGGGGCGCCGCCCACATAACCGGTCAGTCCCGGCCAGGCTACTGGCGCGGCCATCCACTGGATGCCGGCAAAAGCGGCGCCCTGCGGCGAAGTGAACGCGCCCGGCGCAAAGGTCAGGTCGTCAGCGGGGAAACCGGCGCGCCCGGTGTAGTTCAAGGTCGGCGTAGAGGGAAAAGCCTGATCCGTCAGCAGCGTCTGATCGATCCAGGCAGTGCGCTTCGTCACCCAATCGCGCATCAATTGCACCATGCCTGCAAAGTCGCGCGAGGGCGCCTGGCGATAGAAGGCGCCTTTGCGCGCGCGATTTTCGATGACGTAACGTGACTCCAGGATCGGGTTGAAATCCCACATGGCGCGGTCTGCGTCCACCATCGAAGCGCCGCCAGCAGGTGTATCGATCATTGCAACCAGCTCGTCGATCAGCAGATTCATCTGTTCTGCGTTGAAGATCAGGTCGCGCACGCTACGCAACTCATTCTGGAAAGCCAGGGCAAATTCCGGTTTGCTGAGCACGCGGTCGCGAAACGGTTCAGCGCCGAAGCCATAAAAGGTGTCCGCCCAGGTCAGATCGAGATCCCAGGGCCAGATCGACCACTTGCCATCAACAGGGTTGTGAAAATAGAAATAATTCTTGCCTTCATCCACATCGTAGTGATGAACAGATTCAAGCACAGCGCGGAAGCGGTAGTAATTCTGCAGGTCGAAGTTGGCGCGCCACCAGGCGACATCCGGATGACCCCAGGTGTAGGCGCCGATAAACGCGCTGAGATCGGACTTGTCACCGGGTTGCCAGGCGCCTTGATTCTGTAACTCGCCCGTCCAGTCCTTCATCTTGAAGAGGTTGCCGTCAGGCAGTTCGCGCGCCGCCAGAAATCGCCCGTCTAGCTCCTCCACCGCCAGATAGAGTCCCCAAAAGTCGGTGTCGTACTGATTGCCGCTTGTCTCGTAGTTGTGATCAACCACGCGAAAGTGCACAAATTGCGTGGCTGGCGCTGGCACCTGCGCCATGCTGAAGACGCGCGCCGAAAGCGCCTCGAACAGACCATGCTCGCCGCGATAGCCCCGATTCGCATGTTGCATCCCGCTGGCAAGGTTCAACTTATCCCACTTGACAGGATACGGGCGACCGTAGTTATCCTTTGCCTGGAAACGATGACCGGGCAGAAAGTTGAACTTCCATTTGTTCTTGCCCGTTGCATAGCGAAATGTCTGCCCACGCGCCCGGAAACCGATGTGATCGTACACCACCCCATCATAGACAAGCGTTCCGCGCCAGAGATAGTCGCTGCCCATGTAGCCTTCGAAGAAGGTCGTACCGGGCAAAAATTGTGCGTTCAGTACATCCAGATTGGTTGCGATCAACTGATAGACGGGCAGCGCCCGCATCTGGTTGAAATCATACGTCACAGCAGCAGCGCCCGGCACAGGATTGACAGCCCCGCGCCAGGGCGGCATGCCATCGTAAACGTAGAGGGCAAAATTAGGCTGCGGATCATCGGCGGCAGGCGCCATGACGCTGCGCCCTGCGCGGTCGGTGGCCTCGACGCGATAGCGAATCAGATTGCGGTGCTGCACAGCGTCAGCCGGCAGCGCCGCCGTATAGAGATCACCGCCAGCCGGCTGCATGGCGTAAGGCGTCCAGGTGGTGGTATACGCTGGCGTATCGATGCGGATATAGGCGCCAGGACGGACAACCTGCACCCAAAGCGTGACGCTGCTCACACCATCGCTGTCGGTGACGCGGGCGCGAATGGTGACGGCATCGGTGCGGCGCGGCGCCTGCGGTTGATGCTCCACGCTGTGCACCAGGGGCGGCGGATTATCGGTCAGGCCAGCGTTCGGCGCGCCGGGCGTCGGCGGCCCGGCGCGCCAGGCACCGGGGAGAGTGTTGTCGAGCGCTGGGTTGATCAGGTTAATGGCGTGATCGGCCAGGTAGCCGGTGACGGGCCACGGAAAACCCACCCCATACTCGACTTCGTCCACCAGTTGGGCGCGGGCGTTGCGCAGCGTCAGGCGATCCCCGTCATTG
>DGFH01000338.1:32897-45919 GCA_002391565.1 Anaerolineales bacterium UBA3905
TAGCCGGTGACGGGCCACGGAAAACCCACCCCATACTCGACTTCGTCCACCAGTTGGGCGCGGGCGTTGCGCAGCGTCAGGCGATCCCCGTCATTGGCCAGGCGTCCTTGAAATGGGCCGAGCACTGCGGCAACGCCATAGGTAAAGTGGACTGCTGCTGCGTCCAACGCCACCACCAGGAACCCGCGCGGCGGCAGCGTCGTTCCAGCAGGGAAGTTGTAATCGACGCCCCCCTCCAGCCGCCAGCCAGTCAAGTCAACCGGCTGGGCGCCAGGGTTAAATAACTCGACATACTCTAACGTTGCGGCGGCAGGCGTCGGGTCATAATGAATCTCGTTAATGATCACCTTGATCGCTGCTGCTGACGCAACCTCTTGCGCGGGTGGGGCGGCGTCAACGCGCTGAGGCAAGATGCAAGTCAACGCAAACTGCAGCACCATTAAAGGAATCACAAAAAATCGCAGACTATTGAGACGCATAGGTCGCCCCCGCCCGATGACGGACGCTGCGCCGGGCAGAAATGGGCGGAGAACAAGGCAGCCAGTCGTCATCCAGGGAAACTTGTCACAAAAAACAAACCGTGTGAGCAGCGCCGACCATACTTTGGGGTGGCGCGCACTCGCGGCTATTATAGCGAAACGGACGGACTTTGTCTCGAAATCATAAGCGTGCGTTACAAGGTTCGGTCGTCGACCAGTTTTGTCTCAAAAGGGTATCAATCATGAAACGAAGTGTTCGCCTTGTGGCATGGGCGCTGATGGTTGCCATCTGGCTCACCAGCGCGCCCTTGCCGTCCTTGCCTGGCGCTGCGCACCGGACATCCCTTTGGCCCGGCGCCCGCGTTGCGTATGCTGATCCGGCTGCCCCTACCGGTGGCAGCCCCTTTGCCACCCAAGTGCTCATCGCCAATGCTGCGCTCGGCAATGCTGCGCTGGGCGCGCATTCGGTCGCTGCCGCCGACTTTGACCGCGACGGCCGGCTTGATCTCCTGACAGCCTCGCGCGAGGACGGCCAGATCATCTGGTTTCGCAAAACAGACTGGAATAACCTGACCTTTCAGAAACGTGTTTTGACAGTGGCGCCGGGCACCTACGCCGCCATTCCTGCTGACATCAATCGCGATGGTTACATGGACGTGGTGGCCGTAGCCGTAGGTGCACTGGCGCCTTCGGCGGCAGCCACCGATGCGCCCGCCGCCAATGACGGCAGCGTCTTTTGGCTGCTAAACAACCTGCCTGCCTCAGCGCAATTTACGCGCGTCGACCTGGGGGTTGGGTTGAACTATCCGGTGGCGGTGCACACTGCCGACATCGACCGCGATGGCGACGCCGATGTGCTGGTGACAACGCGCGACGCCAACCAGGTCTTGCTCTACGAAAATAGCGGCGCTGGCGACACACCCGGCTTCACCACGCGCGTGATCGACGGCAACCTGTCGGGCGCCGTCTCGGTTACGACCGGCGACCTCGACGGTGATGGGTTGCTCGACATCCTGGCGGCAGGTGAAAATCTCAATCAAATTCTCTGGTATCGCAACAACGGTGCGCGCCCGGCGGCGTTTGAGCCGCGCTTCATTCGCAACGGCCCGGTGCCAAACCCGGTGATGGACTACGCCAAAACCGTCGCCACCGCCGACCTGGACAAAGATGGCGACCTGGATGTCATCTTCGGTTCTGAAGAAGAGAACTTGATCGGCTGGTACGAAAATCAGAATCGCGGCGCCACTTTTGTTGAGCATGTCTTGTTCACCGGCGCCAACCACGTCAAGATGGTGGCGGCGGGCGACCCGGATCGGGATGGCGATCTCGACATCGTTGCCGCCTCGTCGGATGACAACACAGTGCACTTTCTGGAGAATGATGGACAGCCGACGCCCACCTTTACCCACCTGATCGTCACCAACAATGCCATGGGAGCGCGCAGTGTGCACCTGGCCGATTTCGACCGCGACGGCGACCCCGACCTTGCCGTCGCCTCGCGCGTCGACAACACCATTGCCCTTTACCTGAACACGGCGATTCACCGCTCGGCGCTGTTGGAAAGCCAGCGCGTCGTCAACACCTACAGCCAGGCGCGATCAGTCGCCACTGCCGACATCGATGGCGATGGACGCATGGATGTGCTTTCGACCGCCAACAATATCGTCGCCTGGCACCGCAACCTCGGCGGCAGCCCGCCCAACTTCGAGTCATTCGTCATCGACGCCAGCTATCAGGGCGGGCGTTGGGTGACCAGCGGCGACCTGGACGGCGATGGGGACGTGGACATCATCGCCGCCGACCGCACCACTCATCGCATCGTGCGTTATGAAAACCTGCTGCGCCAGACAGGCTCGGTGAGTTTCCGGCCATTGGTGGTCGCAGGCGACGCCATGCGCGTGCGCGACGTGAATGTTGCTGATCTCGACAACGATGGCGACCTTGATCTCTATTCTGCGACCGACGGTGACAATACAGTAGCCTGGTACGAAAATGTCAACGGCTCCGGCGCGACCTGGACCAAGCATATCGTGACCCGTTCGGTGCTGTACCCACGCTCCACCTTCGCTGCCGACCTGGACGGCGATGGCTGGCTCGATCTGATGTCTGCATCGGCGGAAGACGACAGCGTCACGATCTTCCGCCAGACGGCGCCCCGTGTTTTTACTCCAGAGACGATCTACAACCGCGCAGATGGGGCGCAATTCATCTACGCCGACGACATCGATGGCGACACCGACAAGGATATCATCGTCTCTTCCGAACTGGACAACACCATCTCCTGGTTTGCCAATCGGCCCGGACTCCGCTTCGAGCGCTTTGTCGTCAGCGATACAGCGTATGGTGTGCACGCCGCCATCACCGGCGACATGGATGCTGACGGAGACAAGGACATCATCGCCGCTGTTGAGTACTCCGATCAGATCATCTGGTATGAAAATGGCGGCGGCTTCTACCCCACGTGGACGCCCCACCTGATCACGCCTTTCACCGATGTAGCGCACAGCGTCTTTGTCAGCGACATCGACGCCGACGGCGACCTGGACGTGCTGTCCGCCTCGCGCGGAGATGGCAAGATCGCCTGGTATGAGAATCGCGGCGGTCAGTTTGGTTTTGCGCAGACGCAGTCGCGGGGCGCCGCCGGCACACAACGCGCGCTGCTCGACACAGTATTTTACCATCGCGGACGCGTCGGGGATCCACCGATGGCGCTGCAGGCGTTGACGTTGCGCTTCCAAAACCAGCAAGGAGCGCTGTTAACCGCCCAACAGGCGACCGATCTTTTCAACGCCCTGCTCGTCTATGTTGACAACGGCGACGGCGTCTTCAATCCGGGCAGCGACAATCTGATCGCGCGCACCACTGCGTTCCCGCTCAACGCCGGTGTGATGACCATTGACGCACCGGGGATTTCCACCACGCCTGGCAATGCAGCGCGCTACTTTGTCGTCGCCGATCAACGCAACCTGACCTGCAGTCTGGATACGCTCGCCGTGACCGTGCTCACGAATCGCCGCACGGCGGTCGATCTGGCGGCAGGACGCCCCTTGCTGGGTGAGTTCATGCGGAATCTGAACGACAACGGCGATCCCAATCAGGGGCGCAAGCCAGAGATCGTCATCAACGAGATCATGGCCGATAACAAGAGTGCGTTTGTCGATCCTGAGGAACCGCTGGAGTATCCAGACTGGTTCGAGTTGTACAATGCCAGCAGCTTTTACGTCGACATGGGCGGCATGTATCTGACTGACGACGCCACCAACCTGCGCAAGTATCGCATCCCCGACGGTGTGACGATTGCGCCCTATGGCTATCTGGTCTTCATTGCCGATGGCGAGCCGGAACAAGGCCCGCTACATGTGTCGTTCAACTTGAGTAAAGACGGCGAGACGTTAGTGCTCTATGACGTCGACACGCGGGGCAACCAGGCCATCGACCAGTGGACATTTGAATCCATGGAGGCCGATCAATCTTACGGTCGTTCGCCGGTGAATGCCAGCACCTGGGTGCAACTGGACGCGCCGACGCCAGGCAAATACAACCAACCGATGACGGCGACCGACTTTGTCTTTTTGCCTGCGGTGTCGACGCTCAACGCATGTTATTAGACCATCAGGAGTTTTCTATGACGCGTTTCCTGCGACTCTTTGCGGTAGTAGTGGTCAGCAGCGCGCTTTTCGTCGCGCTGACGATGAGCGCGGCAAGCCTTGCCCATGCTCAAACCCAACCCACAGCATCGCCCGGTCAGACCGATCTGCGCATCAATGAGCTGATGCCATCCAACGCTACGACGCTCGTCGACCCAGACGAACCGGACGAGACGCCGGACTGGATCGAGATTTACAACCCGACAGCGGCGGACGTGTCGCTGACAGGGCTTGCCGTGACGGACGATCCCTCTGAACTCGACAAGCACATCATCACGCAGACGTTGACGATCTCAGCCAATGGCTTTCTCATCTTGTACGCCGATGAAGACCCCAAACAGGGCGCTGCGCATCTCACTTTCCGTCTCTCCAGCAGTGGTGAGTATTTTGGCCTCTCGATCATCGATGGCTCTGGGACGCCAACCCTGGTGGACGCGGTCGAGTTCCCGGCGGTGCCGACCGACCTCTCCTACGCGCGCAGCAGCAACGGCGCCGGCGTGTGGCGCATTGGCCGCCCCACGCCCGGCAAGAGCAACACGGCCAACCCGCCCTACGTCTCCGGCGTAACGACGCCTACAGTGAACGCCGATACGCCTGCACCCACCGACGCCTTCACAGTGACGGCCATCATTACAGACGACGTGGGCGTCACGACGGCGACGCTCATTTATATGACGGCGACAGCGCCATACACCGCTGCAACGCCGGTGTGGGTGCGCGTGCCGATGACAACCACCGGCGGCGATCAGTATGCGGCGCAGCTGCCTGCCGTGCCCATTGGCACGCTTGTCAAATATTATGTCGAAGCAGGCGACATCTTCAGCGACACCAGCCGTTTCCCGTTGCCGGGCCGCGAGTACGGCTACCTGGCAGGCTACGCGCCCCCGCGCCTGCTCATCAACAAGATCGTAACTGTCAACAACACCGTGCCCGATCCGGATGAACCCGGCGAAACACCCGATTGGGTCGAACTGTACAACCCTGGTGCGGTCGACATCCTGCTGGATGGACTCTCGATCAGCAATGACCGTAATGAGCCGCTCAAATTTCGATTGCCCCCTGGCATCCGCGTGCCGGCGGGGGGGTTGCTCACGCTGTTGATCGATGGCGACGCCGGGCAGAATAAGCCAACCTCTGGCCTGATCTGGCATGTCGGCGTTGGCAATGTGTTGGATCGTCTGGACAACGGGAATGACTATATTGCCCTGTACGGTGGTGAAGGCACAGCCGTCGTCGATGCCTTCGATTGGGATGACCCGCCGAGATGGGGGGCATTTGGGCGCATCCCCAATGGTGGAGAATGGTCGGCCAAAGTAGCGGTGCTGGCGATGAACACTGCCAATCTGCTGCTCGACCAGGA
Organism: Anaerolineales bacterium UBA3905; assembly: GCA_002391565.1. Classification (GTDB taxonomy): domain Bacteria; phylum Chloroflexota; class Anaerolineae; order Caldilineales; family Caldilineaceae; genus Caldilinea. The sequence goes on from DGFH01000338.1 coordinate 38,384, forward strand.
AGTCTATATGCCTGCCGTCAACCGGTAGCCACCGGCGCCCTTCCCGGAAGCCCTGCGGCTTCCGGGAAGGGTGGGGGGATTACGCCGCTTTACTCAGATCATTCACGATCTCGCGCACGACATAGATGGGCTTATCCTGGCTCTCGTAATAGGTGCGCGTGATCATCTCACCCAGAAGCCCCATTGTCACCAACTGCACGCCGATGACGACCAACAAGATAGCCAGCTGCAGCAGCGGCCGGTTGCCGATGCTGGCGCCAAGAAAGAGTTTGATGAAGGTCAGGTACAGTCCAAAGAGCGCCCCCACGCCCATCGACGCCAGTCCCAACGTACCAAACACATGAATGGGGCGCGTCGAGTATGTCCCCAGGAACCAGACGGTAATCAAATCCAACATCACGCGAATGGTGCGGCTGATGCCATATTTGGAGCGTCCGAACTGACGCGCCCGATGGTTGACCGGCACTTCGGTTACAATGGCGCCAACCTGACTGGCCAGCGCGGGGATGAAGCGATGCAACTCGCCGTAGAGTCGCACTTGTTTGAGCACCTCGGTGCGATACGCCTTGAGCGAACAACCGTAGTCATGCAGTCGCACGTCGGTCACATTGGAGATGAGCCGGTTCGCCAGCATCGAGGGCAGCTTGCGGTCGAGCCAGCGATCCTGTCGGTTCTTGCGCCAGCCGCTGACGATGTCATAGCCCTCATCGGCTTTTGCCATCAGCAATGGGATATCCATCGGGTCGTTCTGCAAGTCGGCGTCCATCGTGATCACGAACTCGCCGCGCGCCTGGGCAAAACCTGCGGCAAAGGCAGCCGTCTGCCCAAAGTTGCGCCGGAAACGAATGATCGTGAAGCGCGGATCGCGTTGGGCGATTTCCTTCAACAGCACAAAGCTCCGGTCGCGTGAACCATCATCGATAATGATCACTTCCGCCGGCTGGCCATAATTGGCAATCGCCGCATCCAGCGCTGCATACAGATGTGGGATGCTGTCCTCTTCATTGTAAAGCGGAATCACGATGCTGATCTTGGGTGCAATGACCGGCATCGCCAGGTCGTCGTCAATGCGCACATCAGGTGTAGGTGTGGTCGTCATAAGCACTTTCGTTCTGTTCACTCCAGCGGCCCGGAGACGCCCGCATCACTAAAGGTTGCCATCTCGTTGAGCAGCGCCACTGCGGCGTCAAGCAAGGGCAGCGCCAACATTGCACCGGTGCCTTCGCCCAGGCGCAAATCCAGGCTCATCAACGGTCGCAGATCGAGGTGATCGAGCAGGACGCGATGCCCAGGCTCCAGACTCTGATGGCCGGCAATCATGAACGCGCGCACGGCTGGCGCCAGTTCATTGGCAATGGCAGCGCCAGCAGTGGCAATGACGCCGTCGATCAACACAGGAATGTGCGCCGCCGCCGCCGCCAACACGACGCCCGCAATGGCGCCGATCTCCAGCCCACCAACTTTACTAAGCACGTCGAGCGGGTCATGCTCATCGGGCAAATGGATTTCGATGGCACGCGCGACCACCTCGACTTTATGGCGCCAGCCGTCGCGGCCAAGCCCCGTGCCCAGCCCGGTGACTTCGACTGCGGGTCGTCCGGTGAGCGCAGCTGCAATCGCGGCGCTGGCCGTCGTGTTGCCAATGCCCATGTCGCCGGTGACCAGCACGCGCACGCCGTCGGCGATTGCTGCCTGCGCCACTCTGATACCCACCTCGATGGCCGCCACCGCTTCAGCACGCGTCATCGCCGGTTCGCGCAGAAAATTGGCTGTGCCAGGTCGAATCCTGGCTTTCACCAGGCGCGGGTGATCAGGCAGTTCTCCCTTGACGCCAACATCGACGACGGTCACCTCTGCGCCGAATTGACGCGCCAACACATTGATGGCGGCGCCGCCGGCCAGGAAGTTGAGCACCATCTGTGTGGTGACATCAGCGGGATAGGCGCTGACGCCCTCCGCCGTCACGCCATGATCGCCCGCGCAGACGATGACGCGGCACGGACGCAGCGGTGGACGCAAGACGCCGGTGATCCCGGCAAGCTGGATGCTGAGTTCTTCTAACCGTCCCAAAGCGCCGAGCGGTTTGGTTAAGATTTGTTGACGCTGCTGGGCGGCTTCGCTGGCAGGTGCGTCCAAACCGCCGATCTGACTCATGACGGCGCGCAAGAGTTGTCCGGGTTGCGATGGTCGTGTGGTCATAGGATTGTCACTTTCCCCAGAGCGCCATCGACGGCCACGTGAGCCGTTGGCGCAATAGTCTTCATGGCGGCGCCCGCAGCGACAACGCCGGGACGACCGAGGCTGCGCGCACACGCGCACAGTGGATCAAGCGGGCTGCCCTGTGCAGTGACAAAGGCGCGCGTGGCGGGCAGCAAAATAGCAGCAGCGCTTTCTGGCTGTTGGGTTATCAGGATGGCATCCGCCGGCCAGTCCCTGGCCTTCGCCGCAAGAACTGCGCAACCTTCCGCACGACCGGCAGCCGCCGGCAGACCAGCTGTCGGCAATGTTGCCTCGCGTTCGCCCCAGATGAGCGCAGGCGGCGAGGTGCGGCGCCAGGCAGCCACCCATTGTTGACGCTCCTCAGCCGTTGCGTGGATGGTGTGGCGATCGCTGACGTTCCACTCACCCGTCATCATCTCTTTGACTTCTTCCACTTCGTAGAAGAAGATGGCGTCCAACGATGTGATGCGATGGTCGGTCAATGCCTCGCGTGCGGCAGCCAACGCCCATTGCCGCGTGCCGGCCAGCGAGTAAGCAACCGCATGGAGCGCCTGACTTTGCATGGTGAGCAGGGTCTGCATTTGCGCAACGAGTTGCTGCACCTCTTTGCGCACTTTGCCATCGACTGCAGCCAGCAACGGCTGTGGATCGGCGGGTTGCGCTCCGTTGGCGGCGGGCGCCCCTTCAGCACAGGCGCGAATGGCAGCAAAGAGGATGTCCGGCGCCTCGCTCCAGCGCGGCGCCGCGATCTCGCCTTCGTGGAGACCACGCTGGCCGTAGCGCGCCATGAATGCCTGCAACTCCTCAGCGAAGGCGCCTGATGGCAGCGATGTCTGCCAGGTTTCGAATGTCCCCGCCTTGAGCCAGGCGCGCACGGCAGGCTGCGCCGCTGCGTTTTGCCCCAGCCGCTGCACGTGCTGCGCCATCTCCAGCTCAACCGTTGGCGCTGCGCCGCCCAGCGCCTGCACAAGCAAGGCGGCGGCTTCGGCTTCCGGGCGCGGGGCGAGCAACGCCAGCAGCCGTCGATAGGCCCACTCCAGATTGTGGCGCGCCGCAAAGTAGGGAAGCAGCGCGGTTGCGCCGACGCGCTCGATTTCTTCCATGATCTGGAGCACTTCGGCCTGTGACCAACGCAGCCCTGCCACGCGACTTTGCCACGCCGCCGTTCTGGCAATAATTTCAGGCAATTCCTGTTGCAGAGAATGCAAAACTTCTTCAATTTTTCTTGCGCCACGGGCAAGCTTCATCCCGGCCCAAAAACCGGGTTTCTCCCAGGCAATCAGCGGACGCGTTACGCCGTCGAGGCGGAGCAACGGCGGCGTAACGCCGGCGTGCTCAGCGTCCAGCGTGGCGGATAAAGTCAGGTTGACGAACGGATGCCCGGCGTGCAGGCGCACAATCCCGGAACGCGGCGATGGGTCAAAACCCAGACGGTCGTAATAGAGATACCAGGCGCGCGCGGCGATCTCTGTCAGCAGGCTGCCGGAGAACGGCGTCAGCGCGTCGGGCGCCAGCGGGGCAAGCAGCGCACTTCCCCACACTGGGCCGGTTTCCGACCCGCTGCTTGAAAATGTAAACTCGATCACTTCACCCTCATTCGCGCATGTTTTTCCGCCGCAAACTGATGTACTATGATGACAAGGCGTCGCGGCATTCCCAAAATTTGATTGTCCCAGCAAGCGCACGATGTGTCAATTTGGCTTTGTCAGCGATCAACACGAAGGATTTACGACCAACCAACGATAGCACAAACGTCCACAGGATCGTTCGATAGCTTCACTTTTTTCAACAGGAGGATACGATGAAATCACTTATTCTTGATAAGTGGTGCAGAGGAGCGCTACGCGCACTGTTGCTGGTTGCCCTTTGTCTGGCGCCGCTGCAGGCGGTGCAGGCTGCGCCTGCTGCGCAGGACGCACCGCTTCCGCTCTTGCTGGGTGAGTTTGGTCGTGCCAACCTGGCGGAAGGCGAAACCGTGCAATACGCACTGACCACGCCAATGGCGGGAACGTACACCGTCGCCTTCACGGCGGATGGAGACGCCGCCAACTTTGTGTTGACGCTGGTTGACGCCGACGGCAACACACTGTACGACGACGTGCTGCAAACGGACACCGTGATCGACCTGGACGCCGGCGATTACGTGCTAACCTTCACGGCGCAAACAGAAGCCGAACTGGGCTTTCTGGTCGGCATCGAAGCGGGCACGATGAGCGCCGACGCCGATGCGCCCGGTGAACTCTTCAACGGCGCTGTCTTCACCACCAACGATGTGACCGAACCACTTCACGCCACCATCACCCTGGAGCCATCGCCATATCCGCAGCAGGCGCTGATCCTGGTGCAAGGTGACACCGGCGATGTTTATGATGTGGAAGTCACCAGTGAGGAGTCCGACTATTACTACATCAACACCGCTGAATCCGAAGTGCTGCAATTTGTCACCCAGGGTGGCGCCTACACGCTGATGGTGACGCCGACGGAAGGTGGCGCCGCGTTGCAAGTCAGCGTCTTTTTGAGCGGGCCAGCGCCCACGCTCGAACCGGGCGTCGAGACGACCGGTGCGCTCGACAGTGCTGAAGACAAGGACACCTACCAGTTCAGCGTGGCTGAAGCCGGCGCTGTGGTCGCCGTGACCGCCAGCGCCGATGGGGAAGCCAGCCTGACCCTTCATGCCGGCCTGACGCCGGACGACCAGACCTGGAGCGCCTACGGTTACACCGAAGAAGCGTCCGTACTCGAGTTCGTGGCGCCGGTGGCTGGCGTCTACTACATCACACTGCAGACCGACGCCGAGGCGGGCAGCGCCTACACCCTTCTTGCCGAGGTGAAGGGGCAGGCGGCGACGCTGCCCCTCGACGAACCGACGCCCGGCACAGTCGCTGGCGGTGGGCGCACCGGCTACCTGCTCGACATCACCGAACCGGAGCAATTTGTCATCGTTGCGCTGGCCGGGCCGGCGGATCAAGACCTTGACCTGAGCATTGCATACTATGTGGATGGCGAGCAGGTCGCCAGCGACAGCTCGGCTACAACCAGTGGGCGTGAGGTGGTCAGCCTCTTTGCCGAGACGCCAGGCCGCTATATCGTGGAGGTGAATGGCGCCTGGTCAGATGGCGCCGATTATGTCATTCTTGCCTTGTCGGGAGCGTTGGCCGACATGATGGGTGACAATGCAGCGCCGGCGGCCGCCGCCACACCGACGCCCAACAGCGAAGGCGAGCTGGAACAATGGGCAGTTGCCGCGGAAGCATCAAGTGAATATTCTGATGATAGCTGGTCAGCGCAGCAGGCGACGGGTGAGCCGAATACAACCGGCATTGGCGACGATCCCAATGCCTGGGCGGCTCAATTCGCCGATCTGATGGAAGAGACGCTGGTGCTTGTCTATGCCCAGGCCGTTATCCCCACCGGAATCGAGATCCACGAAAGCTACAACCCTGGCGCGATTACGAAAATCGAGGTGCTTGACCCCAACACCGACGCCTGGGTTGTGGTGTGGGAAGGAGAAGCGGACACTGCCGGCGAAGAAGTGGCCGTCTTCAGTCCGGCGCTGACGCCGGTCGATTTTGCCACCGACCAGGTGCGGCTCACCGTCAATGAACCGCTCATCACCGGCTGGAACGAGATCGACGCCGTCAAACTCATTGGAATGGTGGAGTAAGGAAAATTCAGGCGTCACCCGTCAGGCGTCATGGGTCAGACCAGCAGAGTTCTGAAGTTTAGCGGGTGACGCCTGATGGGTGACGCCTGATGGGTGACGCCTGATGGGTGACGCCACGGCGATTTGGCGCTGCATCAAGTTGGCTTTACACTACGCACCATGAAGAAAGCAGCGCACTTCGAACCTGAACCAACGCCGGCTCACCGGCCGATGCAACCGATCCTTGCCATCATTGACGCCGACATTATGTGTGGCAAGGACGAGACCGCGCGCGAGCAGATGCTCTATAATCTGCGCCACTATCGCGGCAACGGGGTCAAACCATTGTGGACAAACTGGCTGCGTCAGCGCGCCGACCTGCGTTTCACCTGCCTGATTCACGATGTCGCCGCCTTCAACAAGTTCATGCTTGATGTGGTGCGCAGCGTGGATGGTGTGCGCGAGACCAACACCGTGCTCAGCTTTGGCGGGCGCGCCGACATCGATACGCTGCTCGAACTGGAAATGGAAGTCAGCACCAACAACATGGTGGCGGTCAACGTGATGATTGATGTGCAGCCAGGGATGGATCGTCAGTGCTTCCAGAGTCTGCTCGATCTGCCGCGTCACCCAGAAGTCAAGCGCGTCTGGCTGCTCAATTGCTATCACAGTCAGGATTCCGACCTGATGTTGCTGTTGCTGGGTAAAAAGCTCACCTCGATCACAGGCTACATCATGAGTTGGGTGCGCACAACCCCGGGCGTGATCGACACTGAATCACAGACGGTGATGGATTGGCGTTGGCTCGCCAGTCCACAAGACCTGGTGGATCTGGCGGAACTCTTCTTTACGCGTATGACCCTCGACGGCGAATAGGCGCCGTCAGGCGTTACGGGCACAAGCGCGCAGCAACGAAGCGATGACTCAGCGCCCGAAACCGCCCCCAATCACCCCATACATCCGAACGCAGATACACGGTGTCCAACACATCGGCGACTGCGCCAAGTGCACATGCGGGGCGCCACTGCCAGCCGCCGATCGATTCCTCCGGGTCCTGAGGGGTCAGCGATGCATCGACGGGCATGCGCACCAGAAAGTGGTAGGTGGCAAAGGGAGCGGCGCCAAGCGTGCGATGCCGTAAATCGTAGGCCAATACCCCCAACAGCCGCTCCACCTGCACCTGGTCGCTCCCCGCGCCGACCGTCAGCCCGGTTTCCTCAAAGATTTCACGCTGCAGCGTTGCCAATACCGCCTCACCGACCTGGATGCCGCCGGTCGGCAGGCGATAGGCGCCTTCCGGGTAGAAGGTCTTGATATGCAGCAGCACACCTTCCATCGGGCTGCCCCGATGCATGATATAGCAGATTTCGGCGCGGCGTCCATTGGCGGTCAGCAACTGGTGTTCGCCCGTCAGGAAGGGATGCGCCACGCTGAGCGCAACGGACTCCACCACGGCGTCGGGCCAGAGGCGCTGAAGTTCAGCCATTTCTTGTGAATCGATAGCGTGCGACAGGTGCATGAATCTCCTCGGCGTTACTGATCGCTAGGTTAACCGTTTATCTTCCCGGAAGCTTTGGAGCTTCAGGGAAGATTGCGAGCAATAACACGTGGCAACCTAGAAATCGATAGGTTGTTTTCGGTGAGGGGCAACACTAGCAAGCCACGCCGCAGCC
>DGFH01000261.1 GCA_002391565.1 Anaerolineales bacterium UBA3905
CGAGTTGACTGTTGATTCGTGCCTGCAACGCATGCTCTGTGCGGAGGGTTTGGCGTTGATCGTCGGGTGGAGCAGCAGCCAGATTATGCAACGCTCATCGCTATATCTTTGCTGCTACTCGTTGTTACATGATTTGTTTTGCTGTTGTGCGCGCTTGCATTGCGTTCCCCTGCTTGCATCTGCACTTTTATTCTTGTTTGCCTCTGCCGCTTCAGCACAATCTACGCCAGATCTCCAGTGGGGCGTTTTCCGTCAGTCAGAGGGACTGGCATCTAATGACACCTATGCCGTGCTTACCCAGGGTGATGTTGTCTGGGTCGGCACTGCAAATGGCGTCAGCCGCTACGATGGGCGCTGGCAGTCGTTCACTACAGCGCTCTCTGTTACCGAACCGGCCACAGAGATTGCGCTCAGCAAGGTGACGACTCTGGCGGCGAATACTCCTGAAGGTGCAGTCTGGGCGGGCAATGAAGCTGGTCTGTTAGCCAGGCAGGAGGATGGTGGAACATGGCGTATCGTAAGCGACTTTGGCGCCCCGATCCACGCGCTTGCAACCAGTGGCGACGTCGTGTGGGTTGGCGCCGAACACGGATTGTTCTCGTTACGGGACAATGTCGTCACCCAGGTTGTTGAAATTGGCGCAACACCTGTTTTCGCTTTGTGGTTATGGGATGGCAAAGTGCTGGCAGGAGGGGAACATTCCCTGTGGCGAATTTCCTCTGATCTAACAGAAGTGGAAGCGCTGCAGCCGCGCGACGCCGATAATCTTCCCATTGCCGGCCCCTTTACCGGTATTTGGAGCGATGGAGCCGGTACGATTTGGGTGTCTACTGCAACTACGGTGTTTCAGTACTCCCTTCTCACTGGCAATGCGTCGGCTTATGCGCAGCCTTTCGGCAACGTCGGCGCTGAAATCACGGATATCTGCGGTATTGCCGGGGATAGCGTATGGGCGGCCTCTCATGGTGGGGGTGCAGCGCAGTTCCGGCTGGTGGGCGACGCAATCGTCAGCACGCGCAGTTGGGGGGGAGCGGCGCAAGGGGGGTTGAGCGCCAACGATATCCGTGACATTGCCACAGACGCCGATGGCTCAGTCTGGTTTGCCACCTCGATTGGCGTCTTCCGATACCAGCCCTGGGCTTTCCAGTCCATTGATGATCGTCCCTATTCACCGCCAGTGAACGATCTGCTCTTCGATCGTCAAGGTCAATTGTGGATTGCGACCGCTGGCGAGGGTGTACAGATGCGAGCTGAGCGTTACCAACGACCTACCGTCTTTGCGCCAGACAACTCCGAACTTCCGGATGGGTTCGTTTTCGACCTGGAAGAAGACGCAGCTGGTCGCATCTGGGCGATTACTGGCAACGGCGTGGCTTATTACGCCGCACAACGCTGGCGACAACCGACGTCTCTACGCCAACTTGGCGCAACCTCAATCGGTGTGCTGAAGGCGGATGAGTTAGGGCTATGGATTGGCGCTGCCAGTGGTCTCACTTATTTCCATTTTGACGATGAAACGGTGACCGTTGCGCAACCGCTGGCAGGACGTCCGATCGGCGCCATTGAGATTGATACGTTAGGGCGACTGTGGGTGGCGGATCGTGAAGGCGCGCTCTGGCGACGCGAAGTTGGCGGCGTGTGGACGCTTGTTGACGGACTCGACAGCGTTGTCGCTGCCGATATCCCCGTGACAGCCTTTTACCCCGAGGCGGAGCCGCCAGGTGCAATGCTTGCCGCATTTAAGGGACATGGGATTTATCGGACGCGCGGCGCAGGCTGGGAATTTGTTGACGATAACCGTCGCATGAATTCCGATCGAGTTTTTGCCATGATGGTGGATGCCGGGACAATATGGGTTGGCAGCGAGACAGGTCTGACCCGGCTCGATCAATACGGCAGCGTGCTCTACGATGCCCAAGATGGCCTGCCACCTGGCGCCATTCGCGCTATCGCCAGGGATTTAGCAGGCGCCTATTGGTTCGGCGGAGATCGCGGCATTTCCTATTACGCACCAGAACAGGGAAAACCATGGATAGAGGCAACCGGCATTGATGGTGGTGATGCGAAGGTTGTTGGCCAACATTGGCAAGTCGTGGCAGGCGAACAGCTTGAGATCAATTTTAGTTATGGTGATTTGCAAACTGCACCAGGTAAACTGCGTCCCTTCGTGCGCGTAATCCATGGCGAGAATGCCGGCTTGTGGCAACCAATTGCCACCGGCGTCTTGCGAACTTCACTCCCCACAACTGGTGACTTTACCCTGGAGTATATGGTGCGCGACCAGGCGCTCAATTACTCCCCAATCAGTTCTGTGGCGTTGACAGCAGTGCCTGCGCCCGAGTATACATACGTGCCGCTGCTAGGCAAGGTCGAAAATCGCATCTTCCAACTTCTTGTCATGTTCGCTTTCCTGGCTGTGATCGGCTTCGGTTATGTCAGTATTGAAATCGTACAACATCGCCGCCGCGTGAGCGATGCTGTTGCGCGCGGTTACAACCCCTACATCAGTGGAGAGCCAGTGCGCCGTGAAGATATGTTCTTCGGACGCCATGAACTACTACAGCGGATTGTTTCCACCCTCCACAATAACAGCATCATGATCCATGGCGAGCGGCGCATCGGCAAAACCACGTTGCTTTATCAGCTTGCCAACACCCTGCGCCAGCTCGATGACCCGGAATTCTGGTTCGTGGCGCTTTACATCGATCTGGAAGGGACGCGCGAAGAAATCTTCTTCCATCTCCTGATGGAGGAGATTGTCGAGCATGTTCGTTCGCTCGAAGCCATCGACGATCTGCAATATCAAGTGCTTGATGGGCTTGTATTTCATACAATATTGGCATCGGCATATAACGACCGCGCTTTCAGCCGTGATTTGCGCCAGATCATCCAACTGCTGGAAGAGTACAGCGCCAAACACTGTGGAGATCGGCAGGGTCGCCTGATTCTCCTAATGGACGAAATGGACACTCTAAGTCGCTACGATCATCTAATTCAACAGCAGTTGCGACGCATCTTCATGCGCGAATTTGCCGCTTCTGTCGGCGCCGTTGTGGCCGGCATTGAGATCAGCAAGGAGTGGGAACGCGTCGAAAGTCCCTGGTTCAACCTGTTCAACGAAATTGCCATGCAACCGTTTAGCCGCGAGGAAGCCATTGAGTTGCTGGTTGAGCCAGTGCGTGGCTACTACTTTTTCGAGCCAGAAACGATTGAGTTCATTTTGCAACAAAGCGACGGACGCCCCCATCGCATCCAGCAATATGCGATGGAAGCCGTCAACGAAATGCTGCGGCACAAACGACGCCGCATCACGATGCACGATGTATTGGCTGCACACACCATCATTCAGTGGGATAGCCGGGCGGGCGAGGTGCAAAGCAGCGTTTCTGCACAGGAAGCGCTGTCCCTGACCACCCCATCGCCTGGCGCCGCTTGACGTGTCGCCCAATCTACACAGCGTGCACAGGAGGAGGGTCATGCGAATTCCCTATATCGTCGGGCGCTGGGTCAGCGCTCATCATCACTACGGGCGACAGCGGTTGTTCGCCTATCTGCGCGATACGCCCGACACGGCAGTTTGGGTCGTCGGCGCCCGGCGCATGGGCAAAACTTCGCTGTTGCGGCAATTGGAAACACTGACCAGCCGCCCTGACAGCGAGTTAGTGCCGTTATTCTGGGATTTGCAGGGCTGCGAAACCAGCGGCGACCTCTCTGCCGAACTGTTTTTAGCGCAGGAGGATGTGAGCGAGCGCTTTGCAGCATTGGGCGTCGATATTCAAGCCCTGGAAGGACTCGACGCTCTGATGATTTTGCGTCGGCTGACCCGCATCCTCGATAATCAGGGACGCCGACTGCTCCTGCTTATCGATGAGGCTGAGGCGCTGATCCACGTAGCGCGCGCCGAAGCAGCCTGGCTGGCGCGGCTGCGGCGCGCCTTGCAAGATCCATTGCAAAAAACAGTTATTGCCTCCACAAAACTGCTAGTTCAACTCAATGAATTGACGGCGGATTGGCCGACCAGCCCCTTTCTCTTTGGTTTCAGTCTGGTGAATCTCTGGAGCCTGGATCAAGAATCTGCGATTGCCCTGATCGAGCAACGTCAGGCGGATCGTCAGGTGCGCGTCGATGCATCCGTACGCGAGGAGATTCTGCTGCATACGAATCGACACCCATATCTGTTGCAATTTCTATGTCAACGCCTTTACTGCGAAGACGAGGCCGGACAAGGCTATCTGCGACCTCCCGTTGACGCTGACCTCGATCCTGATCACCTGCTGGCTGGCTTCTTCTTGATCGACTTTCAACATTTGACGCGCCTGGAACGGCGGATTCTCCTCACCATTGCGCGACGCACGTTGACCACCGAAGAGGAGGTGCTGTCCGACCTGACTGATGAAAGCCCTCAACGGATTCGTAATTTTTTATGGGGACTGGAAAAACTGGGGCACGTGCGCCAGCTTTATGGGCAGTTGACTGTTGGCAGCGAATTCCAGCGGCGCTGGATGCAGGAAACGTGGGATCGCCTGGTGGAGATGACGGAGACGCTCGTCGCCGAGGACAGCATCGAACAGTTGCTGCAGATTGGGCGCGCACTCGAACCCACCAGTTTTCGCACCGAGATCGCAAGGATTGAACAGGAGCGCAACAACGTGCAACGGCGGCTTGGCGTCAGTAGCAATGGTCAGCAAGTCGAACTGCTGAACGAACTCGAACGGTTGAACCGCTTGCTGAACGCAGCGCGCACCGACTATGAGCAGGCGTTGGCGCGGCAGCGCCTGCTAGCGTCCATGTAACTGGCGAACCCCGCCTGCACATCCTCTGGCTTTGGGCATCCTGCAGTGGTGGGGTAGAATCGAAACATGGAAATGAGTTTCCTGGCGACGTCATGACTGAGCGCTTGCGCTCAGTCTTTTTTTGAGATGAAAAGCATCCGTTATGAAACAATCGGTTCCTCTAGTCGATCTCAATGCACAATATGTTGCAATTCGTTCCGAGATCGATGCTGCTATCCAGTCCGTCATTGCGCGTTCCGCCTTTATTATGGGACCGGATGTGCGCGACTTCGAGGCGCACTTTGCCGAATACTGCAACGCCAGCTTTGCTGTGGGCGTCGCCAGCGGCACCGCCGCGCTGGAGCTGACGCTGCGCGCCTATGGCATCGGCGCTGGCGATGAGGTGATTACCACGGCGCATACCTTCATTGCCACCGCCGAAGCCATCAGCGCCGTCGGCGCACGCCCGGTCTTCGTTGAAATCGACCCGCACACCTACAACCTGGATCCTGACGCCGTGGCTGCTGCTCTGACGCCTGCCACGCGCGCAATTTTGCCTGTGCATATCTACGGTCAACCCGCCGACATGGGACGGCTGATGCACCTGGCGCAACAACATGACCTGATCGTGATCGAAGATGCGGCGCAGGCGCATGGCGCTGCATGGCAAGGACAGCGCGTGGGAACACTCGGCCATGCCGCCTGTTTCAGCTTCTACCCTGGCAAGAATCTCGGCGCCTACGGCGACGCCGGCGCCGTGACCACCAATGACGCTCGCATCGCCGACATGGTGAGCCTGCTGCGCAATCACGGTCGCCACTCCAAATATCTCCACGACATCAAGGGCTTTGGCGAACGCCTTGATACGCTGCAAGCTGCGATCCTGGCTGTCAAGCTTCGGTATCTGGAGAGTTGGACAGC
>DGFH01000116.1 GCA_002391565.1 Anaerolineales bacterium UBA3905
CGTGTTGCGTGAGGGGTTCCGACACTTAGCACGCAACACGTAACACTGAAAATATGAAAACTCTGCCTAGCAATCAGTAGGTGTGGCGCTGCAGGTCATCGCCTCGGGGGCGACGATCTGCCAGAGCATGTTGGCGGCAATGGCCTACAATAGCTCCCCCTGAGTGAAGTACGCCCGATAGAGTTATTTCACAGCAGAACATTCACCTGCAAGGTATTTTACTATACGAAAATATTCATCGCCGCAACATTATTGTCAGCCGCAGATAGTCATTCCTCGTCCGGGTTCGCCTTCGTCAAAGCACAATGACGGCTGGCGACGGCAGATTGACGGCGCCCCACCCCTTTGCTACAGTAGATGGATAAAACGCCGCCGCGCCATCTCCTTTGTAGCAACAGGCGAGGACATAAAAACTCCGGGCGCTACTCCAGGCAGCGGCGGCATCGCGAACAAACCAGGGCAGTATCAAGATGGCGCAACGTGCGCGGCAAGCATTCTGGGACAGACACAAGATGATTCATTCCAGACAGAAGATGTTCAGGCGCATCCATTGGCAGTGGCTGGCTTCGCTTAGTTTCCTGTTGTCGCTTATTACTACACGAACCACCATGGCGCAGACCGGCAACAGCCATCTCGTCGCTCCGGGTGAGACGCTCACCCAGATTGCTAAACGCTATGACACCGATGTCGCCACGCTGATGCGCCTCAACGCGCTCAGCGACGCCAGTCTGATTCGCGCCGGGCAGCGGCTGGCGATTCCTGCCACCATTGTTGGCAGCGGCGCCGGGCGCACATACGATATTGACATGGCGCCGACGCCGGGCGAAACAACCATTGATGGCGAGACGCGTATCTATCTGACGCAGGCAGGTGACACGCTGACTTCGGTGGCGGCGGCATTCCAGACCACGCCAGCGCGCCTGGCGGAGATAAATCGGCGTTCGCCTGCGGCGCCGCTGACAGCAGGCGAAGCATTGCGCGTACCGCTTCCTGCCAGCGTCGTCTTTGCCCCGCGCACCGCCGATGACATCCCTGTACCTGGCAAATACTACATCCACATCGTGCAGGAAGGCGAGACGCTGGCCGCCATTGCCGCAGCGTACGGAACCTCGCTGCGGCGCACACTGCAAACCAACGGCCTGGCCGATGGCGCGCAGATCAAGCCGGGACAGCGCATCGTCGTGCCGCCGCCCTCCTATGCCGAGTTGTTTGCCGAGGCGCCGATGGGCGCCAACGGCGTGCCTGAATATCCCCTCGCGCCGACCGACGGGAAATGGATTTCGGTCGACCTCGACCATCAACGCGCCTATGCGTGGGAAGGCGACAAGCTGCTCAAGAAGTTTGCGATCTCTTCCGGCAAGGCGCGCACGCCCACCGTGACCGGCGTCTTCCGCATTCGCGCCAAGGTGTCATCGCAGACAATGGAAGGCGGCAGCGTGGCGGAAGGCGATTATTATTACCTGCCCAACGTGCAGTGGGTGCAATATTTCTATCAGGACTATGCGCTACATGGCGCCTATTGGCACAACAAATTCGGCACGCCGACAAGTCATGGCTGTGTGAACCTGACCAACAGCGACGCCAAGTGGCTTTTCGACTGGACCTCCCCGACGGTGTCCTATCGCGGTTGGCACTTTATGGACAGCGCCAATCCGGGCACGCTGGTTATCGTTCACAGGTAGCCAGGATGACGACCTTTTTTGACTATGCGCTGCTCACCTGGCCGGAAGTGGCTGCGTTGCCACGCACGACGCCGCTCTGCATCCCACTGGGAAGCGGCTACGACCTGACGCGCATCGCCGCCGCCTTAGGCAATCCCCTACGCGTCGGTCTCTTGCCTGCTGTTCCCTTTGGGTGGCGCGGCAGTGGACTGATGGTTGCCGAAACGATCCTGGGCGCCCTGCTGAACAACCTGGCTGACAGTCTGCGCGATGATGGCTTTCGCACAGTCTACATTGTCACCCCACCAGGGCTAGACTTCGGTTTGGGTGCAGAGCGGATCGTGGCGCCCCATCCCTGCCACACACAGCCGGCGCCGCCCTTGCCCGCCGCCAACGACTGCGACAAAGTCGTGCTGATCCCCATTGGTCATACCGAACAGCACGGTCTGCATCTGCCCCTCAACACCGACACCGTGATCATCGATGCGATTGCACGCGGTGCAGTGCAGGCGGCGCCGACGCAATGCGTCACCCTGCCCGCCTTTCCTTATGGCGTCAGCACCCATCGCGCCGCCTTTGCCGGCACCCTCAATACAGGTGGCCGTGCGTTCGAGGATTTCTGGCTGGCGGTGCTGGATGCGTTGGTTGCGCGCGGCTACGACCGCTTCTATCTAATGAGCGGACATGGAGGCAATTGCTCATTCCTGGTGAACGTGGTGAAATATGCGGGTGAGCGTCATCGTCGTATCTTCGCCGCCACCGCCTGGCTTCACACCGCCGGCCATCTCGGCGCCCCTGCAATCGCCGCTCATCGTCGCTCGACGATTGGCGGCATGGGGCACGCCTGCGAGCTGGAAACATCGATGATGTTGCATCTGGCGCCTGCCACCGTGCACATGGAGCGTGTCGTCGATGAGACAGATTTCATCGCCACCCCCAATTACTACATGGACTGGATCGAAGGGGGCGCGCTGATCGCCAATCCACCCTGGGACGATGACACCGCCACCGGCGCCTACGGAGCGGGCAGCCTGGCAACGGCGGAACATGGTCGGCTTTGGCTGGAGGCAGCGATTGCGGAGAAGGTGGAGCACGTTGCAGAGATTCACGAGCAGCAACGCCGCCGCGAGGCGCGCCGCATTGCCGGTTTTGGACTGTGGGGCCAGGGGGGATGACCTGCGGAAGCGCCTTTCGCGATGTTGGGTCAACTTGCAGCCCAAGTTCTTGTGTCCAAAGGATGAGTAACCGAATCAACCACTTCATATCAATCAAGGAGACACCCTATGCCATATCAAGCCGCATCCGAACGCTATGACGGGCGCATGGTCTATCGTCGCACGGGGCGCAGCGGGCTGCTGCTGCCGGCGGTGTCGCTAGGGCTGTGGCACAACTTCGGCGGCGTAGACGCCTACGAAAATGCGCGCGCCATGGTGCTACGCGCCTTTGACCTGGGCATCACTCATTTTGACCTGGCGAACAATTATGGGCCGCCGCCTGGTTCGGCGGAGGAAAACTTTGGCCGCATCATGGCGCAGGACTTGCGTCCCTACCGCGACGAGCTGATCATCTCCACCAAAGCTGGCTATTACATGTGGCCGGGACCGTATGGCGAATGGGGGTCGCGCAAGTATCTGATCGCCAGCCTCGACCAGAGCCTGAAGCGTATGGGGCTGGAATATGTGGACATCTTCTACAGCCATCGCCCCGACCCTGACACGCCGCTGGAAGAGACCATGATGGCGCTCGATTACGCCGTGCGCTCCGGTCGGGCGCTCTACGTGGGCATCTCGACCTACTCACCGGAGCAGACGCGGCAGGCCGCCGCCATTTTGCGCCAGTTGGGCACGCCCTGTTTGATCCATCAGCCCGCCTTCAGCATGTTCAACCGCTGGATCGAACACGGCCTGCTCGACGTGTTAAGCGAGGAGGGCATCGGCTGCATTGCCTTTTCGCCGCTGGCGCAAGGGCTGCTGACCAACAAATATCTCGGCGGCATTCCCTCTGACTCGCGTGCGGCGAAGCCCCACGGTGCGCTGAAGACGAACGAGGTGAGCGCCACACGCGTCGAGAGGGTGCGTCGACTCAACCAGATCGCCGAGGGGCGCGGCCAAACCATGGCGCAAATGGCGATTGCCTGGGTGTTGCGTCACCCGCAGATGACCTCGGCGTTGATCGGCGCCAGCAAAGTCAGCCAGGTTGAGGATTGCGCCGACGCCGTGCACAATCTCACTTTCACGGCGGACGAGCTGGCGGCCATCGAGGCGATCCTGCAGGGTGATGACGAACCGCCTGTGTGGTGAAATGGAACGCAGATGACGCAGATGCAGCAGATTTTCGCAGATTGTATCCGCGAAAATCCGCCGCATCCGCGTCATCTGCGTGCTATCGGCAACCTTATCTGCGTTCACATAGCTGAGACCTGACGCGTGCACCGCTCCACTTATCTCGTCAGCAAACTAGCGTGGGCTGCCTTCACGATTCTCTTTGTGATCGTGCTCAACTTCTTTCTCTTCCGCATTCTACCCGGCGACCCGGCGCGCGCAGGCGTACGCGACCCGCGCCTGACCGCCGAGGCGCAGACAGCCATCCGTGAACGCTTTGGGCTAGACAAACCGGTGATCAACTGCTTTGCCAGCCTGAATCCGTTAGAACCAGGCGACTGCGCAGTCAACCCGCTCGACACCCAATTTTTCATCTACGCCGGCAACTTGTTGCGCGGTGAGTTTGGCATCAGCTACCACACCAATCGCCCTGTCGTCGAGGTGCTGGGGGAACGGTTATGGAACACCCTGTTGCTGATTGGCGCCGGGCAGATTCTGGCGATCGTGTTGGGGATGGCGCTGGGCATACTGGCGGCGTGGAAGGCGCACACCCCGGTCGATTACGGTGCACTCGGCTTTAGCCTGCTGGCATGGAGTCTGCCCACCTTCTGGCTGGGCATCATTCTGCTCTTTTGGGGCAGCGCCTATCTTGGTTTGCCCGTCGGGGGCAAGTACACGCCTGGCATAGATTATGCAAATAGTTGGGAACAATTCGCCGATCTGGCGCGTCATCTCATTCTGCCATCGCTCACCTACACCATCGTCTTTCTTGGTGAGTACATGCTGATTATGCGCAGTTCGCTGGTCGATGTGCTGGCGGAGGATTACATCCTCACGGCAAAGGCGAAGGGTTTGAATCATTTCCAGATCCTCAAAGATCACGCGCTCAAAAACGCTATGTTGCCGATGGTGACGATCATCGCTCTTAATCTCGGCTTCACCGTAGCAGGCGCCGTGCAGATAGAGAGCGTCTTTTCGTGGCCTGGGCTGGGCGGCGCCATCTACGAAGCCGTGAACCGCCGCGACTACCCGATGCTGCAAGGCGCATTTTTGTTGCTGGCCGTCAGCGTGATCATAGCTAACCTGATCGCCGAGCTACTATACAGTTATCTCGATCCGCGTGTGGGGCGGGTTAATCAGTCATAAGTCACCCGTCACGCGTCAACTATCACACGTCAGGCGTCACAGGCGCGGTTGCACCTGACGCGTGGCGCATGATGAGGGACGCCTGAACTGTGACAGCGGAAGGAAGACAGCATGGAACAGGCAACCGGCGGCTATCGCGGCGTGTGGCGACGACTGCGGCGCAATCCAATCGGCATGATCGGGCTGACGATGCTGGTCACGGCGATTGTCGTCGCCCTGCTGGCGCCGTGGCTCAGCCCCTACGACCCTAACGCCGTCAGCCGCGTCACGATCATGGACGTCTACCAACCCCCCAGCCCCGAACACTGGCTCGGCGCCGACGACGCCGGGCGCGATGTGCTGACCAATTTTCTCTACGGTGCACGCGTCTCGCTAACCGTCGGCTTCTTTGCCTCCTTCATCGCCGTCGCCATCGGCGGTTTACTCGGTCTCACAGCTGGCTTTCTGGGCGGGCGCACCGAAGGCGTACTGATGCGCTTCACCGACATCATGCTGGTGATCCCTGACCTGCCGCTGGCGGTGGTGATCGTGGCGCTCACCAAACCTAGCCTGACCAATATTATCCTTGTGATTGGCCTATTGGGCTGGACGAGCACAGCGCGACTGGTGCGCGCCCAGACGTTGTCGGTTAAACAGCGCAAATTCGTGCTGCGCGCACGTGCGATCGGCGCTGGCAACCGCTACATCATGCGCCGCCATATCTTCCCGCTGGTGCTGCCGTTGTTAGTTGTGAATACAGTGCTCGTAATCTCGCTGGCGATCCTCAACGAGAGCACCCTCAGCTTTTTAGGCTTGGGCGACCCGGCGACGCTCAGTTGGGGGCAGATGCTCAATTATGCATTTACGCGCGGCGCAATGAGCGCCGGCGCCTGGTGGGCGCTGATACCGCCGGGTTTTGGCATTGTGTGGGTGGTGCTGGCGTGCACGCTGCTGGGTCAAGGCCTGGAGCAGGCGCTCAATCCACGCCTGTTAACGCACCATCTCGCCGCCGACCGTACACTCACGGCTCTGCGCCGGCTACCGCCCGACCCGGCGCCTTCCAGTGAAGGCATAACTTGATGTCACACGAAGTGAAAAATAGGTCGCCGCTGCTCGCCGTCAACCACCTGTCCGTCGATTATGTCGATCCCCCCCATCCGCCGGCAGCCGCGCTGCGCGAGATCACCTTCACGTTGCAGCGCGGCGAAGCATTAGGCATCGTCGGCGAGAGCGGCTGCGGCAAATCGACGTTAATGCTGGCCTTAATGCGGTTGCTGCCTGCGGCGGGGCGCATCGTGGCGGGTTCGGTGCGGTTGGATGGCGTCGAGCTGCTCGATCTGGATGAACAGACGATGGCGGCGCTGCGTTGGAAACGGATCGCCATGATCTTCCAGGGCGCCATGAACGCGCTCAACCCTGTGCGCACCGTCGGCGAACAGATCGCCGAAGCGATTCGCCTGCACGAGGGCGTAGGCGACCGCCGTGTTCTTGCTCGACGCGTGGGCGAGCTGCTCGATCTGGTCGGCATCGCCGCCAACCGCCGTGACCAATACCCCTTCCAGTACTCCGGTGGGATGCGGCAACGCGCCATGATCGCGATGGCGTTAGCCTGTTCACCCGACATTGTCATCGCCGACGAGCCGACCACTGCGCTCGACGTGATGATCCAGGCGCAGATTTTGCAGTTGCTGGCCGACCTGCGGCGCCAGTTGCAGCTTTCGATCTTGCTGGTGACGCACGACCTGGGCATCGTCGCCGAGTTGTGCGACCGTGTGCTGGTGATGTACGGCGGTGTGATGGCGGAGTACGCCGACGCAGACACAATCTACAACAGTCCGGCGCATCCCTACACGCAGGCGTTGCTCCGGGCATTTCCCGACCCCACGCGTCCGGCGCAGAAGTTGGCCGCCATCCCCGGTGCGCCGCCGCGCCTGAACGATCTGCCGCCCGGCTGCCGTTTCGCTCCACGCTGCCCCTATGTCTTTGCGCGTTGCCATATGGCGGCGCCGCCCGTTTACGCCATCACCCCCACCCATTCCGCCGGCTGCTTTCTGGTGGCAAACCCGCAAGGAGGCGCCGCATGACCGAGCCGCTGCTGCACGTGCGCGGATTACGCAAACTCTTCCCGATAAAAACCGGCGGCTGGCGGACACGAGAGCAACGCTTCGTTCACGCCGTGGACGATGTCAGCTTCGATCTGACGGCGGGGGAAGCGCTGGCGCTGGTGGGCGAGAGCGGGTGTGGCAAATCCACGCTGGCGCTGATGCTGTTGGGGCTGGAGACGCCGACAGCAGGCAGCATCCGCTTTGAGGGAGATGAGCTGGCTGGCGCCTCTGCCGCTCTCTGGAAGCAGGCGCGACGCCACATCCAGATGATCTTTCAAGACCCCTACGAGTCACTCAACCCGCTGATGACGGTGGGAGAGATCGTCGCCGAGCCGCTGCTGGTGCACAACCGGAAAAAGGCGGTGGAAGAACGGCGCCGCGCCGTCGTGGCTGCACTTGAGGACGCCGGTCTCAAACCCGCCGAACACTTTATGCGGCGTTTTCCGCACGAACTCTCCGGTGGGCAGCGTCAGCGCGTCGCCATTGCGGCGGCGCTGGTGCTGGAGCCACGGCTGCTGGTCGCCGATGAGCCGGTCTCGATGCTCGATGTGAGCATTCGCGCCGAAATTCTCAACCTGCTGGCCGATCTCAAAATACGCCGCCAGATTGCCGTGATCTTCATCACCCATGACCTGGGCACGGTTAGCGCCGTCGCCGACCGTATCGCCGTGATGTATTTAGGGCGCATCGTCGAAATCGGTGCGGTAAACGATGTGCTTGCCGCACCTCAACATCCTTACACGCAAGCGTTGCTTTCTGTGGCGCCAGCGCCCAACCCACGCCTGCGCCGCCAGCACATCATCCTCCAGGGCGAGACGCCCGATCCTGTGAATCTGCCCTCCGGCTGTCGTTTCCATCCCCGCTGCCCGGTGGCGATAGAAGCATGTCGGCACAGTGAGCCGGTTCTACAGCAAGTTGCCGGTGCGCAGGCGGCCGCCTGCCTGCGCACCACTGCATCAACGCAGGGCTAACCCGGGTTCTGGCAAATCGAGACAAAACCGATTTCGCTTCATTGACACGTTGCGAAGAAATGTGATATGATTCTGTCTCTTATACACATCT
>DGFH01000278.1:0-14933 GCA_002391565.1 Anaerolineales bacterium UBA3905
GTCGGAGATGTGTATAAGAGACAGGCGTTTAGACAAAGCGCCTACAGCCCAAAGCGCCTGAATAGGCTCAATGGTGAGAAGTTGCGACATTTGCGGTAGGGAAAATCACGCGTCTACACGGCTAAAGCGCGTAGACGCCTGGTATAATTGAAATTGAAAGCGGTGCTCAGCCCGCAGTCCTGAATCGCCTTACGGCATCGCAGTCATCATCATTTTCACTGTGAGGAATCGACCTCAGGAGAAGTTATATGCGCACTTATCATCTTTCCATCTCGTCCCTCTCTCCTGGTCGGGCAAACCGACGTTACGCCAAGCTATTGAACATGATCGTGGGATTGATGATCGCAGCGGTGCTTGTGAACAGCCCTATTTTGACAAACGCGGCATCCGCCAGCGGTGGTCAAAGGGCGACACAAGACACAGTGGCGATGGCGGCCTGCTATGGCGTTTATCATATTGTCCGGCCCGGCCAAACGCTTTATTCGATTGCTGCTGTATATGGGACGACTGCCTATCGTATTGCCATGTGCAATGGACTTTCGTCCTACACCGTTTATGCAGGTCAGGCGCTCTTAATCCCGACCTATCGCACGCGGTAAGAATTGCCTGAGAAAAGTGCATATGATCTGATAGGGCGTCCGACCGGGTTGATAACCATAGACACTGTTTGTTCTCATCGCTGCTATTGCTGGGCTATCAACCTGGTCGGACGCCCTATCAGATCGTGATTTTCGCACCATCCTGGCGCAAGCTTTGCTCTCCTGCCGCCAACACCCGCACTACGCGCAAGCCATTGGCGCCATCTGTTAACGGGCGTTTCCCAGAGCGAACACAATCGACAAAGTGGGTGCATTCAGCCTGCAACGGCTCCTGCATGTCGAGACGCGGGATCAGAATATCGCCGCTGTGCAGCTTATATTGGAAATCGCCATACGAGACCTCGCCTTTACGGAAAGCGCCTTTATCGTAAATTCGCACCTTACCCTCAGCGCTCACATCATCGTAGACGATCATCTTTTGGCTGCCGACGACAGTCATCTCGCGCGTTTTGCTTGGATCCAGCCAGCTGGCGTGCACATGGCAGAGTACGTTGTTGGGGAAAAACATAGTCAGGAAGACGACATCTTCGACAACGCCGTTGAGACAGCTTGCCCCCTGGCAGCGCACGGCTTCTGGCATCTGTCCTAGCAAATGTAGGGCAATTGAGATGTCGTGCGGCGCGATGCTCCACAGCGCGTTGACATCGCTCTGCACTCGTCCCAGGTTGACGCGCCGGCTGTAAAGATAATAGATATCGCCCAGTTCACCTTTGTCGATAGCCTGTTTGATATAGGCCACCGCCGGGTTGTACTCGAAGACGTGCCCGACCATCAATGTCAAGCCCGCAGCATCGGCAACGGCCGCCAGTTCCTCCGCCTCGCCAACATCCATCGTGAGCGGCTTTTCCACCAATAAGTGTTTGCCTGCTTCCAGGCTGCGACGCGCCAGCGCATAGTGTGTACGCGCCGGCGTCGCAATGATGACGGCATCTACGGTTGAGTCGGCCAGCACATCATCGAGTTGGGGCGTGATCTGGCAACCGTAGAGCCGTTGTGCGCGCTGTAGTGCGGCTGGGTCCTGGTCAACGACATATGCCAGTTGCGCCCCGGCCAGCTGGTGGAAATTACGCGCCAGATTTGGCCCCCAATAGCCAAACCCTACGACAGCCACGCGCACGGCGCGTCCTGTTGTGTCTTGCATGATCTTTCTCCTAACTTAATGGGAATCACGATGAATGGTCACGGTGCGCACCCCCCCATAAACATCCGCACCATCGATCGGCGCGCCGACAGTCACGAATGCAGGGCGGATCAGATTGCTCGCCTCGATGGCGGCGCCAGCAGGAGCGCCGACGGCGCCGACGAAGGCGTGACTCCAGCGCAGCTGTCCTCGTAGATCTTGCGTGACGCCCACCCTGTGTAGCGCCTGTACAGCGGCTTCGCTGAGCTTCAGGCTGGCTTCATCGTTGACTGCGCCTGCAATGATCGTGCCCTCCGGCCACTGCGCCAGCCAGATCGCCAACGCCTCTGCCGCATCATCATCGCCCGACGTGTCGAACACCGCGCTATCGAGCACGCGCCCTTCATCGCTGAGCGCCGTCAGATTGTAGCCGCGCCCGCCTGCGGCCACATCCCGCCCATTGACGTAGATGTGTGCGAAGTCGCCAACTTCCTCACCGGCGCTCTGGACGACGAGCCAGCTATCGGCAGGCAACGATGCGCCCGTCTGGCCGATTGGCCAATGCGCACCGTCTGGCGGCGACGCAACTGCGCTGGCCGGCTGGGGCGCACCGGTAAAATGCAACATTACGCGATCCACCGGCTGATCGGCCAGGCCGGGGGGCAAGACGGCTTCTGCACACCCGTCGTCGCCCTGTGTGAGCGTCACCTGACGGCCATTGATCGTCGCCTCCACCTTCTCCGTCGGTTCACCCCACTCCAGGCACAGGCGCCCGCCTGCTTCCGGCAGATCGAGCAGCAAGACAGCTTCTGGGCGCGTAGCATAGCGCACGCCATCGCTGGCTGGCAGCGTCGCCCACCCCTCCCCTAGATAGAGTGGGGAATTGGCGTCATCCAGAGAAATGGTGCGATCCGTGGGTGGATCGGGCAATGCCACGGCATAGCGCACAATGGTCGCCGGCGCTCCTGTTGCGTCAACGCCCTGCCAGCGATCCACCTCTGTCACCGGCAGCACCGTTTCGATGAAGCGCAGCAACTGGGGCGTCGCTTTTTCTTCATACACCAGGATGGCGCCTACGCCCAGGTCGCGCAAAATCTGCCCGGCGCGTGGCCGATTCGTCGCCACCAGGTCATCGAATTCAGCATCGACCACTGCGCCGATGTGCGGGCGATCGGCGTTCATCAACGCGATCAGGTCACCCAGCAACGGCGCCTGGGTGAAATATTGAAACTTATAGGCCGGGTTGCGACTGGTGTTGCCGCCCAGCCGCCGCTTACCATGCTCCGTCTGCCACCACTGTTGCATCATGATCAGCAGATCAGCCTTGCCGAGCACGCGTGCACCGTTGCGCCAACCGGTTGGCAATTCCAACACGGCAAAATCTCCTGGCGTCTGCCCTAATCGCGCATAGATGTCGGGAATGCGAAAGTCGCTCAGCGGCAGCGGCGTCGCCAGATGCTCGAACAGGAATACGCCGCCAACCATCACAGCCAGCACGATCGTCGCCTTCGCTTCTCGCCCCTTGCCCTTTAACCCGCGTTCCAGCAGCCAGACCAGCCCCAATCCGCCTGTCACCGCCATTGCTAACATAAGCATGACGCTGTAGCGACTGGGATAACGATTGCCGCTGAAGAAAGGCAGTTGGCTGACAACGGCAAAGGGGCCGGGGATGCCGCTATCTTGCCCACCCCAACGCAATGTTGGACCGAGCGTGAGCAGAAAAAAAACCAGGATGCTCAGCCCCCACAACCACGCCAACGCACGCTGGCGACGCCTCAGCCCCCACAAGCCGACCGCACTCAAGAACATAGCAGTGTAGCCAAGAAAGATGTGCTGCCCTTTGTCGTTCGGAAATGGCAACGTCGCCACCCATTCACCCCATACCGGATGCAGGCGCGTTGTGACCAGGTAGCCCAACAAGTCGGCGCTGAATACATCGGCAAAGCCGCCGCCGCTGGCAAAAAAGTCGCCCTCGCGGCGCAGATCGGGCGCCATTGCCCAGAGCAGGGGCAACAACGTTGCTCCTGCCAGCAGCCCAAAAGCCAGATATGGCAGGAGCAGATCAATCCAGCCGCGCCGCAGCTGTCGCCACTGCACACCAACCTGCCAGATGAAGAGGAGCGCCGCCAAAATCAGCAGGAATGAAGCGTAGGTTAGCTCCGCCCAGAGTTGCAGGCCGAAAAAGAGTGCAGCCAACGCCGCCGCGCGCAGCCGTTGCCGACGCACGCACCCGGTCGGCGCTGCGGCTGGACGCGTCATCCGCAACAGATAGAGTGCACAGAAGGGAATCCACTGACTGCTGGCAATGTTGAACTGGCCGAGGCTGGCGTAGAAAAGTTTTGACGAGGCAAAGGCATAGATGACGCCGCCCACCAGCGCAGCAAGAAACCAAATTGTATTGCCATTTTCCCAACGTTTCGCACTAGATTTTGTCGGAGCTGACGAAGACAGGCCAGTGCGCGTGGTGAGCCACCACCGTTGATCAAGCACGAGCAGATACGCGCCGAACGCCCCAAGCACAAAAGTAGCCAGCAACACGACGTTGTTGGCAATCACCAGCGACAGGCCGAGTTGGAGCGGAATGCTTATTAGCCCATTGAGCGGTGTGAGGGTGTAGAAGGCCAGGTTGATCTGGATCGGGTGAAACATCCAATCGGCATGGAAGATGTCGGCGTTGACCTGCGTCACCAGGCGTTCGCGCAGCCACCAGAGATTCCATGCCAGCGCCGGATCGTCGATGCCGTCGCCGGGCACGTGCGTTGTGAAGTGCATAGTCAGCGGCCAGGTCAGGAGCAAAGCCAGCCCGATGTAAACGATCAGAATTCCTGCCGTGCGGCAGCGAGGCGACAAGCAGAGGCGCAACATCAGGGTAGAGGTGTGGGCGTCGATGCTGCCGCCGGCGTGGCGTCAGTGGGGATGTCGGTCTGAGCCTGGCCAGGTATGGGAACAGTTTGCAGCTGTTGCAACAACATACCATAGCGCATCTTGCTGATGACGGTCAATTGTGGGTCGGTTGCCTCGGCCAGCGAAGCGGCGCGGTCGAAGGCGTTCAGTGCAGCGTCAATGTCGCCGCGCGCCTCGGCAATGTTGCCATAGAGGAAATAGACCTGGGGCGACTCTGGCTGCAACGCAGCGGCGCGATCGGCGGCGGCAGTCGCCCCCTCCAGATCACCGGCGCGAAAGCGGTTCATGCCCAGCGCCAGATAATATTGCGCCTCGTCGCCTCCCAATTGCGCCAGCGCGCGGGCGCCATAGGCAGCGGCGGATGTGGAGTCGCCAAGACGCTCGGCAAGTACGGTGGCCCACAGCAACAGCTCGGGGTTGTCCGGTTGTGTTCGCAACGCCGCTTCGACGGTTGCCAGCGCCGCTTCCCATTCCTGTGCATCGACATAGCGTTCAGTGGTGCTCAGCGCGTCGACCAGGGCAAGCGTGGCGGCGTCCGGCGCCAGCCAGCGTTGATACGCCCAGATGCCGGCCACCATTACCAATGCAACGACGCCAGCAACCCACAGGAGTTTTTGCAATTGCTTGCGCCTTTGCAATGCAATATGTTCATCCAGATGCCACCACATGCCTGTAGCCGGCGGGTGTTGCGTGCGCAGCGCGGCATAACCGCCAGCGCCCTCCGCCGCTCTGACGATCTGTGCGCCGCGCCGTTGCAACTTTGCCTGAAGGTCATCCCAACGGCTCTGCTCAGCGCGCAATGCCTGGTCAACGGTGGCGCTGTGTGCGGCGTGCTCGGTTTCTAGTTGGGCGAGCAACGCGGCAATGCGGTCCAGCCGGGTGAGATAAGCCGCCACGGTGGCGCCATCCAACACTGGCAATTGACGCTCTGCTTGATCGAGCAGGTCGCGCAGTTCAGCGGCGGGTGTGCTAATGTGAGTTTCAACAGTGTGCGCCATGTGGATTAATCGTCGTACTCTTCCTCATCGTCGAACGACGAAGGCGTCTTACCAGCCGCTTCTTCTTCTTCTCGTTGGATTTCGCGGAAGACGCGGTTCAGCCCCGACTTGATTTGACTCTCGATCTTGGCTTTGCGTTCAGGCGGCACAGGAAACCATTCAAGCATCTCGCCCACAAGACCGCTCTTGGTTTCATTCTTGTTCTTGCCAGCGCGGTAGAAGTCGCGCACACGCCCGCGCATGAATTCAATGTATTCGCCAACGCGGTAGGTCGATTCTGGGCCAACAACCGGGCCGTGCCCTGGCACGAGATAGTCGGCGCCGATGTTGCGGATCATTTCCAGCGCCCGCAGCCATTCTTGCGTGTTGCCTTGCGCCATATACGGATGCTGGTCAACCCATACAATATCGCCAACGAAACAGACCTTTTCTTCCGGCAGCCAGACGATGCTGGTCGCCGGTGTGTGCCCACCAACAAAGATCAATTCAATGCGGCGGCCGCCGTAGAGCAAGGTTGCCCGCTGCGTAAACGTAATGTGCGGCGGAATGATGATGATGTTGTTGAGCTGGTTCTGAATCTCTGGTTCGCGTTTGAAGCTGTTGCGCACGCGCTCCTTGAAATTTTCGGTATAGCCCGACATTTCTTTGTGAGCGCGCTCGTGCGCCAGCACTTTGACCGGCATGAAGTACTGATTGCCCAACGCATGGCCGCGATGATGGTCGGTGTTGATCAGGTAGAGGAAGGGAGCGCCAGGGAACTCGTCTTCGATCTGGGCGCGCCAGTCTACGGCTTGCGCCGGGATCAACGGCGCGTCGACCAACACGATCCCTTCTTCAGTGTAGATGAAGCCAGGGGTGCAGCCGCGATAGTGTGTGTTGATAAAAACGCCGGGGGCCAATTCCTCGCGCTCCCCTAACCCGGTGACTCCGATCCGAACAGCGCTTCTCCGTCTTGCCATAAGATTCTTTCTAGTCTCCCAAGTGCACCGTTTTCAGCATTGCCAGACAGCATACCATCAGGGAAGGTTTGTGCACATCCACAGAAGGCAGCCATACCTTGCATGAGTGTAGCGACAACAACGGCTTGCGTCAAATCGCTATTTTTTATGTCATTTCATGTCAGTTGTGGGTTTCCAGGTCAACGTTGCACACCTTGTGTTGTCATACAAAATAGGGCTTATGCAGCTGCCAGGGTCTTGTCTTCCCAGCAGACGAGAGCTTCCAGGCTGATTGTGTAGCCAGGTGCGTAAGTCCTGAGAGACTGTTTAAAGAGGGTGGAAGTTTGACGCGGAGACGCGACGACGCAGCGGAATTGCATTGCTGGCCACAGATGCGCATTTGCTTGATTCCCTCTACGTTTCTCTACATTTCTGCGCCTCGGCGTCAAATTGGGCGCCTCTTCAAACAGGCTCTCAAAAAGCGAGCCGGGCATCTGCCCGGCTCATGTACTTTGTATACAGTTTACGTCCTCTACGGCGCTGTAGAGCGGCGAACCATCAATGCAGCCGGCGAATCCGTCTGCATTCAGCAGCCGTTTACTGCGCCGGCGGCAGGATCACGGCGCTGATGGCGTGGATGACGCCATTGGTGGCCGGGATGTCGGTGATGGTGACCTTAGCGCCGTTGATGTAGACGCTGCCATCCTTGACCTCGAAGGTGACCGGCTTGCCCTGCAATGTCGTCGCCTTCATGCCGTTCGTCACATCTTCCGCCAACACCTTACCGTTCAAGACATGATATTGCAGAATCGGCGCCAGCTCGCTCGCCTGCAGGAGCTGGGCAGTGGTCAGGCCGGTCGTTGCCAGCAGGTCATTGAAAGCCGCGTCGGTCGGGGCAAAGACGGTGTATTCGCCGCTGGACAGCGTGGCGTCGAGGCCCGTCGCCTCAAGCGCTTGGGACAGGATCGAGAAGTTCGGATTGTTGGCGGCAACCTGCGCAATCGTACCGGTCGCTGCACCGCCGGTCGTGGGGCGCGTGGTCGTCGTGCTGGTGGTTGCGCCCGTTGAGGTGACCGGCGTCGTCGTGGTGACAGCCGTGGTGGCGGTTGTCGTCGTACCGGTCGTGACGGTGGTCGCCGTCGTTGTTGTAGCGGTGGTCGCCGCGGGCGTGGCCGCTACTGTGGCGGCTGGCGTCGCCGCCGCAGTGGTTGTGGTCGCCGTCGTACCGGTGGCGCCGATTTCTTCCCGGGTGGGCAGCTTGATCACCTGGCCGACCTCGATGATGTTGCAGTCGGCGATGTTGTTGAAGGCGCAAAGCTGCTCGTAGAGGCGGAAGTCGCCGTAGATATCGCGCGCAATAATCGCCAGGGTGTCGCCGCTCTGCACGGTGTACGTACCGCCCGGCTGACCGGTCACGCCTGTGCCTGCCGTCGTTGCGCCAGTAGTCGTGGTCGTGGTCGTCGTGGCTGCAGGAATAGTGGTCGTGCTCGTGGCGCCGGTGACCATCTCCTGTGCCGTGATGGTTTGCTGCGAGTCATCGAGCAGTGTACCGCCGGTTACGGACAATTCATAAGTGGCCGGAACACGCGAGTTGTTGTAGACAATAACGGTGTAGGCGCCAAGTCCAGAAGCATTGAAGCTGGCCGAGCGCACATTGTCCTCACCCGGCGTGCTGACGCGATTGCCAGCCGCCACGGCGACGTCCCCGGCATTCTGACCGGCCTGATAGCGCCGGAAGCCCTGCTCATCGAGCACCCAGAAGCCCAGACGTCGCGCCAATTCCTGATTGTCGCGCGGGTCAAAGGTCAGGCGCAGGGTAATGTCGCCATCGCGCTGATCTGGTTCAAGACCCAGGTAATGCTGAGCATATTGTTCGGCCAGTTCGCCTTTGACCGAGGTGCCGCGGAAGGGGCCAGCAGCAACTACAGTCGTCGTGGCAGCTGCTTCGGTGGCAGTAGCGACCGGCGTTGCGGTTTCAGTTGCGGCTGGTGTGGCGGCTGCAGTCTCTGCTACGGTCGTTTCAGCTGGTGTTGCTTCTTCCTCGACGACGCCGACGGGTTTGACCTGTCCACTGCCATCGACAAGCACGCCGTTATCGATGCTCAGTGTAAAGTTGGCATCGCTAGCGGAATCATTGTAGACGATGACGGTGTAAGCGCCGCCGGTGGCGCGGAAGTTGGCGCCCTGTTGATTGTCTGGCCCATTCAAGAAGAAATTAGTGGAGCCAGCGCCGACGTTGTTGTCGCGCAGGTTCTGACCGGCAACAACAGCAGACAGGTTGGCTTCATTCAGGATGAAGAACCCCAGGCCATTCTGTTCTGGGTTGCTGCGATCCCATACTGCTGTTACAGTGACGATGCCGGGGCGTTCTGGGGCGATGCCCAGCCAAATCTTGGCAAATTGGCCGCCAGGGATAGTGCCGGTCACTTCCGACGCCCTGACTTCTTGATAGGCGGGGGCAGTCTGTTCGGCTGCAAATGCAACCGGCGCCAGCGACGTGACAAGCATTGCCGTCACCAGAATTGGTGCTAAAAATCGGCGCCATTTTGATTGGGTCATAGAAAACCTCCAAATGACCAGTTATTTTACAGGGTTGCGATGCTGGAAATCGCCGCTAACGGCGTGATCATCGCAACAAAAGAACAATTGACAGATTATACATCTGATGCATCGTCGCACCAAATGCACTCGGCTTAACCGTGCACCCAATTCTGCTAACGCCCAGGTGGTTGTGGAATCGGCGTCGGCGTGGGCGGCACAGCCACTACATTGCGTACATGGTAGTCCGAGTAAGTGTAGTCTTGTCGGACAATTCTCAGACGAAAATCATACGAGTCTTCCGGCAGCAACCCCAGATCGAGGCGCGCCAGATACCCGTTTACCACTGGTTTGACATCGCTGAACAGGAACGTCCACTGATCCGAACCAGAGGGGGACCAGTAGAGCTCCCACCGTAGCAAGCGCGGATCGGCGGTCGTGCCGATAAAGTCCACTACACCGGTGACGCGGATGTCGTTGAAAGGGAAATACAAGCCGAGCGTGCGCGGCGCGGTGCGCGTCGCCGTTGGGCGAACGACCTGTGGCGTCGAAGAGTTAGCCACTCGCAGGCGAGTCACATAGTATTCGTCGTAATTACTGTCGCGGTAGACAATCCGCAGCCGCAAATCGTAGAAGCCATCGGCAAGCTGTGTGGTGTCCAATGCATAGATTTCCGCCTGCCAGAACTGTTCTTTGCCGCTATAGAGCCAACTCCACTGATTCAGTCCACTCGGCGTGATGTGCAGTTCATACCGGTCGAAGGGATTGAAAGCTGTCTTGCTGTTGACGGTGCCGATAATCGGCGTTTTCCCACGAATCACATCGCCATTTTGTGGTTCGAAGATGCCCTGGCTATTGGGAATGAAGCTACGAAAGCGCGGCGTCGGCGTCACCGTCGGCGATGGCGAAGCGAAAACCAGCAGCGGCGACTGCGGTTGGTTCACACCGCCGGGCGTTGGGAAGGGCGTCAGCGTCGGCGGCGCGGCATTGCGGATTTCTAGCTTGCGTACAAACCCTTCGGTAAAGTTGCCGCTGCGGTCGATGGCGCGGACGCGTATGTCGTATAAGCCATCGGGAAATTCGTAGGTGTTGAGCACATAGAGCACACCGCTACGCACCACCTCGCGTTGCGTCGTCAGCCACTGCCAGTTTTCAGCGCCGGTTGGAGAAATGTGGATATCGTAGCGGTCAAAGTTGCGAATGACCGCCGTGCCCACCAACGGCGTGAAGCCAAAAATGGCGTCGCCGCTCTGAGGATGCTCGACCTCGTTGACGACGCGCAGGTCGAGTGTAGGCGTCGGTGTAAAGAGCGGCGGCGCTGGCGGCGGCGGTGGGAAGGGAGTAAAGAAGAAAGGCGTCCACGTCGGCGTCGGTGTGTCGAGAAAGGTCTGAAACGCCATACCCGGCGTATCCGCATCTGCGAAAACGCGACGCGCCAGATCAGGCAGCGACAGCGTCGCCATCACGATGACGGCCAACAATATCAGCAACCCACGCGTGTACGCACTTTGGTGATTCATCATATGCGAGTATAGCGCACCTGTTCGTCGGCGCCAGAATAGAGCAATGCCAGTAGCACAAGACGAGCTGTGTGACCCAGCAGTCTTCTTGACGCTGAAGTCAAAGCCGGTGTTCCCAATTGGCTAAGGTGAACAGGTCATCAGATTGTGGGGGCTGCGACAAAACCTGGTTCAGATTGGCGACCTGTGGAGAAGAACCGTCGAGAGTAGGCGATAAACAGCCTGATGAGGATTGCTGCTGCGGCGACAGCATTGATCCACCACACATGCTGTAGAAACCAACCGATGAAGCTGCGAAAGACCCCATAGGTGCAGATCGATTCGCGCAGGTCTGCAGTAACGATCGCTTCGTGGATGGAATACAACAGAACTGTATCGTCTGCGGCCTGGCGCGAATACTGATCTGCCTGATTCACGAGGACAACAGAATTTTTTGACAATTCCACTAAGAAATCAGAAAATTTCGCTACTGCTTGTTCCAGTCCCACGATGGAAACCAGCGGGGCTGCGGACCGCAATCCGCCGGCAACGATCGTAGCTAGATAATCACCACCCCGCACTACCGGCTCAACTGCCGCAACAAGACTATCAAAATCTTGTTGCGCCTGCTGCAATACTTCCGCTCCAGCAACGGAGGATTGCTTTGCTGCGCGCAGATTCTCAAAGCCAGGCTCAGCCAGGTACCGTTCGATATCCGCCGCCGTGCGCTGGAGTTCGGTCAGACCCCGCATCTCATCGCCGACGTAAACGACAGTCTCCAGTGACGTTTCAATCGCCGCTAATGTAAGAGTCGAGGGCAACGGCGCACGCGCAGACGCCTGACGGAGGCCATACATTAACAAATCGGATTCTTGACTTTGCAGAAATGCCAACATGGGGCGCGCAATGTCGGCAGTAGTGGAAAGTGGTTGCCAGTTGCGTCCGATTCGTGCATATTCATGGAGGTGTGCGACAAGTTCCGGTTCGTTGCTCAGCGTCGATTGCACCTGCCACTGAGCAACTGCCCACACAAGCAGCACCATGAATGCCATCCAGTAAAACCATCCAATCACAGACCAAAGCATGATCTCTAGCAGGCGCCAAGAGCGCCAGTCCGGGAACATGACATGATGCCGGGCTGACATGGGGTGTGGCTGTGAGTTGGACATGGGAGACTCCAGTTGGGTGCGACGGAGTACACGAGAGTTGTAGACAGTATAGTTGAGATCGATATACGATTCAATCCCCAGCTCGATTCTCAAGCCGCCCAGGTGCTTCACGTTCTATATATCACGCAGTTTGCCAACAAGTCGCCACATCTCCTGCTCGGATGTATAATCGCACCCTGTGAATACAACTCGTCAGGACAACATGGCAGCAAACGACAGCGCAGCAGTGGGTTTGGACAGCCGGCGTATGGCCGGCGCTGCGCTGTTGGTGATACTCTTCTTCGTGCTCAGCCGTCTTTCCGGGCTGCTGCGCGAGATCATTATCGGCGCTAGCTATGGCACTTCGGCGGCGTATGACGCCTATCTCGCCGCCTTCCGCATTCCCGACCTGCTCTTCCAGCTTGCGGCGGGCGGCGCGCTGGGCAGCGCGTTCATTCCCGTCTTTGCCGGTCTCTGGCTCCAAACAGACAAGCGGGCGGCGTGGCTGCTCTTCAGCCGCGTGCTCAATCTCATCACACTGGCGCTGGTGGCGTTGGGCGTGCTCGCCGCCATCTTTGCCGAACCAATCGTGCGCACGATCCTGGCGCCTGGCTTCACGCCCGAACAGCAAATTCTCACTGCGTCGCTGATGCGCTGGATGTTGCTGGGCACGATTGTCTTTGGCGCCAGCGGGTTGATCATGGGCGCCCTCAACGCCACGCAACACTTCCTGGCGCCGGCGGCGGCGCCTGTGCTTTACAACGTGGCAATCATTGCGGCGGCCTACTTCCTGGCGCCGGCCTATGGCGTCTATGGGCTGGTCGTGGGGGTGGTGGCGGGTGCGCTGGCGCATTTGCTGGTTCAATTACCGGTGCTGCTGCACAAGGGCTATCGCTACCGTCCCGCGCTCTCACTGGCGGACGCCGGTGTGCGCAAGGTGATGGTGTTGATGGGGCCGCGTGTGCTCGGCCTTTTTTTCGTGCAGCTGCACTTTCT
The DNA here is from genome assembly GCA_002391565.1 of Anaerolineales bacterium UBA3905. GTDB lineage: Bacteria > Chloroflexota > Anaerolineae > Caldilineales > Caldilineaceae > Caldilinea. The sequence goes on from DGFH01000278.1 coordinate 12,741, forward strand.
GGTCAATACAATCCTGGCGAGCGGATTAGGCGCCGGGGCCGTCAGCGCGCTCAACTATGCCTGGCTGTTGATGCTGCTGCCGCAGGGCGTAATTGCACAGGGCATCGCCACCGTCGTCTTCCCCACCTTCTCCGCCCAAACCGCCGCCGGCCAGATCGAGGCGTTTCGCCACACCTTTGAGCGGGCTTTGCGCGTGGTGGTCTTTCTGGTGGCGCCGGCGGCTGCACTGCTGCTCGTGCTGCGTCGCCCGGCAATCAGCATCCTGCTGGAGCGCGGCGCCTTCGATACGCAGAGCATGATCCTGGTGGCGTATGGGTTGCAGTTCTACGTTGCCGGGCTGATCTTTCACGCCATGTTGGAGATCATCGTGCGCGGCTTCTACGCGCTACAAGATACATGGACGCCAGTGCTGGTCGGTGTGTTGGCGATGAGCGGCAACATTTTGCTCAGTTTTCTGCTCGTTGGGCGGCTCTCCTTTGGCGGGCTGGCATTGGCGAATAGCCTGGCGACGCTGGTGGAAACGCTGACGCTGCTCTGGCTCTTCGACCGTCGTCTGCCTGAGGGATTGCAGCGGCGCTCGCTCATCTCTGCACTCGCCAAGACCTTGCTGGCGGCGACGGTGATGGCAGGCGTAGCGTGGGCGTGGGGGCGCTGGGTCTATGTGAACATCTACCCGGCGCAGGTGGGCGTGCTGAATGACGATTGGCTGAGCACCCTGGTGGGCGTCCCGCTGGCGCTGCTCGTCTACCTGGCCGCACATTGGCTGTTGCGCAGCGAGGAGTTGACGCTTACGCTTGCGCTGGTGCGGCGACGCAGAGTCGCTTAGGACGCAGGCAAAAATCGTAATCTGTGAAACGAAATGCAGGTTGAAAGTGTTATATGATAGTGAAAGGTATTCCGATTAGAAAGGAATGAGGTGAAGTCAAATGTGGTTTTTTGATCCGATCTACTTGCTCTTTGCAATTCCGCCGCTGCTGCTTGGGCTATGGGCGCAGTTTCGCGTGCAGAGTGCATTTCGTCAATATTCCAAGGTGCGCATTGCCAATGGCATGACCGGTGCACAGGCGGCGCGCGCTATCCTTGATGCGAACGGGCTGTACAACGTCGCTGTCGAACGCGTCGGCGGCATGTTGAGCGACCACTACGACCCTGGGCACAAGGTGCTGCGGCTGAGTGAATCGGTCTACGGCACGCCCAGTGTGGCGGCGGTTGGCGTGGCTGCGCACGAGGCTGGCCATGCGTTGCAGGACAAGCTGCACTACGGCCCGCTGCGTCTGCGCTCGGCGATCGTGCCAGCGGTGAGCATCGGCAGTTGGCTCGGCCCGATCATCTTCATGATCGGCTTCTTTATGTCGGGCGTCACCGGCAACACCATCGCCATCATCGGTCTGCTCTTCTTTGGCATGACGGCGGTCTTTGCATTGGTGACGCTGCCCGTGGAGTTCGACGCCAGCAAGCGCGCCAAGCAACAACTTGCCAGCACGGGGCTGATGAGTCCTCAGGAGATCAAAGGCGTTGATCAGGTGCTGGACGCCGCCGCGCTCACCTATGTAGCAGCAGCCGTGCAGGCGATCCTGACGATGCTCTATTACGTCTCGCTGCTGGCGCGGCGCGACTGAAATCTCTTCGAGCATGCGTGTGCGCCGTGCCCAGCAGCGTTGCTGCCGCCGACGCACCGACCTGGAAGCGATGCGTCCAGGTGTAGATCGCCGCCACGTCGCCCAGCATTCCGACCACGATCAAAGTCAGCGCCACCGGGGAGAAGCGCCAGACATCCATGATGGCTGGCTCCGCTCCCCATCACGCCCGAATCACGGCAATTGTGCGACCTTGCGGCGACGTGATCCGCTCTACCGTCGTGCGCTGGGCGATGGGTGGCAAGCCGCTGCGTCGGTCGAAGATCACCAGCCAGCCGCAGTCGAGACCCAAGCCCGCCAGGTACTCGTCGAGCTGCACCAACTCCTCTTCCAGCGGGTCAGCCTCGCCGTCGCGCCAGACCTTGAGTTCCATGCCCATCGTCACCGGGTGGGGGCCACCATAGCGCAGGCACAAATCCATGCGTCGTGAGCCGATGGCGTATTCACGATCGAGCGCACCGTTGCCGTTGACGACGCGGTGCAGGAAGGCCATTAACACCAGGTGTGGCGCGATCTCGTGATAGTGGACGCTGCCGAGCAACGGCTGCCCATGCTG
>DGFH01000278.1:15013-20081 GCA_002391565.1 Anaerolineales bacterium UBA3905
CCGTTGCCGTTGACGACGCGGTGCAGGAAGGCCATTAACACCAGGTGTGGCGCGATCTCGTGATAGTGGACGCTGCCGAGCAACGGCTGCCCATGCTGCCGCCAGAAGGCGAGAAACGCATCAAGCAGCTTGTCGGGGTCGAGGCTGCCATCCGGTTTCAGCCACGCGGGCGAGATGTGTGGCAGTGAGTCACGCGCGCCACCCGCCAGCACACGCGGCAACACTTCGTGATAGATCGGGTTGGCGATCACCAGCCCGCCTGCCTCATCACGGCGCACCAGTCCCAGGTCGACCATAAACTGACGGTCATCGGCGGGCACGTCACTGAGCGACCCACCCGCCAGGATCGGCTCGATGACGCGACGCACGCGCGGTTCACGCAATCGCTCGGCCAGGCTGTCGAGATGCGTGTCTTGACGCTGGATCAAGATTTCTTTGGCGATATCGAAGTGTTCAGGAGTAATTTCTGTTGTTGGGTCTGGCGCAACGACCTCGACGACCTGACGCGCCAGTGCATTGACCAGCCAGGGTTGACCTTGTGTCAAATAGAATGCCTGGTCGATGGCAGCCGGCGTGAACACCTGCCCCGTGTCATCCGTGTGTTGCTGATAAAGCGCGGCTACATCCTCGAGCGTGAACGCATCCAGGGTAATCGAATCTGCTTTGACATTGAACGGGCTGGCCGTGTTAAATCGTTCGCTGCCGCCCGACGCCACCTTATAATCGCGCACATCGCGCATCCCGATCAGCGCCAGCGACGCTGGGAAACCGGTCGGGCGGTCGTAGTAGCCAGTGCGCAGTTGGCGCAGCATCGAGATCAGCGTTTCGTTCTGCAGGGAATCGATCTCGTCGATAAAAACCACGAGCGGACGCGGCGCGGCTTTTGCCCATGCCTGTAGCGCTGCACCGATGCGGGCGCCGGGATCGGCGGACGGCCAGGGCGGCGGCTGCAGATCGTCAGGTAGACGTACGCTCAAGGCGCGCCGCCACTCGCTGAGGATCGCCAGTTCCGCCGCGCCGGGGTCACTGTTGAACGCTGCGCCAACCTCCACCGACACCAGCGCCGCAACATACGCGCCCGACGCAGTCAGTTCCTGCGCCAGCGCGATCATGGAGGTGGTCTTGCCGGTCTGGCGCGGGGCGTGGATCACGAAGTAGTTGTAGTCCGCCACCAGCCGCCGCGCTGGCTGAACGCGTGCAGCGGCGGGCAGCATGTAGTGCAGTTCGGGCTTACATGGCCCGGCTACGTTGAAGCGACGTTGTCGGACGCTCACTGTGTTTGTCACCCTGCCTGAACGTTGACATGCAGCCACTCGACGACAGCGGCGTGGGGAACTTCCACCTGTTCCCCAGACGCCAAATCTTTGATCGCCACCACGCCCGCTTCCAGCTCGCGCGGGCTAAGCAGCAGAGCATAACGGATGCCGCGCTCCTCGGCGTACTTGAACTGCTTGCCGTAACGGTCATAATCCGGGTACAGATCAACGCGGAGACCTGCGCTGCGCAGACGATGCGCCAATGCCAGTGACGCCGCCACCGTGCTATCATCGAACATCGTCACCAGCACCTGCGGTTGTGTGCTGAGGCGCGCCGGGAACATGCCGCGCTCCTCCATAATCAGAAGAATGCGCTCTAGCCCCAGGCTGAAACCACACGCCGGAATGGTCTGCCCGCTGAACATGCCGACCAGGTCGTCGTAGCGCCCGCCGCCCCCGCCAGAGCCACTGAGACCGGGAAACTCGATCTCAAAGATCGGCCCGGTGTAATAGCTGAGACCGCGCGCCAGATAGGGATCGACGCGCAGGTGGGCGCCGGCCGGGCCGACCAGGCTCAACGTCACCACCTGTTTGAGTTCGGCGACGCCGCGGCTGCCCACAGCCGACCCTTCCAGCAACTCGGCCAGCCAGCCGAGGACAGCGACATTCTCCGCCGGTGCGGCGGCCATCGATGCCAGCAGCTTTTCCACCGCCGCCACCGGGATGCCGCGTGCATCAAGTTCCTGGCGCACGCCCTCCATGCCGATCTTGTCGAGCTTGTCGATGGCGACCAGCGCGGCGCTCTCCAGCGCATGCGGTACGCCAGCCACCTCCATCAGCCCGCGCAGGATCATGCGATGGTTGATGCGAATAGTAAAACTCTCGGCGCCCTGAAAGCCCAGTGCTTGCAACACCTCGGCGCCGGCGGCCAACACCTCTGCCTCGACGGTCGGGCTGGTCGAGCCGACGATGTCGACGTCGCACTGGTAGAATTCGCGGTAGCGTCCTTTGGCCGGTCGATCGGCGCGATAGACCGGCTGGATCTGGTAGCGCTTGAAGTAACGCGGCAACTTGCTGCGATACTCGGCGACGATACGCGCCAGCGGCACAGTCAGATCGTAACGCATGCCAGCGTCGCTGACGCTGTTCTCGGTGGGCGACTCTGCCAGCGCCTTCTCCAACTTTTCGCCGCGCTTGAGCACGCGGAAGATGAGCTGGTCGCCTTCTTCGCCGTACTTGCCCAGCAGCGTGGTTAGCCGTTCCATTGTCGGCGTCTCCAGCGGCTCGAAGCCGTAACGCTGATAGACGCGCTTAACGGTGTCGATCACATAGTCGCGCCGCAGCACATCCAGCGGCAGAAAGTCGCGCATGCCGCTGAGCGGCTCGGTGTTAATTTTCGGCATAAACCTCTCAGATGATTGAATGGTGCGGTGTACGTGGCGACGCCTCACGCTAACATATATTCCGGTTCGGCGTACTCCATGCCAAACGCTTCGGCGACGCCTTCATAGGTCACGTGGCCTTGATAGGTGTTCAACCCCAATTTGAGCGCCGGATTCTTGCGGACGGCGTTCAACCCGTCGTTGGCAAGCTGGAGGACATAAGGCATGGTCTGATTGTTGAGCGCAAAGGTGCTGGTGCGCGGCACGGCGCCGGGCATGTTGGCGACGCAGTAATGCAGCACGCCATCGACAACATAGGTCGGGTTGCTGTGGGTGGTCGGACGTGTGGTCTCAATGCAGCCGCCCTGATCGACGGCGACATCGACAATGACGGCGCCTTCCCGCATCCGGGAAATCATGGCGCGTGTCACCAGGTGTGGTGCACGTCCGCCCGGAATCAGCACCGCGCCGATCACCAGGTCGGCATTGAGGACAATCTCCTCGATGTTGTACTCGTTGCTCGTGCGCGTGCGCAGCCGTCCGCCGTAAATGTCGTCCAGATAGGTCAGGCGGTCGTGATTGATGTCAAGCACGGTGACATGGGCCCCCATGCCAACGGCGATCTTGACCGCGTTGCTGCCAACGGTGCCGCCGCCCAATACAGCGACGTTGGCTGGCGCCACACCCGGCACGCCACCCATCAAGATGCCGCGCCCACCCTGCGGTTTCTCCAGAAAAAACGCGCCGACCTGCGCCGCCATGCGCCCTGCCACCTCGCTCATAGGCTGCAACAGCGGCAGCTTGCCGTCAGCCGTCTGCACCGTCTCGTAAGCAATAGCCGTGACTTTGTTCTCGATCAGCGCATGCGTCAACCGACGATCTGCTGCCAGATGCAAATAGGTAAAGAGCAGCAGATCGGGACGCAGATAACGATATTCGGCTTCGATCGGCTCTTTCACCTTGACAACCATCTGTGCGGCCCAGGCTGCCGCCGCTTCGGCCACGATCTCTCCACCTGCTGCGCGGTACTCGTCGTCGGAAATTGAGCTGCCAAGCCCTGCGCCGCTTTCGATCAACACACGATGCCCGCGACGCGTCAACGCACGCACGGCGCCAGGCGTCAACCCAACGCGACCCTCATTGTCTTTGATTTCTTTTGGCAACCCGATCAGCATGACCCCTACCTCCTTTGGTAGTGCGTACAATTCGATAAAATGGAAGGCAACTAAGCAGAAAGTGGACCTGCCTCTTTTGCTCGCAGTGTATCAGGTCTGTATACGCTCTGACAAGCCGACGCGCATCATTGCGTTCATGTCTCCCGCGCGGTTCCTTGCCAAAGTCCACCATTGCATAGAGAATGACAATATGACTATGCACACTCACTCAATTGACCCACAAACTCGTACACGCCGCGCGGCAGCCTGGTGGGTGCCACCCTGGCGTTGGTTGGCGACAACCGGCGAACACACACTCCAGCGCGTATCTAACCTGCGTCGGCGTTGGTTCAAGCATCGTTTGCCTGACTACGTCGTCGTCACACTCGACGGCGAACTACTGGAACGCGACCCGACGACGCCGTGGTACTACGACTTCCTCCCAGGCTTTCGCGGCCCGCAGACGCTGGAAGGCATCCGTCGCGTCCTCGACCATGTGGCCGACGACCCCGACGTGCGCGGGGTGCTCTTTTTGTTCAAGGGCGCCTCGCTCACCCTGGCGCAGGCGCAGAGCCTGACCGCACTGTTCGACCATTTCCGGCAGTGGTCATCGGCGCGTCACCAACGCCAGCACGCACAACAAATTGTCGTTTATGTCGAGCAGTGTTCGCCGAGTGCACTGGTCGCCGCCAGCGCCGCCGATCACCTGATCTTTGCGCCCCTAGCCGACTGGGAGATCGTCGGGCTGCGCACGGCGCCGCTCTTCGTAAAGGAAGCGCTGACCCGGCTCGGCGTGGAGATGCAGGTGGTGCGCGTGGCGCCGTGGAAAACCGCTGCCGACTCGTTTCTCTTCGACGGACTCAGCGACGCCGCGCGCGAGCAATACACGTGGCTTCTCGACAGCCTCTACATGGACATCGTGGCTGGGGTGGCTCAGGGTCGCCGGCTGGCGCCAGACACGGTGCGGGCGCTGATCGACCGCGCGCCGTTGACAGGCGCCGAGGCGTTGGCAGCCGGCCTGATCGACCATCTTGCCTATGAAGATGAATTGGCCGATCTGTTAAAATGGGGCGCCAAAGCGGCCGTCCTCAAGCCTTATGGCCGTGTGCGCAAGTTGCTCTATCGCCGTCTGCGGTCGGCCACCGTAGGCGCAATTGGCGTGATCAGCCTCCAGGGTTCGATCATGCCAGGCGCCAGCCGCACCTTCCCGACGCCGCTGCCCATTTTGGGCGACGAAATCATCGGCAGCTTGACAGCGCAGCAGATCATCCGCGCC
>DGFH01000276.1:0-4426 GCA_002391565.1 Anaerolineales bacterium UBA3905
CGGCCACGAACACGCCGCTTCCGCCGACGCCGACGCACACACCAACACCAACGGCGACCACCACACCTGGTTTCGCGACTGCCACCCACACACCGTCACCGACGGCGACCAATACACCAGCAGCGTCAACGCCAACCAATACGGCCTTACCGACCGCTACGAACACGCCGGGCGGCACGATTCCTCCGATCGAGACCAGCACGCCAGTGGGGCAAGGCACGCCCACTGAAATGCCAGCGACACCGACGGCGACGCCGCCTTGTTTGTTGATCACGTCAATCTCGCAAGCATCGCCTACTGAGGAATGGGTGAAACTGATGGCGTGGTGGTTATACCTGCCATTGGTGCAACAACAGGAGACGCCATGTGCGACCAACACCCCGTGACAGGAGCGGCAGCGCGGGCGCGCTGGTCGTTGAGCCGGCGCAGTGCACTGAAACTGGCGCTTGCCGCCAGCGTGGTCGGCGCTCCAGCCATTGCAGGTGGACGTTTGCTGCTTGAAAGCAATGGTCGTTCGAAGCCGGCGATGACGCCTTTTGTAGCGCCTCGGGTTAAGGAAAGCGCACCTGCGCCGATCTTGATCACCTACATCGGCGGCGCCAATCCCGTGATCTGGCAGGAACTGCTCAAGGTGGAAGGGTTGCCATATGTGCAGGCGCTGCCACTTGATGGGCTGGCTCTCGAAGACCTGCGCCGCGCCGACGTGGTGATCTTGTTGCCGGGAAGTCTGGACGCCGACCAGGTCGATCTGTTGCGCGACTACGTCGAGGCAGGCGGCGGGCTGGTCGCCGTCACGCCAGCGGCAGAGTTGTTGCCTGTGTGCGGGTTGGTGGCCGAGGCGGGCGCGACAGACGACGGTTATCTGTGCATTGTCGCGGACGCACCCGGCGTTGAAGGGATCGAGCGAGGACCGCTGCAATTCCACGCACCGCTCCAACACTATCGACAGCGCGAGGCTGCCGCAGTTGCTGTGGTGTGCAGCCGTGAGGCAACGGCCACCACCACACCGGCCGTAACCTGGCGTCGTTTGGGGCGCGGCGCTGTCGTGACCTGGTGTTATGACCTGGCGCAGAGCGTTGTGATCACGCGGCAGGGGCCGCCAACACGCGCCGGCGCCGAACAGGATGGCTTGGATGGCGTGCGCGCCGTCGATATGTTTTCTGGCTTCATCGACCTGGATCGCATTCACGTGCCCCAGGCCGACGAGCAGCAGCGGCTGTTGATCAACCTGATCAATGAAGTCAGCACCCTGCCGTTGCCCCGGCTCTGGTACTTCCCGGCGAACGCTGACAGTGTATTGGTGCTGACGGGGGACTCGCACAACAACCCGGCGCCGGCGGTGGACGCGGTGCTGCGGCGCGTCGAGGCATTCGGCGGGACGATGTCCGTTTATTACACACCTCCGCCCACCGACATCGTGCGCCGCGCCGTGCGTCGCGTGCGCGCCTGGCTGGATGAGCAACCGGTCGTCGGCGACCTTGTCCCCCCCTCGGATGTCGTTACGCCTTATCACGCCGACCGGTGGCGGGCGCGTGGTCATGAATTTGCGCTGCATCCCTATGTCGAGGAGGGGCTGGAGATCGGCTGGGCGCGCTACTGGCAGCAATTCACCGGCCTGGGTTACGGCGGGTTCGATACGACGCGCACTCATCGCGTGCTCTGGCATGGCTGGACCGACACGGCGCGCGTACAGGCTGAATACGCCGTGCATATGAATCTGGACTACTACCACGTTGGACCGACCTTCCAGCGACCGGATGGAACGTGGGCGTTTGGCTACTTCACGGGCAGCGGGCTGCCAATGCGCTTTGTCGACGCCGAAGGCCGGCTGCTCGACAACTGGCAGCAGAACACGCATTTGGTCGACGAACAGGTGATCGCAATGCCGTGGGGCGCCAATTTCGTAGGTTCGACGCCGGAAGAAGCTGTCGAAGTCGCCAATGACCTGATCCGCCGCGCTGCAGGCGGCGCCTACGCTGCGCTGGGCGTGCAGTGCCACTTTGATCCCTTTGCCGTGCCTGGCCCGTGGCGTGCTGGCGCTGAACACTATCTGGATGGCGTGTCAGCAAGCGCCGGTGCGCACGGTCTGCCGATCCTTGCCGCCACACACTGGCTGGCTTTCACCCAGGCGCGCGCCGATGCGCGTCTCACGCTCCTGCACTTCGACGCAGCAGCAGGTTCGCTCACTTTTGCTATGCAGGTTGCTGCCCCTGACGAAGCGCTGACGCTGCTGCTCCCCATCCAAAATAACGCACTGCATTTGGTTTCATTGCAAGCCAATCGTAAGCAAATATCGTTCCAAACTCGAAAAGTGGGTGCTACACTCTATGCAGTGGCGCCACTCGCCGCCCCGGAAATGATGGTTGAGGCGCGCTATGCAACGTTGTAACTTTTCGTGACTTTGGAACAATGCGGGGGGAAATCAATGCGGGGAAACCAATCAGTGACACAAGTTCGCCGCCGCCTGTTGCGGGCAACGACGACGAGCCTTGCGGCGCTGGCAGCATTCTTCCTAATGGTGGCGGCGCTGGCGTGGAATTACGAGCCGGCGTCCGCGCAGGGTGGCGGCGCGGGTGCACTCACCTTGACCACCGTCTCCGACTTCAGCGTTTGTGTGGCGCTGCCCGGCGTGGTGGCGCAGCCTGGCCTGACCGACACGATCGTGAGTTCGGCCAACGGCGGTGAAATCCGGCTGCGCGCGACGGTGGAAGATTATTTTGATGGGAGTGAGATCGATGCCACCCAATGGATCACCGGATACTCTAACCCAAGTTATCCAGATGAATTTCCTGTCGTGGGCAGTGGCGTATTGACTTTATACGGCAGCTACCTGCGTTCGCAAGAGGTTTTCACCGAGACAACTTCCCCTCGTTTCTTTGAGGCGCGTGCGCGATTTGTCGGCAGTGGGTTTCCAGCGCCGACGAATGGTGACATCGGGTTCTACCGTGCCTATCCGCCGTTACAGTTGCCTCCCGGTGATGAGAGTTCAATTCGACTATTTGTTTCTCAGCCATTTCATTCAAGTAACGACCGCCTGATGTATGTCCGCTCCCGCGATGGTACAGTGGAGCCAGTTGTCGACACCTGGGTGGACAATTGGGGAGATGTGGAAAGCGCTGAACGTATAGGATTGGCGCAATATCGGAACTATCGAATCAATTGGGGAACTACGGGAACGTGGTATTTGATCGATGGCAGCACGATTATCACCGCAGGCACTAACCCTTTGCCACATAGCGGTGTTGTAACTCGAACAACTTATGCTTTTCTCTATAATCAGGACCCGGAATCCCAGTCACCCGATCCACTCTTGATCGACTGGGTGCGCGCTGGACAATATCCATCTCAAGGCGAATACACCTCCTGCATCCAGGACGCCGGCCAGGTTGTCAACTGGACGCAGGCGACGGTGACGGCCACCCTGCCGGTGAGCACTGCCGCCCAGCTTGCCACGCGCACCTCGGTGGATGGCGTCACCTGGTCGGCGTGGGCGAATGCGACCGGCTCTGTGATCAGCGGGACGGCTACGCTGTCGCCCGCCAGCCCCAGCGGTCGCTATCTGCAATATCGCCTGACGCTTACCAGCGGCGATCCACTCGAATCGCCGGAGGTGGGCGCGCTGACCTTTTCGCATCTTGGCCCTGCATCGCTTGTGGTTGCCCCTGCTGCGACAACGCTAGACCCAGGCGCCGCCCAGCAGTTCACGGCCACAGTCTTTGACGCCAACAGCAACGTAATCGCCAATGCACCACTCACCTGGACGGCGGACAGCGGCGGCGTCATCAACAGCAGCGGCCTCTTCACCGCGGGGCTGCCGGCGGGCGTCTTCACCGACGCAGTGCGGGCGACGGCTTCCAACAACATTTCGAACACGGCGACTGTCACTGTGCGCGACCTGCCGCCCATCGCCAATGCTGGCGGGCCATACACCGGCCAGGAAGGACAGACGGTGAATCTCGCCGCCAGCGCCAGCGATCCGAACGGCGGGACGATCGTCGCCTATGACTGGGATCTGGACAACGACGGTCAGTTCGACGACGCTACCGGCGCCACCACATCGGCGAGCTGGGGCGATGAAGGCGTCTACATCATCGGCGTGCGCGCCACCGACAGCGGCAACCTGACCGGCACGGCGACGACGACGGTGACAATTGCCAACGTCAACCCACAGATCACAGCTGTGACCAACACCAGCCCAGTGCGCCGCAGCCAGCCGGTCACGGTCACAGTGACGGCTACGGATGTGCCCGCCGATGCCTTGACTTACTCCTTCGATTGGACGAGCGACGGCGTCTACGACATCACCGACCAGTCGGGCAGCAGTGCGACGACGAGTTATCCGAACACAGGCGTCTATACGGCGACGGTGCGCGTGCGCGACGGCGACGGCGGGCAGGCGACGTCGACCACGGTGATCACGGTGACG
>DGFH01000276.1:4644-7687 GCA_002391565.1 Anaerolineales bacterium UBA3905
GACCCGTTGACCTACTCCTTCGACTGGACAAGCGACGGCGTCTACGACATCACCGACCAGCCGGGCAATAGTGCAGCGACGAGCTATCCGAACACTGGCGTCTACACGGCGACGGTGCGCGTGCGCGACGGCGACGGCGGGCAGGCGACGGCGACCACGGTGATCACGGTGACGCCGCAGCTGCTGAGTGCCACGGCGACGAACACCAGCCCGGTGCGGCGCAGCCAGCCGGTCACGGTGACGGTGAGTGCAGCGCAAGAGTTGAGCGACCCGTTGACCTACTCCTTCGATTGGACGAGCGACGGCGTCTACGACATCACCGACCAGTCGGGCAGCAGTGCGACGACGAGTTATCCGAACACCGGCGTCTACACGGCGACGGTGCGCGTGCGCGACGGCGACGGCGGGCAGACAACGGCGACGACGGTGATCACGGTGACGCCGCAGCTGCTGAGCGCCACGGCGACGAACACCAGCCCGGTGCGGCGCAGCCAGCCGGTCACGGTGACGGTGAGTGCAGCGCAAGAGTTGAGCGACCCCCTGACTTACGGGTTTGACTTCGACAATAACGGCATCTTTGAGGTCGTCCAGTCTGGCAATGCTGCTGCAACCAGCTATGCGAGTACGGGCGTCAAGCATGTGAATTTTGGCGTCGCCGACGCCGACGGCGCTCTCGTGACCGGTGCGACCACCGTCACGGTCACGCCGCAGATTCTGACCATTGTTGCCGTCAGCAACAGCGGCCCGGTGCTGCGCAACCAGCCGGTGACGGTCATTGTGACCGCAACGCAGGAGCTGAGCGACCCGCTGACCTATTCCTTCGACTGGGAGAACGACGGCGTCTACGATGTCATCGACCAGCCAGGCGCCAGTGCTGTTACCAGCTACCCGACCATCGGTGATCGGGTTGTCCGCGTGCGTGTGCGCGACGCCGACGGCGGTGAAGTCAGCAGCACAACGACAGTGCAGGTGGTGGCGCAGATTATCCAGATCACTGCTGTGAACAGCGACGCGCCGAAGCGCCGCAACCAGCCGGTGACGGTGACTGTCACTGCCGTGCAACAGCTGAACGATGTGCTGCTCTATTCGTTCGACTGGAACAACGATGGCATCTACGAGGTGGTCGATCAAACCGCCAGCAGTGCTTCCACCAGCTACGCCACAACCGGCGCCAAGACGATCCGCGTGCGGGTGCGCGACCAGCAAAACAGCGAAACCAGCCAGACTGCCACACTACAGATCGTGCCGCAGAATCTCAGCGCCACAGCGACGAACAGCGGGCCAGTGCGGCGCGGTCAGAGCGTCCAGGTGACGGTAAACGCCGTGCAGGAACTGAGCGATGCGTTGCTCTACTCCTTCGACTGGAACAATGATGGCGTCTACGAGATCGTGAATCAGGCCGGCGCCAGCGCCGCCACCAGCTATCCGACGACGGGCGGCAAGACGGTGCGCGTGCGCGTGGTCGATGCCGATGGCGGCGAGGCGACGACGACGACGGTCATCACGGTGACGCCGCAGAATCTCAGCGCCACAGCGACGAACAGCGGGCCAGTGCGGCGCGGTCAGAGCGTCCAGGTGACGGTAAACGCCGTGCAGGAACTGAGCGATGCGTTGCTCTACTCCTTCGACTGGAACAATGACGGCGTCTACGAGATCGTGAATCAGGCCGGCGCCAGCGCCGCCACCAGCTATCCGACGACGGGCAGCAAGACGGTGCGCGTGCGCGTGGTCGATGCCGATGGCGGCGAGGCGACGATAACGACGGTCATCACGGTGACGCCGCAGACGCTGACGATCGTCGCCGTGACGAACAATGGCCCGGTGCAGGTGGATGCGCCGGTGACGGTGTCGGTCGACGCGACCCAGGAATTGGGCGATGCGCTGCTCTATTCCTTTGACTGGAACAATGACGGCGTCTACGAGATCGAGAATCAACCTGCCAACAGCGCAGCGACGAGTTATGCGGAAGCGGGGTTGAAGCTGGCGGCGGTGCGCGTGATCGATGCTGACGGCGGCGCAGTCAGCGGGACAACACTCATCGAAGTTATCACTGTCGGCGGCGGTGGCAGCCCAGAGCGTCTGTACATGCCGTTCATTAACAGGTAGGTGTGATGCGACCATTGCGGATTGCGCTGGACGCTGACCTGAAGGCGCGTTGGGGCGCCGAGATTGCGTGGAGTTGGCGTCAGTTGTTGGCGGCGTTGGGCTACGCGTGGATCGAGGTCACCCCTGACGCTACGTGCGACATTGCCTATCTGAGCCAGACTTGTGAAGCGGCGCTGACCCCGGCGCCGCTTCACGCGCGCATGGTGATTGTGGCCGATCCCGCGCGTTGGGCAAACCCGGCAGGTCGAACACTGGCTCAACTTCATATCGATGCTATGCCCGACGGTTTGCGTTTCTCCGACGATGCTGCGTCATCTTCAGCACTGACGGAGAGCGACGGCGTCCTCTGGCTGCGCCGCGACGTGATCTTCGACTTCTTCTGGCTGTTGACCGGCCAGGAGGAGGCGCAGTGGCCGCAAGACGCTCACGGCTTCTACACGCTGCCGGACGCGTGGCTGACGCAGCAGGTGTTGGAGCAGGCGCCGGCTTCCGCCCTCGTTGAAGCGCTGGGCGCCCTGTTACGAGACCATGACCTGGGCGATGCCCTGCCGCGCTGGCCGCAGGACAAACGCGCCGCCGCCGCCATCACCCATGACGTGGATTACCCGGAGGTGATCCGCTGGCTGGAGCCGCTACGCATCGTGCGGCGGCAGGGGCTGCATGGTTTTGTCCCGGCGTATGAGGTGTTGACAGGGCAGCGCGATCACTGGGCCTTCCCGCAGTGGATGGACTTCGAAGCGCACTACGGCGTGCGGTCAGCTTTTTACTTCGTGGCGCGGCAGGGTTCTTTGCTGGAATACGCACGCGGCACGCCCGATCCCTTCTACGACGTAACGGCGCCGCGCTTTCGTGAGCTCTTTCGCAAGCTAATCGACGGTGGCTGGGAGGTGGGGCTGCATGCCAGCTATCGCGCCTATGCCGCGCGTGAACGCTTTGC
>DGFH01000276.1:7893-10789 GCA_002391565.1 Anaerolineales bacterium UBA3905
ATGCCAGCTATCGCGCCTATGCCGCGCGTGAACGCTTTGCCGGCGAAAAGCAGCGGCTGGAACAGGCGGCGGGCGCACCCGTGCTAGGCAATCGTCATCACTACTGGCACATGAACCCCTTTGACCCGACGGAGACGCTGCAGTTGCACGCCGACATCGGGCTGCTGTATGATACATCGCTCACGCATGATCGCTATCTGGGTTGGCGGCGTGGCGTGACAATACCCTTCTATCCATTTGCCCCGCATACACACAGGGAGATCGGCGTTGTGCAACTGCCGGTGGCGTGGATGGATGCACAACTGGCGCAACGTGACGATCTGGCGCAGCCACAGCGCGACGCCATCGTATGTGATCTGGTGGAGCGCGTCGCTGCTCAGCAGGGCTTGTTCGTCGCCAATGTGCACGACTATGTTTTCGATGAGGTGCTTTTCCCTGGCTGGCTGGCGACGCTGCGTGCGGCGCTGGAACGCATCACGGCGCGCGGCGATTTCTGGGTGGCGACGCCAGCAGCCATCGCCCGGCATTGGTCGGATCGCTATCAACAATTGCTTGCCCTCAGTTCTGGGCTAGAGGAAGGACGCTGACAGATGGCGCAACTGGCGGTGCAGGGCATAGAGACGGCGGCGAGGCGCGTCACCAGTGGCGCTGCTGGTGTACAGGCAGGCATACGGCTGCTGGGTCTCGACGCACTGCGCGGGCTTGCCATCGTGGTGATGGCGTTGGATCACGCGGCGGCTTCGGTGCTGGTCAGTCTGCAGGCCGAGAGCTACGGAGGTCTTACGCCCCAACTGGGCAGCTGGCCGTCGTGGGTCTTGGGGCTGCTCACCAACCTGGCGTCGCCGACCTTCTGGTTTCTGGCTGGCGTAAGCATGACGCTCTATGCCCAGGGCCGGCGCAAAAAGGGCGACAGCAACTGGGAGGTCACCAGATTTTTCCTGATCCGCGCTGGCGTCTTGGCTGTGCTCGACCTGACCATCGCCTGGCCAGCCTGGCGCGGCGGCACGCCTTACACACACGTTTTGCTCAGCATTGGCGTCAGCATTGCACTGGTCAGCTTACTGCGCCTGTTGCCAACGATTGTGGTGGCTGTGGTTGGCCTGGTATGGTTGGCGGTGTATCAACTGGTCTTGCCAGGGCTGGCGGCGCAGCTCAACCAGGGCGTCGATTACTGGCAGGCGCTGTTGGTCTACTTCAGTTACACTACCTTTCCAGCAACGGAGTTCTCGATCTTGGGGTGGGGCAGCCTGATCGCGTTGGGCTGCGCCTTTGGCGCCGTTGTGCGCCAACCCTGGTTTCAGTCGCCGCGCAACTGGCGATTGGTGGGCGTCGGGTTGCTGGCGAGCTTTGCCCTGCTGCGCGTGTGGGGCGGCTTTGGCGATCTGTGGCGCTATGATGCATCGTTGCCGCCCTACTATTGGCTGGTAATGAACAAGACGCCGCCGAGCCTGACCTTTTTGCTCTTCAACCTGGGGCTGGTGGCCTGGGTCTACGCTCTGTTCCTAAGCCGGGCAAGCTGGTTGCAAGTGCGCCCCTTCACCTGGCTGGTGACGCTGGGGCAGGTGTCGCTCTTTGCCTTCGTGGTGCATCTCGTGATCTACGGGCTGTTGGGGCGGCTGGTCGGGCTGTTGCCAGTGCAGGGACCGGGTGTGGTGCGGGCGGTGGTTGTGTGGCTCGTCGGGCTGGCGATCTTGATCCCGCTTTGCACCTGGTATCGCAGCTATCGTCGAGCGCGACCGAACACGCTGTTGCGGTATTTGTAGATTGCCGGAGTAAATCGAACGCGAATGCTGCGGATTGGACGAGCTTCCGCAAATTCTCATGGGGGATTATGCGCACGCTGTTGTTTGGTCTGTTGTTTGTTCTGCCGCCATTTCTCAAACCCTGGGTGCTGCGTCGTTTTTGTGGCGCACGCGTGGGTAAGCGTGCGTCAATCGGCTGGTTTGCCAGCATTTCTGCACGCGAGATCGAGTTGGGCGACTACGCCGCTGTGCGTGCGGCGACATTGATCCGGCTCGACGGTGCGTTTCGGTTGGGACGGCAGAGCGAAATTTCTAACTTTTGCCTGATCTACGGCGCGTCAGATCTGGAGATCGGCGACCAATGCTACATCGGGCCGCAGTGTCTGCTCAACTGTGACGAGCCAGTGCGTATGGGCTACTACTCGGCGTTGGGGCCGCGCACGATGGTCTTCACACACGGGTCGTTCTTGCCCTTCACGCAGGGTTATTGGGTCAAGCTGGCGGGCGTGACGATCGGCAGCCATGTCTGGTGTGCGGCCGGCGTCTTTTTGCATCCCGGCGTGGAGATTGGCGATGAGTGCTTTGTCAACTCGCGGTCGGTGGTTGCACAGTCGATCCCGCCCGGCTCGGTGGTGGAGGGCAACCCGGCGCGCGTCGTGCAGCCAATGGAGGCCGTGCGGCGCAAGATGTCCCCGCGACGCGTCGATGCCGCGCTGCAGCAGGTGCTGCGCGACTTTGCACGCGTGACGCTGGAGCGAGAGATGGGGATAACGACGATTGAGCGATCGGCGAATCGGCTGGCGTTTGTGTGGGAAGGGCGCCGATATGCTGTCATCATCGTGTCGTCGACGCTGGCGGAGGAAGCGATCCCCACAGCTGCACCTGGGGAGCGCATCGTCTACCTTGCCAATTTGCCTGCCCACCGACCACACCCCAGTCTGTTGTGGCTGGACGCTGTGCATCTGCATGCCCAGGAGACCGACGATCCGGTGTACGAAGCATTGCGGATTTTCATGCAACGATATTACGGCATGCGCTTTACATTATGAATAGTAGATTGTATTTCCGCTAAGATTTGTCAGACAGATGTAAGGGCAAAGTGCGCTGGCGCATGGTAAACTACAGCCATGCGAATCTGTCTCTTATACACATCT
>DGFH01000229.1 GCA_002391565.1 Anaerolineales bacterium UBA3905
CAGATGCGCGCTGCCCTGGTCACAGTGACCAGGGCAGCGCGCATCTGCGGATCGGAACTCGCCTTGCAACCTTATGCGTCAGATATGATAGACTGGAATAAACGAATCTGGTCGTCTAACGTGGGGAATAGACCCCGTTGCACGCAGTGGACGCAAGGTGGCAACTTATGGTCAAAGTGCTCATCAGCTATGACATGCAGCAAGGCAAAGAGCAGGAGTGTCAGGATTATCTGGTCAACAAGATGGCGCCGGCGCTGGCGCGGATGGGCTTCCAGTTTTCCGATGTCTGGTACACGATCTGGGGCGGTTCACCGGAAATTCTGGGGGGCGGCGAAGTGGAAAGCCTGGAAAAGGCGCGCTCAATCTTTGAATCCAGTCACTGGGAAAAACTGGCTGCCGGCATGGAACAGATCACCGAAAATTTCAAAGTGAGAGTTGTCCAACCGCGCGACGAAGCCTAACCTGGATTTGTCACAGTGTCTCCTGACTCTGCGTTATCGAAACCCATTGCACTGGTCGTCTTTCTGGAGAATGTCGGGCACATCACCGGGATTTCATTGCCGCGCTGGCTGATGCGCATCATCGATTGGACAACCGAGGAGTACGCCAAGCTGCTCCTGCATCTGTACGGCGCCCATCGCCGGTACGACCGTGTGATCATCCTGGAAGACGCCGCCGCCACCGGCTCACAGCTGTTGACCACGCTCCAAACGATCGGACGCACCCATACGGTTGATCTGCTGCTGTTGGCGCACGGCCATGAAGGGCGGATCGTCGGCTATCAGGGGCAGGAAATGGTGGGAGAGGAGACTTTTGCTGCCCTGCGCCAGCTACGTGAGCGTGGGCCAGATCAGCTCAACCTGCGCATGGTCTACGGTCTGAATTGTTACGGATTGTCGTTGGCGTGGCAGTGGTTGGAGCTGGGGGTGCAGGCGGCAAACGGTGCAGTCGGCGTCAACTGGTTTCCCGAACCAAGCCTCTCGATTTTTCTGCGCACCTGGCTGGCGGGCAAACCGTACAGTGAGGCGGTCGAGCGCAGCAACCGCACTGCCAATCACTGGTGGGGACGTATTTTGCGCTCAACTCCTGGCGCTGAACACCCCTGGATCACCAGCAGCCGACAGATCGTGGTCGGTCAATGCGACGTATCGATCGCGACGAGACGGTAGAAACACATCAGACGTCACAAATCACATAACGTGTGACGCCTGATGCTCCTCTACTTTGTCGCCCGCTGGAAAACCAGATAGTATGCGACGTGGATGCCCTTGAAGCGGTTGGCAATGTCTCCCATGCCGGCGCCGCGCAGAATGTCGCTGGGCAGCCCCTCAACTTTCACGTTATAAGCATAGCCCGACGCATACATCATATAATTGAAGCCGAGATCGGGCGCCGGTTTGTCTTCTAGCGCTGCGGTGTAGTTCCCATCGCCCCAAAAGACGGTGACAGGTTGACCGACGATGCGCTGCCCATTTTCGTCCAGCACATCGACGTAGATATGATGTTTGCCGGCAGCCTGCACCTCATCTTCCCAGCGCACTTCGATCAGCCGCCAGTATTGTTGGCCCGGCGCAACCTGCGCATCTTCAATCGTAACGCCAAGTTGTCCCAGACGCCCGTCCAGGTTGCGCGGAGCGGCGGCGGCCGCCACTGCCGCCTCTGGCGTAGGCGACTCCTCGACAGGCGCCGCTTCAACCGGTGCAGCTGCTGCCACATCTACATAATTCTGCACAATGACCGGTTCGGGCGTAGAGGTCGGCTCCGGCGTATTGGTGGGCGTCGGCGTCAGAGTGGGCAACGGCGTCGGTGTGGGAAAAGGCGTGTAAGTCGGCGTCGGCGGCACCATGGCATCGGCCAGACGCATCCGCTCGATGGTGTTCAGATCGGCGGCCACAACTTCCACATCGCCAGGCGTCACAACATCGACGGCAGTTTCGAGCGTAGCGGCGAGCGCGCGGCCAGTTGCATTCAGGCCGTTAATTATCGTATAGCTTGTCAACGGGATGGTGATGCATAAGAAGATGAGCAACAGCAACATCAACAAGATAAAACGCAATTTAGCGCCGCCAGAGAGGCTGCCATACCACTCGCCAAAACCCCGGCGTTGGCGACGCGGCGCATCTGGCCCGACCGGCTGTTGACGGCGGCGTGGCTGCGGCGCTTCGACAGGAACGGGAGCCGGCGCCTGCGCTGCATAGCCGCCAACCGGCGACGCCGGCATCTCGCTCATCCGCTGGCTGATAATGCGGGTGATACTGATCGCAATGCCTGGATAACGATTCATCAACATGTCCAGGTCTTGCTTGTTAAGCGTCC
This sequence comes from Anaerolineales bacterium UBA3905, assembly GCA_002391565.1. GTDB lineage: Bacteria > Chloroflexota > Anaerolineae > Caldilineales > Caldilineaceae > Caldilinea. The sequence goes on from DGFH01000229.1 coordinate 2,317, forward strand.
ACACATCGACGTCGGTGTCGGCGCTGACAGTGGTGTTATGCGGCTGCTCGGTAATCAGTGCACGTTCGCCAAAGGATTCGCCGGGGCCAAGCAGATACGCTCCGCCGCCCAATGTCTGGACGCGCACATTGCCTTTATCGATCAGGTAGAGCTTGTCGGCGGGCGCGCTGGCGCGGAAGATGATCTCGCCGGCGCGGTAGCGCATTGGATGCAGCAGCGTGGCGACCTGTTTTAGATCGCTGGGGTTGAGATCGGCCAGTAAGGCGAAGCGCCGCAACGCCTGGTCGTCGGAGTGGCCAGCGCTGGCAAGTCGCGTGGCGACGCCCTGACTCAACGCCTTGCCGATCGCCGGGTTCTGCACCGCCAGTGCATCCAGATCGCTTTTGTTGAGAATCCACAAATTTGTATTGCGCGTGGCGGTGGCGTCTTCCACGCGGATCTGACCGGTGAGCAGGCTCAATTCGCCAAAAAAGCCGTCTGGCCCAATGCGTCCGATCTCCTCAACAACCCCAACGGCATTTTCGGCGGTCAATTCGATCTCGCCGCTCTCGACCAGATACATGGCGTCGCCGACTTCGCCGACGCGATAGACGCGCTCACCGGCGGGCACATGCTGGAGCACCATACGCTGGGCAATCGCCTGAAGGGTGGCAGGCGGCAACTGCGCAAAGATGGGCATCTGCGAGAGACGCAACACCGCCTGCATCTGGTCAGCGCGACTCAGGCGAGAGCGTACATTGCGCCCCAGGCTGCGCCGCAAACCGGGCTGGCGGCTGGCAAGCATCTGGAAATCATCGGCCAGCAGCGCCCACAGCAGCGTTTCCTCGCGGGCGATAGCCGTCGCTGTTTGTGGTTTAGCAGTGAGCAAAGCCAGCGCACCTAGCAGTTGTCCAGCAGTGGCTTCTTGCCGCTCGCCATCGGCGGTGTCCGGTTGAATTTCGATGCGTCCACTTTCGATCAGAAAGATGCCGCTCGCGTGATCGCCGGCGCGATAGAGCACCTGACCGGCGGCGACCTTGTGTGGCTCGAGTTGGTCGGCGATTGCCTGCAACGTATGGCGGGGTAGACCTGCCAATTCCGGCGTCTTGCTCAGTTGCTGGACAAGATAATCCTGCATCTGAGCGATCAGGCTGCCAAAGTTCTGGCTCAACTTCAGCCCGACAGATGGGTGTTGCACGATGATGGCGCGCAGATCCGGGTCGGAAAGTTTCCAATAGTCGAGATCAGATGCGGCATGGGCGCTGACATCATAGGGAACAGCGCGGTAGAGGCTATCCTCCCCTAAGACGCTTCCTGGCCCTAACGTCGCCAGATTGCTGCCACTGGCCGTAAACAGACGCACGAAACCTTTACCGACAAGATAAAGGCCATCGGCCGCATTGCCAACCTGAAAGAGGACCGCACCGGCTTTGGCGCTATTCTGGACAAAACGTTCGCCCAGCAATTTTTGCTCGTCCGCGCTCAGCCCTGCAAAGAGGGGCGCAAACTGAATGAATTCTTCCTTCAAACCCTGTGCCTCCATCGGTGGAAAGGGTTGGATGACCGATCAAGCCGGTCAAAGCATCCGCGATTATCGCACGCAATCGCGCGACCGGCAAAGAATCAGTATTTACGCTGGAAGGTAACCGTCCAGCTATAGTGACCCAGACAGGGCGGCGGCTGACGCGGATCGTTGACCCATGCGTCGCACGCAGCGTTGTCGGCGCAATATTGTCCGGCAATCAAGTACTCAAATGGAATTGCGCGCGGGTCGGTGGTTAGCCCATAGACGGTGTCGGCGGTGACCTCCCGACCGTCGGCGTCGCGCACCACAGTGATATCCTGGCCGCCGCCAAGCACGAATTCGACTTTGCCGTCGCCCTTCCCCTGGGCGCCGGTCACGAGAATCTCGCGTGCGCCCAGCAACGCCTGCACGGCCACGCCGTTGAGCGGGTTGCCGTTAGCATCGCGGACATAGACATGCAACTCGCGCTTCTCACCACAGGTGACGGTCGGGCCATTTTTTGAGCCGCCATTCTCAAATACATCCCACAAACGCTTTTCGACCAACCGGAAATCGGGGCCTTCTGTTACGGGTGCTGGCGCAGCCGACGGCGTCTCGGTGGGCAAGGCGGTTGGCTGTTCAGCAACAGCAACCGGAGCGACAGTCGGCGGCGGCGTGGGAATATCAGCGGCCACAGCGACAGTTGCGACATCGCCGGATGTCGTCAGCAGTTGGCCGAAGACCCAGCCCGTTGCGCCGTTGGCAAGGCTGATCTGCCACCAATCGCCGGCCGGCGTTTTGCCCACCAGAGCGACGCTCTCATCCGGGTTGAGCGTCGCGACAGCCGCAAATTCGGTGCCCGGACCGCTGCGCACGTTGATTAACCCGGTGGCTTTGCCCTGTGGCGCAACCGGAGCGTCACTTTGCGCAGTGGGAGTGGGCAAGTCGAGTGAAACCGCAGCTACAGGTGCAGTGATCGACGCTGAAGTTGCTATACTGGCGTCGGCGGTGGGCGAGGCGGCTGTCGTCGGCGTGGCGGTTGGCGGCAGCGTCGGCGCAGCAGCGACCGGCTCCAGCACAAAGGTCGGCGTTGGCTCCACCAGTCCCTGCTGAGCGGCGTAGGTGCGAATCACCATGGACTGGATGCCGAGTGCGTCGGTCAGCTTAACCAGGCTGGCCGTGAGTGCCGGGTCGGTGTTGGCAGCGATCAGTTCCTCGGTCTGCAGCATCAAAAACTGGCGCGGGTTGGCGACTTCCAGCCCTTCCAGCGCCGTGCGCGCTTTGGTCAGGTCGTGGTCGGCGGCAAACTCCTGGGCGATGCGCGTCACTTCGCTGCGCAGCGTCGCCTCATGATCGGCGCTGCGAGCTGGCCCACACCCTGCCACCAACAGCAGGGCCACGATCCATGCGAGCCAGGGCGTAGCCGAAATGATGCGATTGAACCGAGGTGGAAAAAGATGGGAAATCACTCGAGGGAAGTGGTCAGTCAAACTCAAATGCGTCACACTATCCATTATTACGTTCCGATTGTCGGCGCCGGTGCAACGTTGCTTCATTTACTCCAGTGTACCGACACTCTATCACTGGTGCTGGACGATTGTCCACCACACTCCCTCCGCAAAAATGTTTCCCGGATGCCTGGCCGTCTGCTATAATGCAGCACGTTGTGCGCCAGTGCTCCGGGAAAGATTGGTGCCGAAGGTGGGAATCGAACCCACATGGGTTTCCCCACACGATTTTGAGTCGTGCGCGTCTGCCTGTTCCGCCACTTCGGCTAACTCAACAGATTGCGTCAGTATACCTAAGCACATCGGTAATCGTCAAATGACTGCGCCGCAGAACAGGTGCATTTCGTGCAAAGCATAGAAGAACGCGTCGTGTCGTCGGCGCCCGACGAGGCAGAGGTCATTGCTCGCGCCGTGACGGGTGACCTGGCGGCATTTAACCAACTCGTTGTGAGGTATCAGAATCTGGCCTATAGCGTCGCTTACCGCACGCTGCAAGATGACGCGACCGCCGCCGATGTGGTGCAGGAAAGTTTCATCAAGGCGTACCGCTCGATCGGCGCGTTTCAAGGTGGCAGTTTCAAGAGCTGGATCATTCGCATCGTCGCCAACACCTGTTACGACCTGTTGCGGTCGCGCCAGCGCAAACTCACCGACAGCCTGGATGACCTGATTGAAAATGACGACTACGCGCCACAGTTGGTTGATCCGACGGACACTCCCCAGAGCCACGTCGAGCGGATGGAGTTGAGTGCGTTGCTTGAACGCAGTATTCAGGCGTTGCCACCGGATCAACGCCTGGTGCTGACGCTTTGCGATGTTCACGGTTACGCCTACGACGAAATTGCCGAAATGACCGGTGTGCCGATGGGCACTGTCAAGTCACGGATCAATCGCGCCCGCGCCCGGGTGCGCGATTACTTGCTTCAATACCCGGAACTATTGCCGCCGGCTTTCCGTCCTATGGATGAACAAAGCTACACTCGCCCGCAGTAGAGTGCAGCGAGACGACAGGGATCATGACGACATCACGCTTTCCCGCAATCACGGACGAACTTTTATCCGCTTACATCGATAACGCTGTGACGCCCGGCGAACGCGCGCTGATCGAACAGGCGGCAAGCGAAGATGCAACTGTGGCCTGGCGACTGGCAACCTTGCGCGAGACGGTCACCCTGCTGCGATCCCTGCCAGTGCTCAACGCGCCGCGCACCTTCGTCCTGACGCCAGAACTGGTGGGGCAGCACCGCGCCGAACCGGCTACGGCGTCAGGCGTGGCCGTGCAGGCTGAACACTCCGCTCAACTTCCGCCTCGTGAACCGACTGTTCAGGCAGGCTGGTGGGAACGCATAGTCAATGGTTGGCGCACATGGTGGGCGGGCGGCAACCCAATGTGGCGCAATGCCCTGGCAACCAGCATGGCGGCGCTGCTGGTGCTGCTCGCGTTGCCCGCGTTGCTAAGCAACAATGCTCAGCGCGACTTTGCCGCTGCGCCGTTGGCGAGTCAGATGAGTGAGCAAAGCGCAGCTGCGCCGGCAGGCGCAGCCATGGTGGAAACGGCTGCAGATGCAGCGAATAGAGAAGCGCCTGTCAACCCCGCCACGAAACAAATCGCCACTGCCCAGGTCAACAGTGGCACGGGCAGCACGGCGATTGCCCTGGCGCCAACACAGGCTGCCGACAGCAGCACTGCCTCGGCGCCACGCTCCCCCAGCCCCGCAGACGCCGCCATGGCCGCGCCGACAGAAGCTGAGGTTGTCGTTGCTGCCGTCACTGTGCGCACGATTCCGGGTGAACGCGCCACAGAAGACGCCTTGAGTGACATCGCTAACGCTGGGGCGGCGCCAGCCTATGCGGCGGCGGCCAGCGCACCGGCTGCGCCTGAACTGTCGGCGACGGCGGTTGAGCATGCTGCCCCGGAGAGCGCCATGGCGGCCGCGCCGCTGGCAGGTGAACAGGCAGCGGCGCCAATGACGCTTGCTTCACCGGAACTTGCCTCACCGACCACAGACGCAACCAACGGCGCACCCCTTGCCACCGTTGCCAGCACGGCAACAAGCGCGCCAACTGCGACGCTTACGCCGACTGCGACTGCGACTCCGACTGCGACTGCGGCGCCAACAGCGACTGCGGCGCCAACAGCGACTGCGGCCGCAGTCGCTGAAGCCCAACCGGAGGCAAGGATCATCCCCGCCACACCTGCGGCGATTGCCGTTGTATCGCCGCCGTCAGCTACGACGAATGCTCTTTCGTCGATCTTACCCTGGTTGCAACTGGGGGCGCTGGCAGGCGTGGTCGTCTTTGGACTCCTGTGGTGGCGCAGCCGTCGCGCATGAAGCCATCACCAGACCTCGACCAGAGTCCCTATGCCTGAACTACCCGAAGTCGAAACCTACGTGCAGGAACTGGCGCCGCTCTTGCGTGGGCGGCAAGTGTTGGAAGCCGCCGTGACATGGCCGCGTACGATCGCGCTGCCCGATGCAGAGAACTTCGTTGCGCAGATGGCCGGGCAGCGTTTTGCTGACTTCAGCCGGCGCGGCAAGTATATGTTGCTCGGCCTGGAAAGTGGCCTGACCTTGATCGTCCACCTGCGCATGACCGGTCACTTGCTCGTCGTGGCGGACGATGTGGCGGTCGCTGTGCACACCCACGTCGTAATGCGCCTGGATAACCGGCAGAAGCTGCTCTTCCAGGACGCACGCAAGTTTGGCCGGCTGTGGCTGGTGGCCGACCCGGCGCCGATATTGGCGGAATTGGGGCCGGAGCCTTTCGCCGCTGACTTCAATCTTGACTATTTAGCGGCGCGATTGCACGGACGCAGCGCTCCGATCAAAGCGCTGCTGCTTGACCAGAGTCTGGTCGCCGGGGTGGGCAACATCTACGCTGACGAGGCGTTATTTCGAGCCGGCATTCATCCACAACGCGCGGCAGGATCGCTCGACGCCGCCGAAATAGCAACGTTGCATGCCGCCATTCAAGAAGTGCTCATGCTGGGTATTGCTAAAGCAGGCAGCAGCCTGGGCGGCAGCAGCTTGCAGAATTACAGCCGTCCTGGCGGTGCACCAGGGGGCTTTCAGGAGGAGTTCAAGGTCTTCCGTCGCACGAATCAGCCCTGTCCGCAGTGCGGCGCGCCGATCACCCGGATCGTGGTAGCCCAACGCGGCACGCACTTCTGCCCTCACTGTCAGCCCAGCGCGTAGGCTGCAGTTGCTACGCCATGCGGAGCGTAGGTTTCCATGTCGATGTATCCTCTGCATTTCGGCGCCCAGGCAGCTTTGTGCTACGATACCGACACCAAGCCAACAAGGGGATCGTGAGATGGACTGCCCAAACTGCAAAACCTGGAATCCTGACGACAAGGAAGTATGCTGGCGCTGTCAGACGCCGCTGCCCAAGCCCAAGCCGCCCAAAAAGCGCAACCAGAGCGGCGGTTACGCCAGCTGGATGTGGCTGCTCATCATTGCATTCTTTGCGATGACGCTGTTGGCGCAATGTTTCTTTTCCCCGTTGTCGATCCCACAGTAAGCCTGCCCGATGTCTTCACTGGATTTTGCTGCGCTGGCGGCGCGCCTGGTCGCATGGCACGCCGCACATCAGCGCGTGCTGCCCTGGCGCGCCGCCAGCGCGGGTGCACGCGCCGCCTATCCGGTCTGGATCAGCGAAATCATGCTCCAGCAGACGCGCGTCGAGACGGTCGAGAGCTATTTTCAGCGTTGGATGGAACGCTTCCCGACCGTGGAAGCGCTGGCCGCTGCGGACTTACAGGAAGTGCTCAAGGCGTGGGAGGGGCTGGGTTACTACGCACGGGCGCGCAATCTGCACCAGGCTGCGCAGGAGATCGTTGCCAGGTACGGCGGCGTGCTGCCAGCCGACCGTAAAGCGTTGCTGGCGCTGCCAGGCATCGGCGAGTACACCGTTGGCGCCATCCTCAGCATTGCCTACAACCAGCCGGAGCCGATTCTCGACGGCAATGTGAAACGCGTGCTGGCGCGGCTTTGTGACATCGAAGAGCCAATCAACACACCGGCGGTGTTGCGCCGCCTGTGGGGATTAGCCCGCGCGCTGGTCGAAGCGGCGCCAACAGGTGCAGCGGGCGCCTGCAATGAGGCGTTGATGGAGTTAGGCGCCACGATCTGCACGCCACAAAACCCACGTTGCCTGCTCTGTCCGCTGGTAGACGCCTGCCGCGCCGCCGCAAAGGGAACACAGCGCGCGCGCCCGGTTATGCCGCCGCGCAAACAGATGCCCCACTACGACGTTGCAGCCGGGGTGATCTGGGCGGGTGAGCCGTATCGCTCACAGTTGTTGCTGGCGCAGCGCCCCCCTCAAGGCATGTTGGGTGGGTTGTGGGAGTTTCCAGGCGGCAAGCTCGAAGCCAGCGACGCCGACCTGCCCGCCTGTTTGCGCCGCGAAATCGCTGAGGAGCTTGGCATCACCATCGAAGTGGGCGATCGGCTGACGACGGTCAGACATGCCTACACCCATTTCCGGATTACGCTGCATGCCTTTCATGCGCGTCACATAGCTGGTGCACCGCAAGCCATCGGCTGCCAGGATTGGCGTTGGGTGGATGTCGACGAACTGACAGTTTTCCCATTGCCGGTGACAGATCAGAAGATTGTAGCCGCGTTGCAGGCGACGGCAAAGGCGTCATCTGCGGCGCGTGAGACCGGCTGATCTATCTCGCCACCGGCAATAGCAACTCAAGCGGCGTCCACTCGACACGCAACGCCTGCGCATTGTCAGGAATCAAGGCACGCGCTTCCGCCAAAGGCGCCCCCTCCACCCGACAGCGCACCGTCGCCAGCGCCAGGCCGTGCGACACGATGATCAGCGGCTGACCGGCATGGCGCGCGGTGAATTCATCCAGCGCCGCCCACATGCGTTCTGCCACATCCTGTACACTCTCTCCACCAGACGGACGAGCATGCTGTGGATCTGTCATGCGTGCATTCCATTCGGCTGGAAAACGCGCCTGTATCTCGGCGGAAACCAGGCCTTCCCAGGCGCCAAAATTGACTTCGCGCAGGCGCGGGTCGAGGATCACCTCCATGCCCAGGCGCCGGGCAATGATCTCGGCGGTGGTGCGGGCGCGGTGCAAGTCGCTGCTGTAAATGGCGGCGTAACGTCCGCCAACCAGCGACGCGGCGGCCAGTTCGGCCTGTGCAAGACCGGTGGCGTTGAGTGGGGTGTCGCTGTGCCCCTGATAACGCCGCTCCAGATTCCAATCCGTCTGCCCATGACGGACAAGCCACATCTCACTCACATAGACTCCTTATTCCTGCATTTCTGCCAAACAAAAAGGAGGCCAGTGCATTTGCGCCCTGCCTCCTTGCATGGATTTGCATCGGTTTATCTCACGCCGCGCTCTTGAGTTCCCGATTGAGAAAGACGCGCTGCCCATAGGCGTTGAATAACATCGGCTGCGTGCGCTGTGTGAAGACATCGGCGTTGACAACGCAGCGCACAATGTCGGTGCGGCTGGGAATCTCGAACATGACATCGAGCAAGGCATCCTCGACAATGCTGCGCAGTCCGCGTGCGCCTGTCTTGCGCAAAAAGGCTTCGGTGGCGACGGCTTCCAGCGCCGGCTCCTCAAACTCAAGCGCCACCCCGTCCATGGCAAAGAGGCGGTGGAATTGCCGCACGACGCTGTTGCGCGGCTCGGTGAGGATGCGCACCAGCGTGCGCCGATCCAGTGCGTCCAGGCTGACGACGACGGGCAGACGCCCAACGAATTCGGGGATCAACCCATACGCCAACAGATCATCTGGCTGCACCTGGCTAAGCAGTTCGCTTTCGGCGCGGCTGTCCTTTTCGAGTTGGCGGAGTTTGCTTTCGCGACGCCGTGCAAGCGGGTCTTCCGGCAGCGGCGTCATCGCGACATCTTCCCCGGACGCGGGTGCGGCAAGCGGGATCTCGTTCTCATCGACAAAGCCCATTGCCCCACGCCGGTGGATGCGACGGCGCACAACCTCCGCCAGATGGGCAAAGGCGCCGCCACAAATAAAGAGCACATTGCGCGTGTCGAGCTGGATGAATTCTTGTTGTGGATGCTTGCGTCCCGATCCTGGCGGCACGTTGACGATGCTGCCCTCGATGATCTTGAGCAGCGCCTGCTGGACGCCTTCGCCGCTCACATCGCGCGTGATGCTGGGGTTATCGCCGCTCTTGCGGGCGATCTTGTCGATCTCGTCGATGTAGACGATGCCATACGCAGCGCGCGCTGTATCCCAGTTGGCGTTCTGCAGTAACCCGACCAGGATGGTTTCCACATCTTCGCCGACATATCCTGCTTCCGTGAGCGAGGTGGCGTCGGCGATCGTGAAGGGCACGTCGAGCATCTTGGCGAGCGTCTGCGCCAGCAATGTCTTACCGCTGCCTGTGGGGCCGATCAGCATGACATTGCTTTTAGTCAATTCAACATCGGCGTCAATTTCGGCGGCGTTGGCAGCATTGCCTTTACCGGTCTCGCTGGCGCTGCCGCCAAAAACGCGCTTGTAATGATTATAGACGGCGACCGAAAGCACCTTCTTGGCGCGCTCCTGGCCGATCACATACTGATCAAGATGCGCCACGATGGCGCGCGGGCTGGGAATCGTGCGCGGCTGATTGGGATCGGCGGCTACTGCTGGGCGCACGCCACCTGTAATTACGCCTTCTTCAGCCAGAATTTCCGCGCCAAGGAGGATGCAGCCATCGCAAATATAGGCGCCGTCAGCGCCCTCGATCAGCCGCTTCACTTCGGCGCGATCCTTGCCACAGAAGGAGCAGTGCGGAGAGGTGTTATCGTTCATGCCTGTCGAAGTGTCTCGTAGCCCCCAGGAAGCGCATTGGCTCTTGGAGGCGTGTACATGTGTGTGTTAGCTGGCGCCGTTGGTCAGGGCGGGCGCCTGGTTGGCGAAGGTGATCTGCCCTTCTTTGGTGATAACGACGACATCATCGGAATTGCCGAGCACCTGATCGACCAGACCGAAGTTCTTGGCTTCGAGCGCATTCATGTAGCGGTCGCGCACGAACTCTTCTTCGATTTCCTTCCAGGTGTGGCCGCTATGCTTGCCGACGAGATGGAAGAGCTGCGTCTGCACGCGCTCCTGTTCGCGGAAGGCAATGCGCACATCCTCGGTGTAGCCCTGGGCGCCACTGCTGGCCGGATGCATGTGGATCGTAGCGTGCGGCAGCGCATAACGCTTACCCTTGGCGCCCGACGCCAGCAACACCGTGCCCATGCTGGCCGTGACGCCCACGGCGTAAGTCGCCACCGGCGCCGAGATCATCTGCATTGTGTCGTAGATCGCCAGGCCGGCGTAGATGCTGCCACCGGGGCTGTTGATATACATGTTGATCGGTTGGTTCGGGTCTTCGCCGTTGAGATACAACAATTGCGCAACAATCAGATTGGCGACCTGGTCGTTGATCGGCGTACCGAGAAAGACGATGCGTTCTTTGAGCAGCAAGCTATAAATGTCATAGGCGCGCTCACCGCGACTGGAACTATCGATCACCATTGGGATGACATTCATTGGATTGATCATGTTTTTTCTCCTGCCTCACGATAATGGCTGTCGGTTACAATTCTGTCATCCGGGCAGCCAGTCAATATCATACGAATGTGAAAAAGTCATTCTCACGATACGCGCATTTGACCGGCGCCAATGTAAGCGGTCTCCAGTTGCGTATTTGCGTTGTGTTAGTCTTGCGCCTGGTTTTGTGCATCGGTGACTGGCTGTGCCTCACCCTCAACTTCGGTGGTGGCAGGGGTTTCCGCGGAGACGCCCGCCGTGAACACCGGCGGTTCTTCCCCCCGCGCCAGCGCCTGCAAAAGCGCGACTGCCTTTTCGGTCAGCACCTGGCTGATGATCATGGCGCGTCCGCCGCCAGAGCGCAACACCGCCGCTAATTCTTGCGCCGACTCGTTGATCTCACCAGTTTCGTCGACGCCGACGATCTGCTTGATGCGCGCCTCGATCTCGTCGTCGCTGGCCTGGATGCCTTCCTGTTTGATCACCTCCGACAGCACCAGATTGCGCAGAGCGATCTTGGTGGCTTCCGGACGCAGCTGCTCACGATATTGCTCCTCAGTCTGCCGGGTCTGGCGCAACAAAGCATTCATCCCATCGAGTCCAACCTGGCGCAGCCGCTGATCCATGTCTTGCATCATGGCGTCGATCTGGTCTTCAATCACAGCAGGTGGATATTCCAGCTCGCTGATTTCGACGAGTGCATCCAACACTTTGTCTACGTAGCGGTTACGCGCGCGCGATTGTTCGTTGGCGCGCAGGCTTGCGCGAATTGATTCGCGCAAGTCGTCAATCGTGTTGTAGTCCGGGCCCACAAGCTGCGCAAACGCATCGTCGAGCGCCGGTTTTTCGTATCCCTGTACGCTGTTGACCTTGACGTAGAATTGTGCTTCTTTGCCCGCGTAGATGCTCTGGCTATCTGCAGGCCAGCCAAGCACGAAGCGCTTTTCTTCGCCTGCGCGCATCCCCAACAGTTCGCGGTCAAAGCCAGCTGGCTCCATTGGGTTCTCTTCATCCAGCGTGATGTCCCAATCCTCCTCGTCGAGCACGACCGTCTCGTCGTCGCCCTCCACGATCACACTGCGCACATTCGCTGAGATCAGATCGCCATATTGGCTAGGACGCTCCACTTCGCGCCAACCGGCATACTCGTCTTGGTAATTAGCCAGGCGCTGCTCGACTTCGGCCTCATCCACTTCAACGACGTCTTCCTCGACGCGCAGCGAGCGATAGTCGCCTAGCTTAACTTCTGGCTCTAGGGGCACGATCAGTTTGTAGGTCAGCGGCTCCAACTGGATGTCTTCCAGAGAAGATTGCGCGTACGGCTCGATCTTTTCCTGCGCAATGGCCTCACTGAATAACTTCTGCCCTAACTCATCGATAAACTCAGCGTACAGGTTGTTCAGACCAAACTGCTGCACCACAATATGGTAGGGCGCCTTGCCTTTGCGAAAACCTGGGATGCGATACTGGCTGGCAACTTTTGCCGCCGCTTTGCGCAATTCCTTGTCAACCTGATCCTTAGACACCTCAATCGTAACCGCCAGTTGGCGATGCTCGCGTGGTTCAGTCGTAACCGTAAAAGCCATACTTTCCTCGTTATATGCCGCCGCTAAAACCGATTTTCCTTTGTGGCCGCCAAACGCAATTGCGTGACGAACGCCAGTTTAGTAACTGCGTCATCATAGCACTAGACGCAGAATCAACCAAAGTCTGCTAAATGAACGGACGCATTTATCCCAACTTGACAAAAAACACCCAAGCGATCAAACTTATCTGTGCAACACGCTTCCCAAATCACAGTTTACATATCGACGTAGCCTGATGCAGGTCATGTGTATACAGACTTCTGCAATGTGTCGCTGATTACCGCTCGCCCGGCGGTATTTTCGATCTATCATTTTTTGCTGGATACATACGAAGAAGGAAGATGGACATGGCGAACAACAAACCCAAGACCCGTGAAGAGATCATCCGGCAGGACATGCAGGACCTGCACAAGCTCGGCTACGCCCAACAGCTTTTCCGCGAGATGGGCGGCTTCTCCAACTTTGCGATTTCATTTTCAATTATCTCGATTCTGACCGGCGCCATTCTGCTGTACGGTTACGGGCTTGGCTTTGCCGGGCCGATCATCAACACCTACGGCTGGCCCCTGGTGAGCCTCTTCGTGCTTGCTATCGCTGCCTCGATGGCCGAGTTGGCCTCTGCGTACCCGACGGCAGGCGGTCTTTATTTCTGGGCGCATCGCTTGGGCGGCCATCGCTGGGCATGGGTGACGGCGTGGTTCAACATGCTCGGTCAGATCATGATCACCGCTGGCATCGATTTTGCGGCGGCGATCTACATTGCCGGCGCCTTCAACCGCATCGTCGGCACGAATTTCGACACGACCAACACCATGACCATGGTGATCGTCATGATCATCATCATGATCCCACAGATGTTGATCAACATCTTCGGCATCCGCCTGACCGCCAGACTGAGCGACTTCAGCGTCTGGTGGCACATCGGCGGCGTGGCGATCATGGTGCTGTTGCTGCTGATCTTCGGCAAGTTCAAGAACGAATTCGGTTTCCTCTTCCAGAGTCAGGTCACGGTCAACCCCAACGACCTTGCCTATGAATTTGCCGCTGGCCCCTTCACCTTCAATTCGATCATGATGAACATACCGGGGATGGCCGGTCTCTATGCCGGCGGCGGACTGATGTTGGCGTTCACACTCGGCTTGCTCCAGGCGCAGTGGACGTACACCGGCTACGACGCCTCCGCCCACGTCGCCGAAGAGACGGTGATGGCGCGTCTCAACAGCGCGTGGGGCGTCTTCCTGTCGGTGGCCGTCTCCTCCATCGTCGGCTATATCATGCTGCTTACGCTGACGCTGCATATCCCGAACGGGCTGGCGGGCATTGCCGACGTGGTGGCGGGTGAGAACTCGCCGGCTGTACTCTACATCGTCTACCAGAACTTCGACACGCGCATCTTCAGCGACATCATCGCCATCATCATCGGCGTGGCGATGTGGCTGTGCGGGCTTTCCTCGATCACGAGCATGAGCCGCATGTGGTATGCCTTCGCCCGCGACAACGGCATGCCCGGCAGCAGCCTGATCAAGCAGATTCACCCCACGCTGCGCACACCGGTCTGGGCGATCGTCATCACCTGCACGCTGGCGGTGCTGCTCACCGTCTATTCTGTGGTATACTCCGTGATCGTGGCGGTCAGCACGACGGCGCTCTATCTGGCGTATGGGATTCCGATCTACCTGAACCTGCGCAACAAGTTGGGCAAGAAGGGCGAATACACCACGCCCAAGACCGCGCCGTGGAGTCTGCGCAGCTTTGGCCCCGTCATCAACGTGATCGCCCTGCTCTGGATCATCTTTATCACAATCCTGTTCTCGATCCCACCCAACGAACTGGCGGGTTGGTCGATCATCATCCTGGCGGTCTTCATGTTTATCTACTGGCAACTTGACGCCAAGAAACGCTTCAAGGGACCAAGCCCAGCCGACGAAGCGGAGTTGCGACGCATCGAGGCCGAGCTAGCAAAGATCGCCCACAGCGCAGATTGAGGCGCGTGAATGTGTTGCGTGTTACGTGGTGCGTGTTACGTGTGTCGTGTTGCGTGTTTCGTGTGGTCGTCACGGCGCTCACTACGCACCACGCACCACGCACCACGTAACACGCAACACGCAAATTCTGAGGTGTTATGCAAATTGCTCTAGTCATCGGTTCCGCCGTTGCCACGATCAAAGATGAGATGCTGCACGGACGCAAGCTGCTGCTGGTGCGCTCCGCCGACGAAACGGGCGCGCCCGCCGGGCCGCCATTGGTAGCGGTGGACACCGTCAGCGCCGGCGCCGGCGACCTGGTGATCGTCACCGACGGCTCATCCGCCCGCCAGACCGCACTGACGCAGCACGCGCCCGTCGACCTGGTGATCGTCGGCGTGATCGACTCGCTCGAGGTGGGCGGGCAGGTGACGTATCGGAAAGCGTAAATTGGAGATTGGGAGATTGAGAGATTGGAGATTAGAGATTAGAGATCAACAGCCTCGTCACGAATCTCCAATCTCTTAATCTCCAATCTCTTAATCTTCTGTGCCGCAATCGCATTGTTCTATGGCTGAACCGCGCGCAATTCTTTCTGTTGGCATCGACGTCGGGACAACGACAACGCAGGTGGTCTTCTCCCGGCTGGCGCTTGCCGACGTGGCGCGACCGGGACAGATTCCGCGCGTGGCGATCACCGGACGCGAGGTGATCTACCAAAGCCCGATTGTCTTTACGCCGCTGCTGGATCGCGACACGGTGGATGCGGCGCGACTGGAGGCGTTGGTGCGCAGTGCGTATGCCGCCGCCGGCGTCCAACCAGAGCAGGTTGAGACCGGCGCCGTGATCATCACCGGCGAGACGGCGAAAAAGAAGAACGCCGATCAGATTCTGGCGGCGCTCTCCGGGCTGGCGGGTGAGTTCGTCGTCAGCGTCGCTGGCCCCCACGTCGAGAGCATGATCTCCGGGCGCGGGGCTGGCGCTGCGCACTACTCGCAGGTGCACTTTACCACGGCTGTCTCTTATACACATCT
>DGFH01000333.1:0-178 GCA_002391565.1 Anaerolineales bacterium UBA3905
CAGCAGGCGCGCGCGGGCTGGAAGCCGCGCCAAAGATAACCGATTCCGCCATGCGCGATCGCCTATTGTCCACCAAACTGCACCCGCCGCCGACCCTACCGGCCACGCTGCCGCGCGCCCATCTGCTGGAACGGTTGCGCGCCGGGCAGCGCACGCCGGTGACGATCGTGGCGGCGCC
>DGFH01000333.1:414-6974 GCA_002391565.1 Anaerolineales bacterium UBA3905
GATTGCATCCTGGCTGGCGCAGCCCGACGCGCCTCCGTCCGCCTGGTTTGCCATCGACGCGGACGACAATGTGCCGGCGCGCTTTTTCAGCTATCTGATGGCAACCTTGCGCCAGCATCACCCGACGGCGTGGGAAGACCTTTTGCCCGAGCTGGACACGCCGACAACGGAGCCGCGCGCGTTGATGGCGGCAATGCTCGCCGACTGGCCGCGCACCGCTGGACCGACGGTGCTGGTGTTGGAAGACTATCACTGCATCACGGCGCAGCCGATCCACGCGGCGCTGGCTTTTCTGATCGACCACCTGCCGCCGTCGCTGCAGCTTGTCTTCATCAGCCGCACCGATCCGCCGTTGCCGCTGGGGCGCTGGCGGGTGCGGGGGCTGTTGACCGAGCTGCGCGCCGCCGATCTCCGCTTTGACGCAGGGGAAGCGACCTCTTTCCTACAACATCGGATGGGGTTGACTCTCTCCCCAGCGGCTGTTCAAGCGCTGGTTGACCGCACCGAAGGGTGGGTGGCTGGCTTGCAGTTAGCGGGGCTATCGCTGCAACAGGCGGCAGATCCGGCGGCGGCGTTGGCGGCGCTTGCCGGCACTCAGCGCTACATCGCCGATTACCTGACCGACGAAGTGTTGGCGCATCAGCCGCCCTCGGTGCGCCACTTCCTGCTTGCCACCGCCATCCTTGATCGGTTCTGCGCCGACCTGTGCGCCCACGTGCTTGACCTGGCCGTGACCGATTGCGCCGCCATGCTCGATTCGCTGGCGCGCGCCAACCTCTTCCTGATTCCGCTGGACGATGCACTGATCTGGTTCCGCTATCATCACCTGTTCGCCGACCTGCTGCGACGACGGCTGACCGCCGAGCTGCCGCACACCGTCGCAGATCTCCATCGTCGCGCCGCGGCCTGGTTTGAGGCGCACGATCTGCCGCTGGAGGCAGTTCGTCATTGGCTTGCCGCTGCGGAGCCAGGGCGCGTCGCCGCATTGTTGGAGCGCGCCTTCCCGCAGCTGTGGGGACAGCCGGAGCTTGCCAACCTGATGCGCTACGTCGAGACGCTGCCGCCCGCTGCGCTGGCAGCACAGCCAACCTTGAGCGCACTGCTCGGCTGGACATGGCTTTGGCTGGGCTATGATGTCGGGCGCATCCTGCCCCTCCTCGATCGCGCTGAGGCGACGCTGCGCAGCCATCCCGATGCAACCCAGGCCGGACGACTGGCGATCGTGCGCAGCATCGTGCAGCGCGCGGCGCACGCCGACGCAGCCGCCTCTCAGCAACTGGCGCAACAAGCGTTGACGCAACTGGCGGATGATGACCATCTCTGGTGCGGTTTTGCCCATCTCAACCTGGCGACTGCCGCCCACGCGCTCGGCGACCTGACCGCAGCCGAAGCTGCTTACCGCACCACCATGCAGCGTTGTCGCGCCGCCGATGATCGCGCCACTGCCTGGATGGCCGCCAGTGCACGTGTGCAGTTGTTGCGTGAACAGGGGAACCTGACGTTGGCGCTGGCGGAAAATCAGCGTGTGCTCAATGCCGTGCAGCAAGGCGGCGTGACGGCGCTGGTGCGTGGATGGGCATACATCAACCAGGCCAGCCTCGACTACGAACTCAACCATCTGGCTGACGCAACCCGCCAGGCTGCGCTGGTGGCGGAGTTGGAGGAGCGCATCGGCGGTCTGCCCGATGTCGGGTTGCGTCTGCACGCGCTGACGATCGACCTGGCGTTGGCGCAGGGCGATGTCGATGCGGCGCGTGCGGCTGCGACTGCGATGCTGGCGCTGGCGGAACGCGGCGGCGTTGCCAATGCGCTCGACTGGGCGCACGCGGTGTACGCCCGTCTCTGTCACCGGCTGGGCGAATGGTCGGCGTTCGACGCCTGGGCGCAGCGCTATCATCCGCCGGAGCAGCCGCTCTTTTTCCCCTATCGACTGGCAATTTTACTCTACATTCGCTGGTTGATCCGGCAACAAAACTGGCAGGCAGCGCGGCGTCTGCTCGACGAACAGACACAACGGGCGCAGGCGGGCGGTTTCGGCGAGCATTTGCTGGAGCTTGACCTGACGCGTGCGCTGCTTGAACAGGCGGTCGGACGCACGACGCCGGCGTTGGCGGCGCTGGAACGCAGCCTGGCGGCCGGCGCCGCCAGCGGTTATCTACGCATCTTCATCGACGCGGATGAGGCGCTGCGTCCACTCTGGCAGGCGTTGCAGCGCACACTCAGTGATCCGCTGCAACAACGCGTCTGCGCCACCGTGCTGGCCGCGCCAGGCGGTGCATCAACGCCCGATCAAAGCGGCTTGATCGAACCGCTCACCCCGCGTGAGCTCGAGATTCTACGCTTGCTGGCTGCGGGCAAATCGAACCCACAAATTGCGGCGGCGTTGATCGTGACGGTGGAGACTGTCAAGACGCACATCAAACATATCTACGGCAAACTGGGCGTCGCCGACCGCGTCAGCGCCGCGCACAAGGCGCGTGCATTGGGGCTTGTGACCGATCCATGAGCAAGCGCATCTCCAGGATCGCGCTTCGATCCTGGAGATGCGCAGCGGCGCAGGCAAGAAGGGGGGAACTTACTGATGAACGTAAATCATGTGCGCCGGATAGCGTAGATAGACCTTGCTCATCTTCCCGGAAGCTCAGAGCTTCCGGGAAGATGGGGGATGTGCAACTTTCGACGGCGTTATCTATCAGTTGCGGCGGTCGCCCAGGGCAATCAACTTTTCGCTGCGGCCGCGCGCCTGCCTCACATCTGGTTCGCCGTAGTAGTGAACCGCAGCGCTGCCGTTGATCGCAACATCGAGCGAACGTTGCGCCCAGACCACGGCGTCGCTGCTGCCGCTGGCATCCACGCTGGCGTCGCTCACCGCCAATGCGCTGGCGTCGATGTCGCCGGAGCCATCCAGTCGAAGCGAGGCTTCACGCGCACGCCCGGCAAGCTGCATCGCACCCGAACCGCTGACCATCGCCTCGACTGTGTCCGCCGCCAGCCGGTCGATGTACAGATCGCCCGAACCGCTGATCTCCAGAGAGGCGCGCCGGGCATCCAGCGCCGCCAGCCTCACATCGCCGGAACCGCTGATCGAGACCGCAAACGCATCGGCTGTCAACGCCGCCGCCGACACGTTCCCCGACCCTGCCACGGACAGGCTGCGCAGCATCGGCGCGGTGACCTCGTAGACAAGCGTCATTTTCTGCAACAACGCGACATCCGCTTTAGTGCGCAACATCAGCACACCATCCTGCAATGTGATCTCCAATGCCTGGCGCACGTTATCATCGGCGCGAATTTGCAGACGGGGGGCGTCGCCCTGCACCAGGCGCAGCTCGCCCGGCGTCGCCAGCACGATGCGGTCAAAGGGCGCCACTGCCACCTCCTCCGTCACGATGCGCCCAGAGCCGGTGATCGCACCGGGTAAGGTCAGCCACCCTGCCGCCAGGGCGATAGCCACCACCACGAACGCAGTCAGCCAAAACAAAACCCATTTCATGATTGCCTCCTTGTGTGCATGTGTCTGAATGTTCACCGTTGTAGATCGACACGGATACGTGATGTTCCCGGCGCTGTCGCTACTCCACCACCGGGAGCACGTTGACGGCGACGTTGAAACGCAGGCTCGCCGACGCCGCCCACCCGCGATAACCGCCGGGCAACTCCACCTTCACCCATACGCCGCCGGCGTCGCGCCCTGACACGCTCATCGGCTGGCAACGGTCAACGCGTGTGACGGGCGTTGCTCCTGCTGTTGCGCCGGCGAGAATGTCCAACGCCTCAGCCATCACGATCGCCACCGGCTCCGCCGCCGCCAGGATCGACGCGTCGCAACCGGCCAGCAGGTCGGGCGTCGGCGTGATCCTGGCGGCGGGTTGCTGATAGATCACTGTCGCCAGCGTCTGATTGAGGCTGGGGTCGATCACTGCCAGCACGAGCTGCTCCTCGACAACGGCGGCGTTTGCACCGGGCCAGAGGGCTGGCAACGGCACGCTGACGATAAAGGCGCCGTCCTCATCAGCGTTCATCCACGCCAGGTCAGCCGCGTTGAGGCCGGTATTGGGCGCCCCCATCCGCACCCGCAACGCAGCATGCGCCGGAAAGTTGCGCCCGATCAGTGTGACCGTCTGCAAAGGCCCGTGATCTGGCTCGACCGTCAGCACCGGCGCTGAGTCGGTGGGCGCCTGCACCAGCGTTGTCGCCGCTGCCGCCGAACAGCCAACCAACAGGGCGGCAATCACGAGAAACGTCGCCAGTTGCACTAGCCCACCTGTCCTCAACGCTGCGCCAGGCTTCTCATAGGTCGGAAAGTGCAGTGGTAAAGAAAATGCATTGTAGGGAATCATCTCCTCGCTCCTTTCTATGCTCCCATCATTTGGCACGCAACCTGCAAGCTGTTGTCGTGCTGGCATTGAGTGTAGCGAGAGCGGAGACGGCTTACGTCACCCGCCTGGGGGATTGTGGCGGGGGGGAAAACACCCTGAGCGCATCCCCCAATCGAGGGATGCTGTGCGCCCGCAACCGTGCCATGATGACGCCATGCAACCATACACACGCACGACAACCCATCCCATCACTTGTTCCATTGGTCTGCGCGGGGCGTTGGATCGCGAATGCGCAGGCTGGTTCACCGATCTTGACATTCGTCTGCTTGAGGACGGGGCGGCGGAACTCTCCGGCGAGCTGGCGGATCAAACGGCGCTGCTGGGGGTGTTGCTGCGCGTGCACAACCTCAATCTGGACATCTTGTGGGTCAGCACAGCACGGATCATGGGGCATGGCCAGTGCTGTCCGGGCTGTCCTCAATCAGAAGGAGATCGCACATGAGTAGCCTGCGCCTGTCGTCAACCTTCACACCGCATCCTGGTGTGCTTGTAGTTGCGCCAATTGCAATGGTATTTGCTCGTTTTGGCTTAGCCGTGCTGTTCCAGGCGTTGACGGCGGGGGTGCTGTGGTTGCAAGGTGCGACGCACCCCTGGCAGGCGGCAGCGCCCTGGTGGACGGTCTACGGCTCGCTGATTGATGGGGTTTGTCTTGTTGCGCTGGTATGGTTGTTGCGCGCCGAAGGGATGACGCTGCGCAGCGTCGTCGATTTTCAGCGTCGCCGCATCGGTCGCGATCTGCTGCTGGCGTTGGCGCTGCTGGCGCTCTTTCTTGTGCTTGGCTTTGGCGGCGGCGCGTTGGCCGGGGCGTTGCTCTACGGCGGCCCGCCGCCTACGCCGATGGGTGGGCTGCCGCGCTGGGCGGCGCTCTACAGCGTGGTGATCTGGCCCCTGTTGTGGGCGTTCACCGAGCAACTGGTCTACCTAGGTTATGCGCTGCCACGGGTGCGCGGAGCTCTGGGCAGCGCGTCACTGGCGATTGGCGTTGTGGCGCTTGGCTGGGCGTTGCAGCACACTGCGCTGCCACTGCTGCCCGATGCACGTTTCATCCTCTATCGATTTCTCGCCACGCTCCCGTTCGCCATCGTGATTCCGATCTTCCTGCGCGTGCGGCGCCTGCCGGCGTTCATGGCGGCGCACTGGGCGATCGATGCCCTGGCGGCGGCGATCACGGTCTGGAGCTAACGCGGCGGCCCCGCCTCGATCCGCGCCAGCATCTCGGCGTGTGACCCTCGGCTGGCGAAGATCGTCTCGAACCACCAGGTCGCGCCCACGGCGGCGTAGGCTTGCGGCAGCGCGTCGTTGTCCGACGCGCTGCCGCCGCTGACGGCGATGACAAACGGGGCGTCATCGGTGCAGTGGCGACGAATGCATCAACCATCTGCGTAGATTGCATAGACACAGCGTGCAGGATAACCTATAGCGTTGAAAATTTTCGCGCGTCGCGCTGGCGCGCATCCAAACGAAACGGAACCTATGAGCACGCTCCAACTTATCGCCCTACTCATCATCGTCGCCACGCTGATCGGCGTCGCCATCGGGCGCTGGCCCTGGCTGCGCATGAACCGCGCCACCATTGCGCTGACCGGCGCCACCGCGCTGATCGCTATCGGCGCCATTCCACTGGAAGCAGCCTACGCCGCGCTCGACCTGGACACGTTGACGCTGCTGTTTGCCATGATGATCATCAACTATAACCTGCGTCGCGCTGGCTTTTTCCAGATCGTCGCCGACCGCGTCATCCATCATGCCCACACGTCGCGCCAGCTGCTGGCCTATGTCATCGTGGCGTCGGGCGTACTCTCGGCCATCTTCCTCAATGACACGATTGTGCTGGTGTTCACGCCACTGGTGCTCGACCTGTGTCTGGCGCTCAACGTGCGTCCGATTCCGTACCTGGTGGCGCTGGTGACGGCGGCCAACATCGGCTCGGTGGCGACGATCATCGGCAACCCGCAGAATATGCTCATTGGCGTGGCGTCGGGTATTTCCTTCAACAGTTTCACCCTCTACCTGGCGCCGGTGGCGTTGGCGGGACTGCTTGTGATCTGGTTGGTCGTTATGCTCGTCTTTCGGCGCGACTTTGGCGAGCGGTTAGTCAAGGAGCCAAGCGTGCGGTTGCGCACCGAATCGGCGTTGTTGCGCAAGAGCATCTTTGCCACCGCTGTGATGCTGGCGGGTTTC
>DGFH01000167.1:0-821 GCA_002391565.1 Anaerolineales bacterium UBA3905
AGCGCGGCGCTGCGCCAGTCGCGCAGCACTTTTTCGCGGCCAGCAGCTTCGTCGCAGACTGCACCCGTCACTGCGCAAGCCGCCTGCACCGCCGCGCCCAGTTCCGCCGCCTCCTGCGCCGTGGTGTTGCGCTCCAGCGCATAGCTCTCCGCCAGCATGTCGAGCAGCGCCTGCGCATGTTCAGCGACGGCGCCGTCGATCACATCATGCACCGCCACCGGCAACCCTGGCTTGCGATCCTCGGTCAGGTTGTAGCCGTTAGGCGGAAACGCCAGCACAATCGGCACGATGAACGCCAGCGGCATCAAGAAGAGCGACGCCATCTCTCCCCGGTCGCGCAGTAGTAAACGCAAATCTTTTAGCCATACAGATAGGATTCGCATAGGATGTTGTTGAAAATGTGGGTAGGAGATTGGAGAGTGGAGATTGGAGGCTGGAGATTGATTCGCGTGTGCAGAGTGAATCTGACTTGAAAATAGGGGCAAGGGGCGAGTTGCGAGGGGCGAAACGCCGCTGCCTATTTTCATTGTTTGTTGTGCCCGTCAGGGCATGTGCCACTAATCTCCAATCTCTAATCTCCAATCTCTTTAGTCTCCGATAAAAGTCACACGACAACGCAAAAATGATGACAAATCGCGATGGGCGGTCAGCAATGAGGCTGACCAAAATCCACAAGGAGTGGAGTATGCTAACCGCTATCGAAATAACTATACATGCAGTTGGCGCTGTTGTACAGGCTGCCCTGAAAGTGGGGTCTATTTCACGTTGGGGGCAGAAATTATTTTGTAGGTCATCGCCTCCGGCGTGACGGGCGCCATGTC
>DGFH01000167.1:1041-7646 GCA_002391565.1 Anaerolineales bacterium UBA3905
GGCGATGACCTACGACACGCGCCCCAAACTTGAAGTACACCCCTGAAAGTGAATCCATAGGCGATCTTTCTCTCCCGCATGATGGGCGCATCATCGGACTTGTATCTAACGCCGGTTCCAGCATAAACTTCGGGCTCATGAGGGCGTCTCCTCTGCTATGGTCGTTTCTTCGCATGTTACGAAGATTCCACATCGCATAGAGGCGCTCTCATTGTTTATCGCACGCTATTTTGCAGTGTTACCAAAGCAGGAGGCAAGCATGAAAACCACCATCCTTCGTCTTCTCTTTGCTCTGCTGCTGGTTTTCATGCTCCTAACTAGCCAGAGCGTACGTCCCGCCTATGCAGCCAGCTACGTCGTCAATTCGCTCGGCGATGCTGTTGTCAACGACAGCGCCTGCACCCTGCGCGAGGCGATCCTGGCTGCGAATAATGCGCCTGCCAATGCCAACTGCGGCGCAGGCAGCGCCGGCAACGACACCATCACCTTCAGCGTCAGCGGCACGATTCCGCTCAGCTCGAACCTGCCCGACATTGTGAGCGCTTCGACTGCGGGCACGTTGACAATCAACGGTGGCGGGAACATCGCCATCAGTGGTAACAACGCCGTGCGGGTGATGGTTGTGAACAGCGGCGCGAACCTGACCCTGCAAAACCTGACCATCGCCAATGGAAACACCAGCGGCATCGGCGGCGGCATCTCCAGCGCCGGCACGCTGAATGTGACCAACAGCACCTTCTCTAGCAACAGCGCTAGCTTTGGCGGCGGCATCTACAACACCAGCACGCTGAACATGAGCAAGAGCACTGTCTCCGCCAACGACGCCATTGCTGCCGGCGGCGGCATCTTCAACAACGGCACACTGAACGTGAGCAGCAGCACCTTCTCCGCCAACAGTGCCAGCGCCGGACATGGCGGCGGCATCTACAACGGATTTATGGGCACACTGAACGTGAGTAACAGCACCTTCGCCAACAACAGCGCCAACAGCAGCCTCGGCGGCGGCGGCATCTTCAACGGCGAGGCGACGCTGAATGTGACCAACAGCTCTTTTTCCGGCAACAGCGCCCCCTTCGGCGGCGGCATCCGCAATTCCGACGGCACGGCAACGCTCAACAACACCCTCATCGCCAACAGCGCAAGCGGCGGGGATTGTGTGACTTCGGTCCCACTGAGCGGTGCGAACAACAACAATCTCATCGAAGACAGCACGAACGCCTGCGGTTTAGTGAACGGCGTGAACGGCAACATCATCGGCTCAGACCCCAATCTCGGCGCGCTCACCGGCTCGCCCGCCTACTTTCCGCTGAACCCCGGCAGCCTGGCGATTGACGCGGGCGACAACCCCACCTGCGCCGCTGCGCCGGTCAACAACCAGTCGCAAAACGGCATGACCCGTCCACAGGACGGCGATGATGCAGACAGCACTGCCACCTGCGACATCGGGTCATACGAAGCCAGCTTCCCTAAGCTGACTGCGACAAAAACAAACACCGTCGGCGGCGTCATCACGCTGGGCAACTCCTTCACCTGGACGGTGACGGTCGCCAACACCGGTGCGGCCGGCGCAACGTTCGCCGCCGGTCACACCATCCTGCGCGACGACCTGCCTGCCGGCGCGACCTACGGTGCGCCGACGGTGCAAAACCTGGTCGGCGTGAGCGGTAGCGGCAGCATCACTTGCAATATCACTTCCAACGTGCTCATCTGCTATACCGGCGGTGGCCCGGTGACGCTGGGCGCGACGACCGGTCAGTTTGACGTGGTCTTCAGCGTCACGCCCACGGCGGCCGGTGCGCTGACCAACCCGGCCTCCGGCGGCGTCTGCCGCACCGACCCCTTCGGCGCCATCGTCGAGAGCAGCGAGAGCAACAACGACTGCACGCCCAATACGGTGACGGTTGACGGCATCCCCGACCTGACCGCCGCCAAGAGCAACAACGCCGGCGGCGCCATCACGCTGGGCAATTCCTTCACCTGGACGGTGACGGTCGCCAACAGCGGCCCGGCTGCGGCCACCTTCGCAAGCGGTCAGACCATCCTGCGCGACAACCTGCCAGGCGGCCCGAGCTACGGCGCGCCGACGGTGCAGAACCTGGTCAACGTGATCGGCAGCGGCAGCATCACTTGCCACATCACCTTCAGCATGCTCACCTGCACAGCCAGCGGCGGGTCGGTGACGCTGGGCGCAACGACCGGCGCGTTCGACGTGGTCTTCAGCGTCACGCCAACGGCGGCCGGTGCGCTGACCAACCCGGCCTCCGGCGGCGTCTGCCGCACCGATCCGGACAACAACATCATTGAGAGCAGCGAGATCAACAACGACTGCGCGGATACGGTGACGGTTGGCGGCGTCCCCGACCTGACCGCGGCCAAGAGCAACACCGTCGGCGGCGCCATCACGCTGGGCAATTCCTTCACCTGGACGGTGACGGTCGCCAACAGCGGCCCGGCTGCGGCCACCTTCGCAAGCGGTCAGACCATTCTGCAAGACAACCTGCCAGGCGGCCCAACCTACGGCGCCCCCACCGTGCAGAACATCGTCAACGTGACGAACAGCAGCAATATCTCTTGCACCATCGCCAGCAACGTGCTCATCTGCTATGCAGGCGGCGGGCCGGTGGCGCTGGGTGCGACGACGGGTGCATTCGAGGTGGCCTTCAGCGTCACGCCCACGGCGGCCGGCGCCCTGACCAACCCGGCCTCCGGCGTCTGCCGCGCCGACCCCTTCGGCGCCATCGCCGAGAGCAGCGAGAGCAACAACGACTGCACGCCCAATACGGTGACGGTTGACGGCATCCCCGACCTGACCGCGGCCAAGAGCAACACCGTCGGCGGCGCCATCACGCTGGGCAATTCCTTCACGTGGACGGTGACGGTCGCCAACAGCGGTGCGGCTGGCGCAACCTTCGCCGCCAGTCAAACCATCCTGCGCGACGACCTGCCGAGCGGACCGAGCTACGGGGCGCCGACGGTGCAGGACCTCGTCAACGTGAGTGGCAGCATTGGCTGCACCATTGCCAGCAACGTGCTCATCTGCTATGCCAGCGGCGGCCCGGTGACGTTGGGCGCAACGACCGGCGCGTTCGCCGTGGTCTTCAGCGTCACGCCCACGGCGGCCGGCGCGCTGACCAACCCGGCCTCCGGCGGCGTCTGCCGCGCCGACCCCTTCGGCGCCATCGCCGAGAGCAGCGAGAGCAACAACGACTGCGCAGACACCGTGACGGTTGGCGGCGTCACCGACCTGACCGCGGCCAAGCGCAACAACGCTGGCGGCGCCATCACGCTGGGCAATCCCTTCACCTGGACAGTGAGCGTCACCAACACCGGCGCGGCTGGCGCAACCTTCGCCGCCAGTCAAACCATCCTGCGTGACGACTTGCCAGCTGGTCCCACCTACGGTACGCCGACGGTGCAGAATGCTATCAACGTGAGCGGCAGCATTGGCTGCACCATCGCCAGCAACGTGCTCATCTGCACGGCTAGCGGCGGGTCGGTGACGCTGGGTGCGACAACCGGTGCATTCGACGTGGCCTTCAGCGTCACGCCCACACTCACCGGTGCGCTGACCAACCCGGCCTCCGGCGGCATCTGCCGCGCCGACCCCTTCGGCGTCATCGTCGAGAGCAGCGAGAGCAACAACGACTGCGCAGACACCGTGACGGTTGGCGGCGTCCCCGACCTGGCCGCCACTAAGAGCAACAACGTCGGCGGGGCAATCACGCTCGGCAATTCCTTCACCTGGACAGTGAGCGTCACCAACACCGGTGCGGCCGGCGCAACCTTCACAAGCGGTCAGACCATTCTGCAAGACAACCTGCCAGGCGGCCCAACCTACGGTGCGCCGACGGTGCAGAACCTGGTCAACGTGAGTGGCAGCGGCAGCATCACTTGCAACATCACCTTCGACGTGCTCATGTGCTATGCCAGCGGCGGCGCAGTGACGCTCGGTGCATTCGACGTGGCCTTCAGCGTCACGCCCACGGCGGCCGGTGCACTGACCAACCCGGCCTCCGGCGGCATCTGCCGCGCCGACCCGGACGGCGCCATCACCGAGAGCAGTGAGAGCAACAACGACTGCGCAGACACCGTGACGGTTGGCGGCGTCCCCGACCTGACCGCGGCCAAGCGCAACAACGCCGGTGGCGTCATCATGCTGGGCAATTCCTTCACGTGGACGGTGACGGTCGTCAACAGCGGCACGGCTGGCGCCACCTTCGCCGCCGGTCAGACCATCCTGCGCAACGACCTGCCTGCTGGCGCGACCTACGGTGCGCCGACGGTGCAGAACCTGGTCAACGTGAGTGGCAGCGGCAGCATCGCCTGCGCCATCAGCAGCGGCACGCTCACCTGCACGGCCACTGGCGGACCGGTGATGCTTGGCGCAACGACGGGTGCATTCGACGTGGACTTCGGCGTCACGCCAAACGCAGCCGGTGCGCTGACCAACCCGACCAGTGGCGGCGTCTGCCGCGCCGACCCGGACGGCGCCATCACCGAGAGCAGTGAGAGCAACAATGATTGTGCAGACACTGTGACGGTCAACCTGTATCACGTATATCTGCCCCTGACAATCCGGTAGGGGGACATCACTGTGCTTGAAGGGGCGGCGGTAGTGGACGCGCCGCCGCCCCGTTGTCCAGCAGGATAGGCTGGCTTGCTGCAGGGGAAGGGCCGACATATTTACCTTGAGATTCATCACTTTGCTGCGTGCACAGCGTGAATCTCCAAGCTCCAATCTCCAATCTCTCAATCTCTCAATCTCTCAAACTCTTCCCCGTCAGATTCAGAAACACGGTTTCCAGATTCGGTTCGAGCAGGTCGAGCGACAGGATGTCGATGTTGGCTTCGTTGCAGTAATGCAGCACCTGCAGCAGCGCCTCATTGCCGTGGCTGGCTTCGATCTTGAGGATGGCTTTGCCTTCGGCGCCTTCCTCCGCCGCGACAAAGGCAGCGGAACGCACGGCAGGCAGTGACTCCACGGCGGCGCGCAGCTGTGCGTTGGCGACGGCTAAGCCAAGCTGGATGATGCCGCCGCCCAGCGACTCGATCAGGCGACGCGGCGTGTCGAGCGCGATCAGCTTGCCGCGGTCGATGATGCCGACGCGATGGCAGAGGCGTTCGGCTTCTTCCATGTAGTGCGTGGTGTAGAGGATGCTCATGCCGCGCTCGCGGTTGAGCCGTTCGACGCTCTCGAAGATGTGATTGCGGCTCTGCGGATCGACGCCAACGGTCGGTTCGTCGAGGAAGAGCAGACGCGGGTGGTTGACCAGCCCCGCTGCCAGGTTGATGCGCCGTTTCATGCCGCCGGAGTAGGTCTGCACGCGGTCGTTAGCGCGCTCGCTCATGCCGACGTAGCCGATCACTTCATCGACGCGTTCATTGAGCGTCTTGCCGCGCAGCCCGTAGAGTTCGCCGAAAAAGCGCACATTCTCGCGTCCGCTCAGGGTGGGATAGAGCGCCAGCTCCTGCGGCACGACGCCGATGATCTGCTTGACCTTCGCCAGGTCGCGCACAATATCCAGCCCGCCGATCGTGGCGCCGCCGCCAGTAGGGGGAAAGAGACCGGAAAGCATGGCAATTGTGGTGCTTTTACCGGCGCCATTGGGGCCAAGCAGGCCGAAGACCTCGCCCTCCTCGATAGTGAAGCTGACATCGTCAACGGCGATCAGGTCGCCGTACTTCTTGATCAGGTGATTGGCTTCCAGAATCAAAGCAGGCATGGCACTGCCTCCTCTGTAGGTCTACGCGGATAAGGCTGTCGCCTGTATCGTACACCCGATGTTGCTTGATTGCCAGTGCAAGCGTTCATGGGGTCTACTTCGCGTTCGGGACAAATTGCGCCGCAACGGTGAATCATGAGGATTCACAAAATGCTCCGGTAATCGACATTGCTGTCTTCAGCGCACGGGGCGGCCTCTCCTATAGGTCATCGCCTCCGGCGTGACGGGGTGGCTTGAAATACACCCGTTCATGTGCGTCTGGTAGTTTCAACGTCTTGCCGATGACCAGCTATAATGTTCTACCGCTGGCGCCGAATTCACCTGCAATGGCGCCCAATCGGATACAGATGAAAGACGTTCCATCACCATGACTCACTCCTACTCTGCACTGACATCTATCCGCGCCGCCCTCTTTGACATGGACGGCGTCATCTACGTTGGCAGCCGGCCGTTGCCCGGCGTGCAGGAACTGCTTGATTATCTTGACTCCACGGGCCGGCATTGGATGCTGGTCACCAATAACGCGGCGCTGACCTCACAGCAGTTCAGCGACAAGGTGGCGGCGATGGGGCTGCGCGTGGCGCCAGAGCGCATTCTGGGCAGCGCCGAGGCGACGGCAAGCTGGCTGCGCCATCAGGTCGATAAAGGTTGGCCCGAAGGCAAGGTGATTGTCAACGGCCAGGACGGTCTACGCGCGGCGTTGACCGCCGCCGGCTTCGAGTTGACGCACGATCCCTTCGCGGCTGCCTACGCCGTGTCCGGCGCCAACTTCCAGCTCACCTACAACGATCTGGCGGATGTGGCGTTGGCGATCCGCAATGGCGCGCGCTTTATCGGCACCAACAGCGACCGCACCTATCCCACCGAGCGCGGGCAGGTGCC
>DGFH01000167.1:7755-10032 GCA_002391565.1 Anaerolineales bacterium UBA3905
GGCACCAACAGCGACCGCACCTATCCCACCGAGCGCGGGCAGGTGCCGGGCGCCGGCAGCATCCTGGCGCTCTTCACCGCCGCTACGGACAAGGAGCCGATCGTCATCGGCAAACCCAATGCGCCAATGTTCGAGGAGGCGCTGCGTCGGCTAGGCGTAGCGCCGGAGGAGACGATGATGGTGGGCGACCGCTATGAGACGGACATCGTTGGAGCGTTGAAGTTGGGCATGATGACCGTCGGCGTGCTCACCGGCATTGACACGCGCGCCTTTTTTGCCACTCAAAGCGCGCCGCCGCATTTGATCCTGGAGGGGCTGCCGGAGTTGCTGGCGCTGTTCCGGCGCGCCGACGCCGGGTGACAGTCTGACAGGCGCATCGCCTTTGACGCAAGGACGCCAGGACGCAGAGATGCACAAAAGAGAGGCTGGTTTCGGGATTTCGGCTTGATGCTGCCTCTGCATCAAATCCGATCAAGCCGCCTTTGACGTGGGTCAACTGTCAGGGGCGGCGGCATCCTCACTGTCCTCCACAGCCGGCTGGCCCACCAGTGGCGGGATGATCGCTGTTTCTTGGATCGGCGGCGGCATGATCTCACCCGCTTCCGGGCGCCGGCGCAGCCACCAGACATAGACGCCAAAGAGCAACGTGCCGGCAAGCGTCAGCACTGCGCCAAACGCAAAGGTGGCGTCATAGCCAAGCTGGACGATGATATAGCCGCCAGCCAGTGAAATCAGCGCAAAACTAAAGCCGGCCGCCATTTCCCCGGCGCCGGTCATGGCGGCTCGCAGGCGCGGGGGCGTCCGCTCCATCATAAAGACGTAGAAGGTTGGATAGCGGATCGAGGTGAAGGCCAGCAACCCGACAAAGCCGATGCCCGCCGCAGCCGGCGAAGGGATCAGGATCAGCGGCGCCATGCTGATCACTGCGCCTAACGAGCCAAGCACCGCCGCTTCGCCGTAGCCGACGCGACGCGCCAGGGCCGGGCCAAGCAGCGCCGCCGGAACCGCCAGCAGACGCGCCGATGCAGCGACCAGCCCGATCGTCGGCGTTGCAACATTCAGCGCGTCGTCCATATAGACATTGAAAAAAGTCACAGCGGCGCCAACGCCAGCCACCTGCAGGAAACGCACCACCGACATGAAGACGATCAGCGAGTAGGCGGAACGCGGGCGCGGCGCCCCTGGACGCGCCTCGACCCGCTCCGGTTCAAGTTCGTCCGCGCTGGGTTCGTATGTACGCAGGACAATCATGAGCGCCGCCACCATCAACAGCCCCACGACCAGCAGCGGCGCACGATAGGGCGCTGCTGTCAGCATGGTCAACCCCAACGCGGCGGCAAACAGGGCGGGCAAGATGCCGCCGATCAGTCCGCCGGTGAAAGAAGCCAGGCCGCTGATGGCCGACTGAATGGCAAAGATGGCGCCGCGCGCGCTCACCGCCGTCACCCGGATCAAAAATGGCCCTGAGTTGACAAAGTAGAAGGAGAGACCACCGTAGACCAGCACCATCGTCGCCGTCAACCAGGGTGCGCGCCAGCGCGGATCAAGCAAATCCGCCGTCGGCAGCGCAAGCGCGCCGACCATGCCCGCTGCAATCCCCAGGATCATGATGCGTCGGCTGCCGTAGCGCATGCCCAACCAGCCTGCCGTCAGGCTGCCCAACGCGAAGGTCAGATTCGCCATCGAATTGATCTGGCCGACAAACTCTGGCCCAAAGTTGAGACGCAGCACATAGAGGTTGAAAATCACCGAGTAGATGCCGCCGTCGATGCTCAACCCCATGATGGCTGAAAGCAAGAGAATGAGGCGTGCGTTGCGACTGGTGACCTGCAATGTTTGTACATAAGCCGACAACATGGATGATGGCTTCCTCAGCAATAATGGTGGTTGAGGCGCGACTTTTCGTCACACGTCACTCGTCAGGCGTCACACATCACTCGTCAGGCGCGCGTCTGTCATGCGATTGTACTCTACGTCCACGCCCTTCCTCGAAACTTGAAGTAAGCCTACATTGCCGTTTTCCTACTATGGCGTACAATTGAGGTTCGGCAGCGCCCAGATAGCGTGATGCGTTGCTTGTCAGGCATCAGAGGTCATGCGTCGCTTGTCAAACCTGACGAGCTATCCATGCCGTCTGACGAACGCCATTTGACGAGTAACAATTGACGCCGTATGCATCACGCCAGAGTTACTCACCACGCACCGAAAGGGGACATGCGTGACTTCACAAACAAAACGCCCACAACGGGAACGTCCCAACTTCCAGAATCTGGGACG
>DGFH01000167.1:10215-12004 GCA_002391565.1 Anaerolineales bacterium UBA3905
CAAAACATTCTCGATGCAGTGACGCGTGGCATGATGGCGCAGCAACTCAGCCGCGCGCCGGCGGATGTCCAGGCGAAGATGCTGGCGCAGGCTGGCTTGACCGCCGCCGAACTTGACCAAATTCTCAGCAACCCGCTGGCGCCGCTTTATTGGGCGATCGCCCTGATTCTGGTGTTGGCGGCCGTGCGCGGCTTCTTTGCCTTTGCGCAGTCGTACATGTCGGAAAAGGCAGGGCAGAGCGTCGCCTTCGACTTCCGCAACGACCTCTTTGCCAAGATTCAACGTCTTTCTTTCAGCTACCACGACCGCAACCGCACTGGTCAGTTGATGATCCGGGCGACCGATGACGTGGAGAAGGTGCGCATCTTCATTGGGCAGGGGTTATTGCTGGCGGTGCAGGCTGTGGTGCTGCTCACTGGCGCGTTGCTCATGTTGCTACTGACTAACCTGCAACTCACGCTGGTGGTGTTGCCGATCCTGCCGATCGCCATGGTGATGTTCATGCTCTTTGGCGCTATTACGCAGCCACTCTTCATCAAGGTGCAACAAAAGCTCTCAGCGTTGAACACCATCTTGCAAGAGAACCTGGCGGGCATCAAAGTCGTCAAGGCGTTTGCCACCGAAACAAAAGAACAGCAACGCTTTGACGCCGCCGCCGCCACGTTGATGCAGCAACAGATTCAGGTGGCGCGCATCTTCAGCTTTCTCTTCCCGGTAATCTTCTTGATCGCCAACCTGGGACAGGCGGCGGTGCTCTACTTCGGCGGCGTCCAGATTATCGAAGGCACGCTGACGATCGGTGAATGGCAGAAATTTAGCCTCTACCTGGTCTTTGTTTTCTTCCCGCTTGGCCAGCTCGGCTTCATCATTTCGCAGATGAGCCAGGCTTCCGCCAGCGCCAATCGCATCTTCGAGATTCTCGACGCGCACAACGAAGTGACCGACAAGCCGAACGCCATTACCCTGCCGCCGATTCAGGGCGAAGTCACCTTCGACCATGTGACGTTTCGCTACTTTGGCAGCACGGAGCCGGTGCTCAACGACGTCAGCTTTCACGCTACGCCGGGCGAGACGGTGGCAATTCTTGGCGCCACCGGCAGCGGTAAGAGCAGCGTCATCAACCTGATCCCACGCTTCTATGACGTGACCAGTGGACGCATTCTGATCGATGGGCATGACATACGCGATGTGACCATCGAATCGTTGCGGCGGCAGATCGGCATTGTGCTGCAAGAGACCAATCTCTTCACCGGCACCATCCGCGACAACATCGCCTTCGGTCGTCCCGACGCCACCGACGAGGAGGTGATCGCCGCCGCCCAAGCCGCCGCCGCCCACGACTTTATTATGAGCTTCGCTGAGGGGTACGCCACGGCGGTGGGCGAACGCGGCGCCACCCTCAGCGGTGGGCAGAAACAGCGCATCGCCATCGCTCGCGCCCTGTTGCTCAATCCGCGTATCCTGATCCTGGATGATTCCACCAGTGCTGTCGATGTGCAGACCGAGGTGTTGATCCAGCACGCCCTCGACGCATTGATGAAGGGACGCACCAGCTTCGTCATTGCGCAACGCATCAGCACCGTACTCAATGCTGACAAAATCATCGTGCTCGATAAGGGACAGATCGTGGCAGAGGGACGACACACCGACCTGATCGAGAGCAGCCCCATTTACGCGGAAATTTATCGTAGCCAGTTGGTGGAAGACCCGACCACCGAAGCTGTGGACAAAGAACTGGAGTTGACCCTATGATCGGTGGGCCACGCGGGATTCTCGAACAGGAAGTCAG
>DGFH01000258.1 GCA_002391565.1 Anaerolineales bacterium UBA3905
AGATGTGTATAAGAGACAGCAGGGATAGGGTGCGGAGACGATGTCGGTCAGGGCAAAGAGCGCCGGCCCCATGACCGGGTCGATGGGCAGCGCAATCGCCTCGACAGCAGCAATCACGCGCATCATGTCGAGGACAGCGTTGCGCCCCAGATGCGGCGCCGACGAGTGTGATGGTCGCCCGATCGTGGTCAGGTGCACTTCGGCGCGGCCGCGGCCACCCCGGCTCAAGTTGAGATTGGTCGATTCGCCGATCACCACGAAATCCGGCTGCGTCGCCGCCATGACCGTGCGCAGCGTGACGCCTTCGAGCACTTCCTCCAGCGTGGAGGCGCTGACGACGACGCGCCCGGCCAGGGTGGTGCGGTCGAGTGCAGCCGCAGCATGCACCATCGCCGCCAATGCACCCTTCATGTCGGCGACGCCGCGCCCATAGATCGCACCATCTTCGATCACGGCGCCGAAAGGCTCATGCTCCCAGGGCGCGCCCGGCGAGATGCCGACCGTGTCGATGTGGGCGTCGAGCAGAATCGTCTTGCCGGGGCGGGCGCCCTCGATGACGCCGACGACGCTGCCGTTGCCATCCTGCCAGACGCGGTCAAAGCCGAGCGCCGTCATCTCCGCCTGTACGCGTGCGGCAACGTTCTGCTCCTCGCCGCTCAAACTGGGCAGCCGCACCAGGTCTTGTGTAAACGCCACCAAACGATCAGTATTCATTCTTCTATGATCCTCATCAAACGCAAACGGTGTTGTATCAATCCGGTGTAGACACTGCATTGTACCTTGATCGGCGTAGCGAGCGAAGCAGAACCAGCTATAGATGACATCTACTGACTGCCAGGGTGGCAGATGTTTTTCGTTGGCGCCATTTTCACGCCTCCCATCTCTTGCCATCTCTACTGTAGTGGGGGGATTACGTCCGGCGCAACGCCACAAAGAGCAAGAAGATTGCCAGCACCACCGGCGGAATGCCCAGAAGCACGACGCCGCCCACGATTGTCAACACCAGCGTCCGGGCGACTGTGGGCTGGGCGGATGCTGCGCCGTGTCCTCACCGGCGGCGACCAACGCCTGCACGACACAGGCAGTCGAGTTGGCATCGCTTGCCTGCCGTATAGGGGAGGCCGCCGTCTGTATTCTGCAGGGCGTCCAGATACGCCAGCCCGCTGATCACGGCGGTGGCGGAGACCGGTTCTCCGGCGGCAATCAACACCTGGATCGTCAGCGCCGTCGTGTTGGCGTTGCTGCCCCAACCTGTCTATTTTTACATTCGCAGCAGTTGGAAATGACGTCAAATACCTCACAGGCTGTGGAAGTCTGGCCTGACAATAATAGGTTGCTGCATTTGTCGCTTATCCCATTGCATAAAGGGGAGTAAAATTTTACATACGACTTGTAAACTGCGTCTTGACGTCAGGCGCAGCATTGCTTTGTCTGCATGGTGCAGGAAATGGACACACGCATGACGCAGCCGGCGGCGCCTCTCGAAGCTCAGAATTCCAGCACGCGTTTGCTCAAGCACTGGATTCTCTGGCTGGTCGGCATAACCACTTTGTGCATAGGGCTATGGCTGAGCTGGTGGAATGGTGCGCATGTGGATCGGCAGATGCGCACTGCATTGCTTGCCTATGTGCAAGGAGTCGCAGATTCGATCGATCCTCATTTGATTGACCAACTCACTTTCACAACGGCGGATCGCAACAACATTGCATTTCAACGCTTAACAGAGAACCTGACTATCTATGCCGATCAGGCGCCAGTCAAGTTCCTGGCAGGAGAGCAAATTGCCGACATTTACACTCTGGCGCAGCGGGAGGGCGCCATTCGCTTTGGCCCGGAAAACTGGTTGGAAAACGATCCCTACGCCACCACCCCGGGACTGCCATATCTGAAGCCACCAGCCGAATTGGTGCAGGTTTTTATCGATCGACGCCCGGCCATTGTTGGCCCTTATGTCGATGAATATGGCGCTTTCGTGTCGGCTTTTGCCCCGATGCTCAATCCGGCCACCGGCAAAGTAATCCTGGTGGTAGGCGTAGACATTGAGGCGACAGACTGGCAGGCGCAAATCAACTGGGCGCGTCTGATTCCCCTGTGCTTTGTTGCCTTATTGACGATGATTACGCTGATTGGGGCCGCATTGCTGCAATGGCGCAGCCGCCAGGCCGCGCAATGGCAGCAACATCTGCGGCATCTGGAAATTATCCTGGTGGCCAGCTTTGGCGCCGTCGTCACCTTTGGCGCTGTCTTGTTGTCGATCACGATTGAGTCTGACACCAATGATCAGGTTTTCCGCCAGGTTGCATCCTCTCTCGCTGCACGCGTGAGCGACGCCTTGCAAATCTTCAATGCCAGGCAATTAGACGGTCTGGCGCAGTTCATCGCCAATAGCCACGAAATCGAGCCTCAGGAGTTCGCTAACTACACGGCGGCGCTGGTCACCGACTCGCCTGTGGGCGCCTGGGAATGGATTCCCCTTGTGCCAGCGGCGGCGCGGAGTCAATTCGAGGCGACAGCCCGCACCAGCGTGACGCCCGACTATCACATTTGGGAAGTCGATGCGACAGGACAACCAGCGCCTGCACCGCCGCGCGACCGCTATTTTCCGGTGTTTTATCTGGCGCCGGAAGCGCCCAATCGCTACGCCTACGGCTTTGACATCGCCTCGGAACCAACGCGACGGGCGATGCTGGCCGAAGCCGAACGCTCTGGACTGACCACCGCCACCCAGCCAATCACCTTGCTGGATGGCAATCTTGGCGTATTGGTGGCAACTCCTGTTTATCAGAGCGATGAACCGGCGACCTTGCGCGGCTTCGTGCTGGCTGTGTTACGGTTACAGCAACTCCTGGAAAACAGCCTGGGCAGCCGCCGCGCCGATAGCGTGGCGTTGACCTGGGTCTCTTTACATCATTTGTCGCAGGGAGCCGCGCCGCGTCTAGTTGCCACAACGGCGCCAGTCACCACCATGAGTCTTGCAAGCAACGACTCGCTGCGCTTCGTCCTGCCAGTCTTTGCCTTTGGACAGACTTACATCGTGTCAGTGACGCCAGCGCCTGCCTTCTACACGATGCGCCCGCCAGCAGCTGGCGCCAGCGCTGCCTTCAGCGGCGTGATCTTGACGATGATGGCGGTGTTGTGGGTCGCATCCACCCTCAATCGCCGCCGTCAACTCGAAGCGCTGGTCTCTGCCCGCACCGCCGCTCTGTCGGCCAGCGAAAGTCGCTTGACCGCCACCCTGCGCTCAATTGGCGACGCCGTGATCAGCACCGACCCCACCGGACGCGTAACCAGCCTGAATCGCCTGGCGGAAGAGTTGACCGGATGCTCCGAACCCGCCGCACGTGGCAACATGCTGGTCGATGTCTTCCACATCGTCGACGCGCACAGTTATAGCCAGCTCACCGACCTGGTGCAGACAGTCATCGAGACGCGACAGGCTGTGTCTCTGACCGAGAAGGTGCGCCTCTTCGACGGCGCCGGTGCAGTGCACATGATCACCGGTTCATGTGCGCCAATCCTGGGGGCCGATGACGCGGTGCTGGGCGCCGTGATGGTCTTTCGGGATGTCACAGAGCTGCACCGGCGCACCGAAGAGTTACGCCGGCTGGCATTGGTCGCCGAACGCACCACCAACGCCGTCGTGATTACGGATGTCGACCGACGCATTGTGTGGGCGAATGCAGGCTTCGAACGGCTCACCGGCTACAAACTGGACGAAGCGCTTGGCAGAAAACCGGGTGACTTGCTTCAATTTGAGAAGAGCAACCGCGCGGCGATTCGCGGTATGCACGAAGCGCTGACGGCAGGCAGCCCTGTCCATGTCGAAATCCTCAACCGGGGCAAGCACGGCGCCGAATATTGGATCGACCTGGATATCCAGCCCTTGCGCAACGATGCAGACGAAGTCACTGGCTTCATTGGCGTGGCGAGCAATATCACGGCGCAGGTGGAGCAACGACTTTACATGCAGTCAATTCTGGCATCGATGGCGTCCGCCCTGATTGTGCACGATCAGGAGGGACGCATCGTGGAGTGCAATCGACAAACCGAACAGATTCTGAATCTCCCACGCCAGCAAATTCTGGGGCGCCATTCGCTGGCGGAATTTGTCAGG
This sequence comes from Anaerolineales bacterium UBA3905, assembly GCA_002391565.1. Lineage (GTDB taxonomy): Bacteria > Chloroflexota > Anaerolineae > Caldilineales > Caldilineaceae > Caldilinea. Next base: position 4,115 of record DGFH01000258.1, read on the forward strand.
ACGGTGCACCTTGATGGCAGCCCCTGGCCGGCGGAAGAACACCCTTGTGCAACCACGCTGCGCACCGGCCAGCCTGTGCACAACGCCACCATGGGGGTCGATCTCCCTGGCGGTGGACGGCGCTGGGTGGCGATCGACACGGCGCTGTTACACGACGCCTTTGGAGAACGCAAAGGCGTCGTGACAGTGTTTGCTGATGTGACCGTGCCCGTCACGGCGCAGGCGGAGCTGGTGGAAAGCGAGGATCGCTTCCGCAGCCTCTTGAACGTGATGGCGGAGGGCGTCGTCATGCAGGATCGACACGGCCAGGTGTTGTTCTCCAACCCGGCGGCGATGCAGATTCTCGGCGCCCCGCCCGAACAAATTGGGGTGATGATGCGATCAGACGCCCGCTGGCGCATGGTGCGCGAAGATGGCGAAGATTTCCCCGCACATGAGTATCCGGCTACGCGCAGCCTGCAAACCGGGCGGCCGCTGCGTAATGTGGTGCTCGGCATTCATCGCCCAGATGATTCGCTGGTCTGGATTTCGATCAACTCGGAGCCGTTGTTCGCACACGACGGCGATCCATCCGGGCAGGGCGCGCCTTATGCGGTGGTAAGCACCTTTCACGACATCACCGAACGCAAGCGCGCCGAGGCGCGTCTGCATCACGCCATTCTCAACTTGCGGCAGGCCGTCACGCACGCCGAGGAACTGGCAACGCAGGCGGAACAGGCCAATCGCGCCAAGAGCGAATTTCTCGCCAACATGAGTCATGAAATCCGCACCCCTATGAATGGCGTCATCGGCATGACCGGCCTGCTGTTGGAAACGCCGCTCAGCGACGAACAGCGTCGTTACGCCGAGACAATTCGCTCCAGTGGCGAAACATTGCTGACCATCATCAACGATATTCTCGACATTTCCAAGATCGAGGCGGGCAAACTGGAGCTAGAAAACTCCAACTTTGACCTGATCGACTTGCTGGAAGACTTCGCCGCCAGCCTGGCGGTGAAGGCGCAGGAAAAACAGCTTGAGTTCATCTGCGCTGCCGACCCAACGACCCCGCGCTTCGTGCAAGGCGATGCCGGACGGCTGCGCCAGGTGTTGACCAATCTGGTTGGCAACGCGCTGCGCTTTACCCATGTTGGCGAGGTCAGCGTGCGCGTCGCACCGGTCGCCATGAGTGAGACGCACGCAACGCTGCGCTTTGTCGTGCGCGACACCGGCATCGGCATCCCCAGGGAGAAGCTGCCGTTGATCTTCGAGAAATTCATGCAGGTGGATGCCTCCACCACGCGGCGCTATGGCGGCACCGGCTTGGGGCTGGCAATTGCCCGGCGGCTCGTCGAGCTGATGGGCGGCGAAATTGGCGTCGAGAGCGAGGAAGGTCGCGGCTCCACCTTCTGGTTTGTGGTGACGTTGCCGCGCCAGGCGCAGAATGAAGAGCGCCAACCGGCATTGCCTGTTGATCTACACGGGGTGCGCGTGCTCGTCGTCGATGACAACGCCACCAACCGCGAGATACTGTGCGCACAACTCGCCGCGTGGGGCATGGCGCCGATGGCGGTGGCGGATGGGGCGGCAGCGCTGCGGCTACTCGACCAGGCGGCTGCTGACCGCGCATTGCCGCGCCTGGCGATCCTCGATATGCAGATGCCGGAGATGGATGGCGCCATGTTGGGCGCGACGCTGCGTCAGGATGCACGCTTTGCCAGGCTGCCGTTCATCATGATGAGTTCAATGGGTGCAGACAGCGACGTGCGGCGTATGCAGCAACTCGGTTTCGCCGCCTATCTCGTTAAGCCGGTGCGACAATCAGAGCTACTGCTGACGCTTCAGCAGGTGATCAGTCAGGCAACCGCGCTTCAGGCCAGGACGAACAACGGCCACACAACCATTCCCCGACTAACGCGCCCCGACGTGCGCGTATTAGTGGCGGAGGATAACGCCGTCAATCAACAAGTGGCCATGGGGGTCTTGCGGCGGATGGGAGCGCACGCTGACGCCGTCGCCAGCGGCAGCGAGGCGGTCGAAGCCTTACGCCAGGCGCCCTATGACATCGTACTGATGGATGTGCAGATGCCCGAAATGGACGGATTGGAAGCAACCCGGCAAATCCGTTGCGAGGAAAGCGAAACCAACAAGCCGCGCATCCCGATCATTGCAATGACGGCGCATGCGCTGCAAAGCGACCGCGACCGTTGTCTGGCTGCCGGCATGGACGACTACGTCGCCAAGCCGGTCAAGCCACAGGAGCTATACACGGTGCTGGAAAAATGGCTGGTGAACGGTCAAGGTGATTCGGAGGTATGAACAATCACCCAAGACCTTGCCCCCGCCAGGAGGATTTGGCTACGCATAGGTTATCGCCTCCGGCGTGACATGGCTGGCCGCTAAAACCTGCTTCAAAACTCTCCCAGCACTTCCCCCATCTGGCTGGTGTCGTAGCCGCCAAGTGCACGCACGGCCGCGGCAAAGCCGGAAGCAGGGTCGCGGAGCAGCGCCAACAACGGTTGCAACAATTCCGCCGTGTAGTGTTCAACCGGGATCACCAGGTCGTAGCGTTCATCGAAGAGCGGCACAAAGTCCAGATCGAGCGCCTTTGCCGCCGCCAGGATGCCCAGTCCAGCAGTAGCGGCGCCGCTCTTAACTGCCGCCGCCACCGCAAGATGTGTGTACTCTGTGCGCTCGTACCCTTGAATTCTCCGCACACTGATCGCCCGCTTTTTCAGCTCGTAATCCAGCAGCACACGCGTGCCGGCGCCACGCTGACGGTTGACAAAGAGCACATCCTCGCGCAGTAAATCTTCTAGTTGCGTCAATCCCTGTGGATTGCCTTTCGGCACGATCAACCCCTGGGTGCGGTTGACAAAACCAAGCAATACTACGTGGACGCCTTCCGCAGTCAACATGCGCTGAATATAACCGGCGTTGTACTCGCCTGTCTCCTCATCCAACAGGTGGCTGCCGGCAAGATGCGCCTCATGGCGCTGCAAGGCCAGCAGTCCACTGACGCTGCCTACGTGGCTCGACGCCAGACGCAACAGCGGATGACGGCGGCGCAGAAAATCCGAGAGCAGGTCGAGCGTCATGTCGTGGCTGCCAATGGCGACGATCGTGTGGTCGATCGTGCGCGGCGAGCGCAGCAGCGTCACCGTCACCCGCTCCCCGGCGTGATGCCCCTCGGAGAAGCGTGGGATCGTCACGATGCCGTCAGCTTTGACCAGCGACATCAGCACGCCGGCGCCGCTCGCCAGTGGCGTAGCCACGATGCGGTCGCCCACGCGCCCCAACGCCACGCGCAGAAATTCATCTTCGCCCATGGGTGAGAGCACCTTGCGCGTCAACACCGCCTCCACCTGCGGCGCCTCAGGTGGCAATTGTCCTTGCCAACGGTAGAGCAGCGGCCGCACGATGAGGTCGAAGGTCATCGCCGCCGAAACAGGATAACCGGGAATGCCGGCAACGGCGCGTCCGCGCGCCACGCCCAAAATGACAGGATGCCCCGGACGCATGGCGATGCCGTGCACGCACAGCGTACCTAGTTCGGCGACAATCGACGCCGTGAAATCTTCCGAACCGGCGGACGAGCCGGCATTGACGACGACCAGATCGTGCTCCACCAGCGCCTGTTCGAGTGCAGCTTTGATGGCGGCGCGATCGTCGCGTTCGATCGGCAGCCGCGTCACGACGGCGCCGGCCTCCTCCGCCATAGCGCCCAGCACCAGCGAGTTGTACTCGATGATGTCACCCGGCGTGAGTGGATCGCCCGGTTTGACCAGCTCGGTGCCGGTGGGGATGATCGCCACGCGTGGGCGGCGATACACAGTGACCTCGGTGTGACCGCTGCCGGCAATAGCGCCGATGTCCTGCGGGCGGATGCGATGGTTGGCGGGCAGCACCAGTTCGGTCGCCACGATATCTTCCCCCATCGGACGCACATCGCGCCAGGGCGGCACGGCGGCCAGAATCTCGATGTATGTTCCATCGGGCGCTGTCACCGGCTGGGTCTGCTCGATCATGATGACGGCGTTGGTGTCAGGCGGCAACGGATCGCCGGTGTCGACAGCGAAGGCTTGCTCGCCCACCTTCAGCCGCAGTGGGTTGGTCTCGGTGGCGCCGCGTGTGCTTTCGGCGCGCACCGCAAAGCCATCCATCGCGGCTGCGTGATAATGGGGTGACGAGATACGCGCCCACACCGGCGCGGCGGTGATGCAGCCTAACGCCCGGTCGAGCGGCACGCGTTCGGCGTCAAGCGGCTCCAACAGATGGTTTTCCGCCAGCGCCGCGTGCCAGGCAGCCAGCGCCTCACTCAAAGGAATGTCGTGAAGGTAGATGTTGCGTGAGTCGAAGTTCATATCTGCAACTATAGCAGGCAGCGCACCGCAACGCCAACGCTTAAGGGTCGTTGCATCTCTTTACGCCTTACTCCGTGAGTTGTGATAAGATAGCGCAACAATGCCAATGTGGGTTCGAGTCCCACCCGGGCGACGCCTCGCCCGGCAGATGAATAGGAAAGGATCCCGTTTATGCTCACCACACCGCGTCAGATCACGCGCGCGCTCGACCGCGTCTTGCACAAGGTCGAGAAGCCGGCGCGCTACACCGGCGGCGAACTCAACAGCGTCGTCAAAGACTGGAGCGATCACGCTATCAAAACGAAGGTGGCGCTGGCTTTCCCGGACATCTACGAGCTGGGCGGCAGCAACCTCGGCCTGATGGTGCTCTATGACCTGATCAACCGACGCCCTGATCTGCTGGCGGAACGCGTCTACTGTCCGTGGCCCGATTTTGAGACATACATGCGGCGCGATGGCATCCCCCTGTATGGGTTGGAGACGCGTCATCCGGTGCGCGATTTCGACATTCTCGGCTTCACGCTGCCTTATGAGCAGCTCTACACCAATGTGCTGACCATGCTCGACCTGGCCGGTCTGCCGCTGCGCGCCGCCGACCGCACGCTCGATGACCCGCTGGTGATCGCCGGTGGCTCCGCCTGCTACAACCCGGAGCCGATGAGCGCCTTCTTCGATGCAATGGTCATCGGCGAGGGTGAAGAGGTGATCTTCGAGGTGATCGCCGCGTATGAGGAATGGAGAATGGAGATTAAGCGATTAAGAGATTGGAGATTAGAGACTGGCGCCGCGGAGTCAGCGCCCAATCTCCAATCTCCAGTCACCAATCTCCCAATCGCTCAATCCCCCAATCGCTTCTCTCTCTTGGCGAAACTCGCCGCCATCCCTGGCGTCTATGTGCCGGCGTTCTATGACGTGAGTTACGCCGCCGACGGCACGCTTGCGGCGGTGACGCCCAATCACCCGGCGGCGCCGGCGCAGGTGCGCAAACGCGTGGTGACGGTGTTGCCGCCGCCAGTGACGAAATTCATCGTGCCCTACATCAACGTCGTGCACAATCGCGCGGCTATCGAGATCATGCGTGGCTGCACGCGCGGCTGTCGCTTCTGCCAGGCGGGGATGATCTTCCGCCCGGTGCGCGAGCGCCCGGTCGAAGAGGTGTTGCAAGCAGTCGACGCCATGATCGAGCACTGCGGCTTCGAGGAGGTGAGCTTCCTCAGCCTGAGCAGCAGCGATTACAGCTACGTCGAGGAGCTGGTGCGCCGCACAGTGGAACGGCACGGGGCCAAACGCCTCAGCGTCGGGTTGCCCAGCCTGCGCATTGAAAGCTTCAGCGTCGATCTGATGGATTTACTGGAGAAAGGACGGCGACGTTCTGGCTTCACCTTTGCACCCGAAGCCGCCACCGACCGCCTGCGCGATGTGATCAACAAGCCGATCGCTTCCGCCGAATTGCTGGCGACTGCCGAGGAGGTCTACAAGCGCGGCTGGACGACGATCAAAATGTACTTCATGATCGGTCACCCAACGCAGACGCTGGAGGATGTCAAGGCCATCGCCGATCTCTCGAAGCAGGTGTTGGCGGTCGGGCGGCGGGTGCTGGGCAAGAAAGCCAACGTGCGCATCGGCGTCAGCACACTGGTGCCCAAGCCGCACACGCCCTTCCAGTGGGTGCCGATGGAAGACGAGGCGGTGATCAACGCGCAGATCGAGATGTTGCAGCGCGAACTGCGCGGACCCGGCATTCACTTCTCCTGGAACGACCCGACCGAGACGCTGGTGGAAGCGTTTCTGACGCGCGGCGACCGCCGCATGGCGGATGTGATCGAACTGGCGTGGCGCAAGGGCGCCAGGATGGAAGGCTGGAGCGATTATTTCAACTTCGGCGCCTGGCAGGCCGCCTTCGCCGAGATGGGGCTGGACATGGACTGGTACGCTCGCCGGCAGCGCCCGATCGACGAAGTGCTGCCCTGGGATCACATCTCCGCCGGGCTAAAGAAACAGTTCTTGATAGATGAGTACATCCACACCTACCAGGGCGGCGTCGTGGACGATTGCCGCGAGCACTGTTTTTCATGTGGCATCCTGGGCTACTTCAAGGAACAGCGCCGCGCTGCACCGGATGCGGGGTGGGGCTGCCCGCCCCTCGGCCGCGGCAAAGATCGCCAACCGGTCAGCGCCGCGCCCATCCCTCTCTACTTCAACGAGACGATGTCACCTGAGCTGACCGGCCAGTTCGCCGAACGCGTGCCGCAGCGACGCTTCGGGACGGTGAGCAAGCGCGTACAAGACATAGAGAATTGGTCTACTCTGCAAGAGAGGAGTCAAGATGGCAAAATTCTATGACTTCCTTACATCTTTAGTTTCCGGTAATAGTG
>DGFH01000374.1 GCA_002391565.1 Anaerolineales bacterium UBA3905
ACTATCCTCTGTTTGGGCAGCGTCAATTGTGTATAAGAGACAGACCTTATTCTTTCGCTACATTTGACCCCTACGGTTGACGCCTACTGCCCTCTAAATCAGCTGTTTATCTCCCCGGAAGCTTTGGAGCTTCCGGGAAGATTGCGAGCAATATCACGTACAACCTGGAATTGATAATCGCCCGCCCCCTTCGTCTCTCACGGTAAACATTTCCTCATTGAGCCGATTTGAGCCATTTCTTGAACAGCAAAAGCCTGAACTGAACTTGAATTCCATTATCCTATAAATGAATACATCGTAATGGCTGACGTCTATTGCAATCATTCTGAGGAGGTCAATATGGACACGCAACGACGAGGGAAAACTTTTTCAGTTTGGATTGGACTGGTCACGATCTTTGTCATCGCTCTGGCGACGCCGGCGTCAGCGCTGGCGGGCGATGTCGCCCTCCCCCCAGATGCGCCAGGCTATGCGCTCTACCTCCCCGTGGTGCGTAGCGACGGCGAAGCAACGAACGCTAGCTGGGCGCGCCTCTTCCCTGTCGACCTGGCGGTGGCCTCACCGCTGCTCATGGAAAATGTGGTCAACGCCGCCGCTGCAGATGGCAGCTGGACGACCGGCTACGCCGTGGCGACGGCAGAGATCTACAGCGTCCTGACCGGCGCGACAGCGATCACTGACCTTTTCGACCCGGCCGCGCTGTTGACAGTTGGCGCTGACGCCGCCTGCTATGGGCCTACGCTGCACTACCGCAACCATCCTGATGACGGCGGCAGTGGCGCCGGTCAACTGCCGCGCGGCGACCTCGGCATCTGGCAGGAAGTGGACAGCACGGGTGACGCCTGCGCCGCAGCGCAGATCAATGCGCGACTCAACGGCGCCGAACAGCAATCCCAGGCGTCTCTGCTACTGATGGCGGCGCTGATCCGGGCCGCCGATGACGCAGGGCTGCCCTTGCCGACCACCGGCGGTGTGTTGGACGTCACGGCTGCGATCAATGCCGTTGGCATTCCCCATGTCACCTTCACCCTGGCGACCATCAGCTACGACGCCGTCACGGGGACGTGGACATATTACGCCGAGTTCACGTACCTCGATCCGGGCGACGGCTCTAGCCACGCGATGGTTGTCAGCCTGGAGTACACGCCGGATGCAACCTCTCCGACGACGGCGTATGAAGGCGTCATGCACTATCGCGCCAATGACGAACAAATGTGGGGGAACTGCCCAGGCGGTGGCGGTGGCAGCGCAACAAAACCGGTGACGCACAACGGCACCCTGGCCTTTGTCCGGCTTGGCGCCGATGAATTGCGTATCCAGCAGCGCGCCGGCGCCTTTTGTGGACACGATGTCGATGCGCGCACGGCTGGCATTGTTGACCCCACCAAAAACTGGGGCGACAACTACGCCAGCTTCACCGCTAACTTCAACCCAACGACGATGGCGGGTGACTATGCCTACGCCTGGCAGGCCGGCGTGCACGACCGGGCGACGCGCGTGCTCAACCTCGGCATCAACAATTTTGCACCACTGGACGGCGAGGCGTACTTTGGCTACGGCGCCCGCGTCCAGGATGACGCCGATGGGGTGTTCGTAGCGCAGGGCATGTATTGCAACTGGGCGGCGCCAGGCGCGGCGAGCAGCTTGCAACCCTACGCACAACGCCAGTTTGTCACCTTCAACAGTACAACCGGTCATTTCGAGACCCCCACCGGCGGTAGTGATCTGCGCTACGCACCGACGAATAGTTGCCAGTACGACGGTGATGGCGCCTTCTGGTACGACCGCAACTTGAACGGCGTCGAGGATGAGACGCCCGACGATCTGATCGTGACGCCAGGCGCAGTCAACCCTCTTGACCTGATGGAAGCCATTGACAGCAACGGCGACGGAATGGCGACCATCGCCGAGAAGATCGCATCGCGCGGGTACAACGCCCCTGTTGCACCGTAGTCATACGCGTTAAGGCGCTCCGTGATCCTTGTCGAGCCGGGCAGCACTCTGGTCCTTGCTGCCCGGCTCGACGTATTGCTGTTGTCTGCATCCGCTAATTTCTGTCTGATACGGACGCCGCCTCCTTCACGCACACAGGCAATTCCTCTCCTGCCCACTTTGCACGAATCCAACGCCATACACTACGATGATGCAAAAATCAGTGAAGATAGAGGATTGTGGACATGGAAGAGTTGTGGAAAGCGATTATATTGGGAGCCATCGAAGGCTTTACTGAATTTCTCCCCATTTCATCAACCGGCCATCTGTTGGTGGCCGGGCGATTCCTGGACTTCCACGCCAGTTTGGGCGGCACTTTTGAAATTTTCATCCAGTTCGGCGCCACGCTGGCGATGCTGCTCTATTTTGCCCGCGACCTGCTCGCCCAGGTGCGCAGTGTGGGGCGCAGCGCACCTGTGCAGCGACTTTGGCTCAACGTGATCATTGCCTTCATTCCTGCCGGGTTGATCGGCTTCCTGATCCACGACTGGATCAAAGAGGTGCTGTTTGTATCGCCCTACGTGGTGCCGACCACGCTGATTCTAGGAGGGATCGTCATGTTTGGCGTCGAGCGCTTTGCTCGCAACCGTCCGCAGACGACCGACTACCAGCTGTTCTCCCATTCACAGGCGTTGGCTGTCGGGTTGGCGCAAATCCTGGCATTGGCGCCAGGCGTCTCACGTTCGGGCGCCACCATCGTTGGCGGCATGTTTGCGGGCGCCAGCCGCACCGCCGCCACGCGCTTCTCTTTCTACCTGGCGATCCCCACCATGCTGATCGCCACCATGTACGATTTGCTGAAGAGCCTTGACCAGATTTCCGCCAATGACTGGGCGCTGCTGGCAGCTGGGACCATCACTGCCGCCATTACCGCCTGGATCGCCATCGCCTGGCTACTGCGCTATGTGGCAAATCACACCCTGGCGGTCTTCGGCGCCTACCGGATTGCATTAGGGCTGCTGCTGTTGCTGCTGCTAACCTTGGGCATCGGCGGATAGAAAAGCCAGCGACAGGCAGAGCAAAGCGCGTGGGCAACGCACGGCAGTCGTCAACCGTATCCCCGATCACTAGCCAGGGCGCGCCACCTCTGCTACAATGCCTGTTACAAAAGGCTCAGAGGAGGCATCGATGAGTGCACATTGGAGTAGAAACGCGTTCGTCTACCTGTTGATTATCGTGGCGGCGGCGAAGATGTTTATCAATATCTAC
>DGFH01000288.1 GCA_002391565.1 Anaerolineales bacterium UBA3905
CGCGCCCGCTCAACCAGCGCCGCCTCGTCTTCAGCGGACGTGACAGGCGCCACGACATCCGCCCCCGCCTCCAGATCAAACGATTCGGGCGCTGCGACGTGCATCGCGTCTGGTGCATCGTCGGCGCTAACCGGCACACGCGGATGATAACCAAACAGGCTGGCAGGCCACTTCGACGACATGCATGCTCCCTGGCATCAGAACCCAATCCGCGTTCCATTGTCGCGCAGCCAGCACGATTGATCAAATAGAGCACTCACTTTCCTAGGGTGATTTCAAGTTGCGGATTAGTGGAGTGATTCAACAAAACATGCAAACTGGAGATGCGAGTTTACGAAAAAGAGCTCATCGAGTAGCCTGTTGTTTGGACAAAGCAGCAGGCATCGAAAGGAGAATACTCGATGAGCACAATCAACTATACCACACTTGCCGAAGCGCTGTGCGATACGCCTGATCCACGCAGTGAACGAGGACGTAGCTACGAATGGGAATACTTGTTGTTGGTAATAGCTGCTGCGATGCTCACAGGTGAGAAGACGTTAAAAGGGATCAGCCAGTGGGTGATAGCCCAGGGGCAAGAACTAAAAGCAATCTTGAAGCCGAAAAAGCAACGAGTGCCCAGCCTGGCAACCATACGCCGGACACTATGTAATGTCTCGGTGGATATGCTGGAAGGGGTGCTTACAAGGTATCAAAGAATGTTGGAACAGGAAAGCGGTGATGCAGGTGTCATTGTCACCAGACAGGGTGAGATCTTGCATGGTCAATCATTGGATGGCAAAACAGTGTGCGGCGCCAGCACACATGGCAAGCTAGTACACCTAACCAGTCTGGTGCGTCATGAATCTGGGTTGGTGTTCGACCAAATCCAGACGACGGTCAAACTGCATGAGCGGCGTGCAGCGGAAATACTGCTAGGACGTACCGCACTTAAGGGAACCGTGACGACCATGGATGCGCTACACACCTCACTCAAACAGGCGCGCCAGATTCGGCAGGGGGGCGGCGAATATATCCTGGTGGTCAAACGGAACCAGCGCACTCTGTACGAAGACATTGAAGCCGCTTTTACAGCCCTGCCACCAAAAGGAACTTGTGAACAGGAGTTCTGGGACTATGCCTCCACCACCGTAAATCGACGTGGACATGGGCGCACCGACACCTATTTCATCGAGAGCACAACTGCACTCAACCGCTATCTGGAGTTTCCCGATACTGGACAGGTGATTCGACGCACGCGTCGTTCGCTTGACCACCACACCAAACAACTCGCCGTTTCGGTTGAATACCTGATTACCACGCTTGATCGGACACGCGTCTCACTAGAGCAGATCGAACAACTCCGGCGTTGGCATTGGACAATCGAAAATGTGGTGCACTACCCGCGCGACGTAAGCTTTGGCGAAGACCGCTGCCAGGTTCGTTCCGGGAACGCTCCTCAAGCCATGGCGGCCCTTCGCAACGCGATTGCCTCCTTACTTCGCATCGAAGGCTGGACGTCTTTGCCGGATGGCTTCCGGTATTGCAGTCGCTCATTGCAAACAACTTTGCATTTAATGGGTATTTCTGCAACTTGAAATCACCCTATCACTTTCCCAGCCTTGATGGGCGCCGAAGGTTACGCTATTCCCGCTGCACAACCGGCAGGAAGTGAGGCGCACCCACCTCGACCGCACCGACATCGCAGCCCGCGCCCGCCGGACGTGCAACGCCACGCTGATCGGTCAGCGGGCAGGCGCCGGCATCTGCGGCGCTGATGGCCGGGCTATCCCACGCCGGCAGATGCGTCGCCGTTGGGCCGCCGTATGCTCCCAACCCGAACAGGCGTGCGTCGAGCGGCGCGGAGAGCATGCCCACTTTATCGCCATTGACGCCATCGATGAAGCCGGCGCCCGCCACCCCAACGACATTATGTCCCAACGAGGTGATGCTGCCGCCCACATCTGGAGACAAGGCGCGTCCAGACCCCAGGTCGTGGTTGCCTGCTAAAATGCTATTCTGGACTTCCACAGAGCCAGACCATTGATGCACCCCACAGCCACCGCCTGCAAAGCCGCCTTCGGTCGCACAGGTGTTGTTGGACACCGTCGTGTTGAAGAGCCTGAGGGCGCCTGAAAAACCGTTGGAGACGCCGCCCGCAGTCCACAGCGCCACGTTGCCGGAAATTGTGCTGTTGGTGATCGTCAACGTCGCCGAATTGACAATCGCGCCCCCGTATCCTTGCGGAGCAAGGTTGCCGCTGAAAGTGCTGCGCACGATCTCTCCTCTGACGCCATCATAATAGAGCGCACCCGCCGCTTCGCCCGCCGTATTGTTGGCGAGGGTGCTCTCTTCGATCAATAGCGCAGCGCCAGCGAAATAGATGGCGCCGCCAAAGCCACGGTTGTCGCTAAAAGTGGCCGCCACCGAGTTGCTGACGATCTGGCTGCGGCGAATGGTGAGGCTGCTGCCATTAAAAAAGATTGCGCCGGCGCCGGTGCGTTGCAAACCGGTGTCGGGAACGACAGCGCGATTCTCGTGCAAGATGCTATCCTCGATCAGAACGTTGGCGCCGTTGGTGGCATAGATGGCGCCACCCATGACATCCGCAATCACCGCTGCGCGCGCCGTATTGCTCACCAGCTCCGAATTGAGGATCGTGAGATCGCCGCCGCTCATGTAAATGGCGCCGCCGTTGCCGTTGTTGCTCATGCCACCGGCAAAGACCGCCTCACACCCCTGGATCACGCTCTCCTCAATCAGAGCATAGGTGCCGTTGATGTAGATAGCGCCGCCACCTTGCGGGGCGTGCCCATTGCGCAGCGTCAACCCGCGCACCTCAACGATGACGGCGCCCGGCCCATCGACGCCGGTGTGCAGGAGGCGATCCGCACCGACGACAACGCCCGGCCCGCTGATCGTGGTGCTGAGCGCGCCGGCGCCGACCAACTCCAGGCTGCCGCCCGCTGTGCGAATATCCAGATCACCATGCACGTTGTCGTTGTCCAGCCCCGGCGTCAGTGTATAGACGCCGGCGGGCAGCAAGATTTGATCCGCCGGCAACAAGGCGCCGGCGCGACAGTCGCCGGCTGTGGTGTCGGCGTTGGCATTGGCGTTGTTCACCGCTTCCCGCAGCGTGCAGAAGCCATCGCCTGCAATGGTGTTGTCGGCAGTGGAGTTCACGATGATGTCGGCGGCGTAGGCGACCGGCGTCAGGCAGAGCCACAGGAACAGTCCCAACGCCACGTCCAGAGGAATCACAACTGGATGCATGCGTGTGTACGACATTGGACACCGTTCCTTTCGATTTGGTTGCAGCCTCGACAGACAAGAAAGCGACAACTACGTGTGACGGGACAACACGTAGCTGGCGTTAATTGATCATCGCGCCCGCCTGTGCTTATGGTGTTGTCGCAACGACGCCGTCATCCTGGCTGACGGTCGGCTTCCTGCCACAACCCGCGCGTCTCCACCGAAGGGCGCCAGCAAATCTTCGAGCACACCAACCACTTCGATGCAGCCGCCCCTGCGTTGCCTCCATGGCGGCGATGTTCAGCCAGAGGCAATGTCATGTCCGCCTGGCAGATACTGCGCCACGCGCGCACGCAGCTTCTCGATCGTAAAGGGCTTGCTCAGAAAATCGGTCACACCGGCCGCCCGACAGCGTTCGATGTCTTCCGGCCGCGTAAAAGCAGTGATGGCAATAATAGGCGTCGTCGCCAATGTCGACAACTGGCGCAGACGGCGGGTAGCCTCCAGTCCATCCATCTCCGGCATCTGGATATCCATCAGAATCAGGTCAGGTGAGCTGACTTGTGCGTGCTGAAGCGCCTCGACGCCGTTGTTGGCGGTCTCAACACGATAGCCGCCTGCCTGCAGCAGTTCGCGGAGAATATCCTGATTCATGGGATTGTCTTCTGCCACCAGGATGAGGGGTGCCGCATCCGACGGCAGCGCGGCGTCGCTAGGTGAAACGGATGATGGCAGGCTCGCCGGGGTGACATCGGTTGGGGGAACGTCGTCTTCGGCAATGGGGCGACGCCACGGCAGCGTAATTGTAAAACGACTACCTTTGCCGGCAACGCCTTCGCTGGTGACGCTCACTGCGCCGTCATGCAGCTCCGCCAGACGCTTCACCAGCGCCAGTCCCAACCCCGTGCCTTCATGCTGGCGCGTCAGACCGGCGTCAAGTTGTGTGAAAGGTTTGAACAGACGTGGGATATCGGTGGCGGCAATCCCGATGCCAGTGTCTTGCACAGCAAATTCGACAACCTGGCGCGCCGGATCGACGCCGACTTCGAGCGCCACCCGCCCCCCGGCTGCAGTGAACTTGACGGCGTTGCCGAGGAGATTGACCAACATCTGCTTCAAGCGCGTGGCGTCCGCCAGGATGACGAGCGACGCGTCGCTGCAATGGTAGCTGATTTGTAAATTTTTCTGGGTGGCAAGCTCCTTGATCATGCTGAGGCTGGCGCGACAGACATCGTCGACATTGACAGGCGTCAATTGCAGATTCAGTCTGCCGGCTTCCACTTTTGCCAGGTCAAGGATGTCGTTGATCATGGACAACAGATGCCGCCCGCTGCTATCGATATTGGCGACATATTTGCGTTGATGCGGGTTGAGTGGGCCGCGCAGCTCCGAACCAAGCATCTCCGCCAACGCCAGAATACTGGTCAGCGGCGTACGCAGTTCATGGCTCATGGTAGCCAGAAACTCATCTTTGGCGCGCAATGCCCTGGTTAAGTCTTGCGTGCGCTCCATGACGCGCTGTTCCAGTTCCGCATTGAGCAGGCGCACCTGCGTTTCGGCGCGCCTGCGTTCGAGCAATTCATCTTGCAGGCGCTGGAACAGACGTACATTGGCAATGATGCCCGTCACGCGATAGATCAGCGCTTCCACAAAATGCAGGTGTTCTTCCTGGAAAGCATCGGGCTGACGATGGAGGATCTGGAGTACGCCAGCCACCTCACCATCTACAGTCAGCGGCGCCAGGATGGCCGAGCGATAGAGATCGGCGTCAACCGAGATCTCCTTCTCATTTCCAGGGTATTCAGAAACAAAACATGCAGAACCTGCTGTTAGTTGTACATCGTTGTGCAATAGCACTGACTGCCCGCTGCGAATCGCCCGGCTCAGTGCGTCCTGGCCTGCTGGCGCCAGTGGCTGTGGCGGGAAGGCGGCGACATCTTTCTCGCCAGCGCCGTCGGCATAGTAGGCGCAGCGGAGCAGTTGGGCGGGTGGGTCGAAGTGAGCCACTATGACCGTGTCGCATGGCATCCACTGACGCAACGTGCGATTCAGAATCGTGTACACGGTGTGTAGATCGAGCGTAGCGCTCAATGCGCGGCTGGCTTCCAGCAGCAGCGTCAATTCGGTGGTGCGCCGTTGCAGCGCTATTTCAGCCGCCTTGAGTTCGGTAATGTCATGCACGTAGCCAAGCACGCCCCAAATGGCGCCATCCGGCGTGCGAATCGGCGCCTTGATCGTGTGCAAGAACATTTGCCGACCGTGCAACTGCGCCGGCTCGACCGGGATCACCTTCGTTACGCCACGCTCGATCACCTCACGGTCGTCGGCCCAAAAGCCGCGCACGCCCGTCTGTGCGTCGCCCATCACCGCTGCAGGCGCAAAACCAAGCTCCAGGTCATTCTTGCCAATGGCGGCGGTGGGCGTCACGCCGAGTGAGTCAGCGTATCCCTGATTCACCAGTAGGTACCGATGCGATCGATCCTTGATGAAAATCCAGTCAGGCGTCGAGTCGATCACGGTCTGCAGCAGCAGGTGCTGGCGCCGAAGTTCGTCTGCAGTTTGTTGGCGTTGTGCAAAGAGATGACCAACGGCATAGGTAAGCGTAACCCCCGCCAGCAACACTGCCCAGGGCGTCCACAGGCTCAGCACGTTGAGGTGGCCGGGCGCAGGACGCGCAATCAGCAGCCATCTGCGACCAGCTATCTCCAGAGGAGATGCTGCGAATAAACCTGTCTGGAGCGCTTTGGGCTGCAGCCTGCCCGACTCTGGCGGCAACCCGGCTAGAGATATGGCAGAGTTGGTAAACAGTAATTGCGGCGCGGCTGGCTCGGTTGTATCGAATAAATACACGCTCAGTGGTTGCGTCTCCAGCATCGCCAACGCTGCTTCCACCAATCGGTCGATGCGGTAGGCGCCCACCATGAAGCCCTCGACGCCTGCGGCTGCGTCGCCAGCCTCAGCAGTTGACCTGTTCACTGGGGCAAAGAGCAGGATGCCAGGTGCGTCGTCGGCGCCCACCGGGAGCAGCGCAGTGGCGGCGATCGCTCCGGTCGCCATGGCGCGCTCCATGGCGTCTCGGCGCGTCGGTTCGGTGGCAAGGTCTAACCCATCGATGGGATCAGCGTCGCTGATTGCAGCGCGATACTTCACCACCGTGTAGAAAGGATGCGTAGCCGCCAGTCGCAAAGCGGCAGTGGCATCCAGCTCGGTGATCGTAAAACCTGTAAAACCTGCGGCCCGCATCTCTGCCTCGAAGGCAGTGCGTTCCCTAGTCGTCACGATGGGCGCCCATTCAAATGCCAGGACGCCAGGGGTGGCATTGCGGCCATATAGATGTGGCTGGACAAACCGCTCAAATTCGCTGCGGCTGATATTTGCAGATGCCAGGGCAAATGCGCGCAACGACTCCAGGTCATGATAAGGCGCCGCCATGCTGGCGCCGAGCTGCACTTGCAGCGCTGCCGCGCGCCCGGCAAATTCGGTGACAATGCGTTGGTTTTCCAATCGCCAGATCATCAGAAACAGCAACACCGAACTGATGAAACCAATATCCATCACCAGCACTGCCGTCCCCTGATTCAACTGGCGATGCTGGATGCGATGCATCAGGAGCGTCAACGGCGCCGTCAGCACAACGATGCCCAGCAGGCTGCCCACCCACCAGACGCCGCCGCAGATCAGGGCGTCGCTGAGGCTGCTCGCTTCAATGCCCAGCAGCGCTACCGTTGCCAGTACAGCGCCTGCCAGCGCTGCCAGCGCAGCGACGGCAATCAGGCGTAGGGCAGTATTGACAAAAAACTGTAACCGCTGAACGTTGCGTTGAAATGGCTGCGTGCTGCTCTGCAGTATACGCGCCATGACGCCAGTGCGTCGGCACAAATAGGCTGCGATCCAACTCTGCAACAGGACAGCGAGTGTCACCAACACCGCCAGACCAGGTCGCCACGGTGCATCGGCCAATTGCAAGGGAGAAGGAGTCGCCATGACGTAGTGCCATAGCACGGTCAGCATGGCGCCAAGTGCGATGCCAGGACTGGCGCGACGCGCGCCCAACGACAGGATGGCCGCCACCGCAAAACCCGCAGTAGGCCAGAAAAGGGCGCCTGGACCTAACACTGCGTCGCCGATTACCGCCAGCATAGTGTAAACGATGCTCAGCACAGCCGTCACGACGAGAAAAACGCCCGGACGCAATCTGTCTTGCTTCCCCATGGCTTACCTCCTCAAGGTTGGAGATTCACCCACGATTATCGCGCAAATTGGAGGGATGCGCGGTCTCCAATCAGAAAGTTCGGTGATTGCACCCAACGCCTGATATCGACCCTAAACGCCAGTCATGGCGCCGTCGACTCTGATCGGGGCCTCACGGCAGAGCGCTCCCCATTCAGCCAGGCTCAGCGTTTCGGCGCGACGCATGGGGTCGATGCCGGCGGCGGTCAGCCATGCCTGCACCGTCGCCTTATCCAGCCCCAGACCGGCGGCCAGGCTATTGTGAAGTTGCTTGCGTTTCTGGCTGAAGCCGGCGCGCACAACGGTGAAAAAGTGCGCCGGCGCCACATCGACAGCCGGTTGAGCACGCACCCGCAGCTGCAGGATGGCGCTGTCCACCTTGGGACGTGGGCTGAAGGCGGCAGCGGGCACGCGCTGCACAAGGCGCGGTTCGGCGTAAAATTGCACGCTCACCGCCAGCAGCGAGAGATCGCCCGGCTGTGCGCAGATGCGTTGCGCCACTTCCCACTGCACCATGATAACGGCCAGCGACGGTGGCGGCGCCGCTTCGAGCAGATGGCGCAGCACTGCGCTGGTGATGTAGTAGGGAAGGTTGGCGACGACTTTGTAGGAGATTGGGAGATTGGAGATTGGAGATTGGAGATTGGCGCCAATCAGCGCTGGCGGCGCATGTGCAAGAATGTCGGCGTGGATGATGTGCACGTGGGGACGGTCGGCGAAGCGTTGCCGCAGCGGTTCAATCAGGCGGTCATCCAATTCGACAGCGGCGAGACAGCCAACGCGCGCGGCCAACGCCTCTGTCAGCACGCCTTTGCCGGGGCCGATCTCCAGCACCGCGTCGGTTGGCGTCAGTTCCGCCGCCGCCAGGATCGGCGCCAGGTAGCGACGGTCGCTCAGAAAGTTCTGGCCGAGAGACTTCTTGGCGGGCGCTCCCTTCATGTAAGGTCTCCTGGATGCGGGCAAAAATAGAACGCGGATGACGCGGATCGTGCCAGATTTTCGCGGATCAGAAGGCAATCCGCGTGAGTCCGTCCAATCCGCGTCATCCGCGTTCTATCATCGCGTCATTCTTCGTCGAGACTAAGCACCGACATAAAGGCTTCCTGTGGAATCTCCACCGAGCCGACCATCTTCATACGTTTCTTGCCCGCCTTCTGCTTCTCCAGCAACTTGCGCTTGCGCGTGATGTCGCCGCCGTAGCATTTGGCAAGCACATCCTTGCGCATCGCCTTGACGTTGGCGCGGCTGATCACTTTGTTGCCGATGGCAGCCTGGATCGGCACCTCAAACATCTGGCGCGGAATGATCTCCTTCATCTTGCTCACCAGCCGCTGCCCTTTGTAGAAGGCGTTGTCGCGGTGCACGATGATGCTGAGCGCGTCCACCGGCTGGTAGTTGACCAGCACATCAAGCTTGACCATGTCGGAGGGGCGATACTCGTCGAGGGTGTAGTCCATGCTGGCGTAGCCTTTGGTGCGCGCCTTTAGCTCGTTGTAAAAATCGACGATGATCTCCGAAAGCGGGATCATACAGACGATTTCGACACGTTTGGCGTCCAGCCAGTTCTGCGTCTTGAGTTCGCCGCGGCGCTTCGTGACCAGATCGAGCACAGCGCCGATGTAGTCGGATGGCGTGAAGATGCGCAGTTCGCACCACGGTTCCTCGATGTGCTCGATCTCGGTCGGGTCGGGCAGTGCGGCCGGGCTGTCGATGGCGATGACTTCGCCGTCGGTCTTGAGTACGCGATATTCCACCGAAGGCGCGGTGAAGATGATGTCCATGTCGTACTCGCGTTCGAGCCGCTCCTGGACAATCTCCATGTGAAAGAGGCCCAGGAAGCCCAGCCGATAGCCAAAACCTAGCGCCTGGCTGGTCTCCGCTT
>DGFH01000166.1:0-3744 GCA_002391565.1 Anaerolineales bacterium UBA3905
CTGCGCACCGACGGCTGCAAGCTGCCCTCGATCCAGATCGCCATCAACAAGGCGTTCACCGCTGCGCGCGAGCAGAAGCCCAGCCGCGCCATCGGCGACTCGTCACGCGATCACCACTGGCCCATGACCAACTTCGGCGACCTGCGTTACACGGCGTGGGGTGGCGGCGTGCCGCTCATCTACGACGGGCAGGTTGTGGGCGGCGTTGGCGTCAGTGGGCTGCCGGAGGAAGAAGACATGGTGCTGGCGGCGATGGGCGCGCAGGTCATTGCGTAATCAGCTATGCTGCCACTTACACCTGCAAAACGCACTGAATATCGAGCGGGTATAGCTCGACGCAAAGCTGAGTCTCTGCGAAAACACACTGCCCATCTAGCGCGCGCCTGGGAAGTTGCAAAAGTCGCAGCCAAAGTGCTGCGCGAAAAATACGGTGCAACGCGCGTTGTGGTTTTCGGCTCGCTGGCGCATCCAGGGCGATTCCATGTACGGTCGGATATTGATCTGGCCGCGTGGGGCATTGATGAACGCGCCTATTTGCGCGCAGTAGCAGATGTGACTGCGCTTGATGCCGATGTGCTGGTTGATCTGGTGCGTGTGGAGGAAGCTGCACCGTATTTGCTCGCCTCCATTGAACAGGAAGGACAAGAGCTATGAGGTTGCCCGAAATTGCAGCGCTTGCCGGACGCTCACAGCAAGCGCTACTCGATATTGAGCAGGTGGTGGCGCGAGCAGAATCGATGCTGCGAAAGGCACGCGCAACGCAAGACGACGACTACTACGATGGAATCGCGCTCAATCTCCACAGCTTCTACGCCGGCGTTGAAACGATATTTGAGGATATTGCGCGCACACTTGACGGTGTGATTCCTGATAGCCCCAACTGGCATCAGGAGCTGCTGAAGCAGATGGCAGCAGAGATCACCAGTGTGCGCCCGGCGGTCATCTCGGTGCAGACGCGCTATTGTCTGGACGAGTATCGCAGCTTTCGTCATCTGGTGCGCAATTTGTACACCTTTCATCTGCGCACTTCACGTGTCGCCGAATTATGTGATGGGCTGCGCAGTTGCTATGCCGCACTCCAGGCAGATATTATGAGTTTCATGCAGATCATGCAAAGCCTTGATGAACCATCGGACGGAGAGGCGGTATGACAGTTTATGTGGCAGGGATCGACCTGGGTGGAACAAAGATCGAGGTGGGGCTGATTGCGCCGGACAACCACATCGTGGCGCGTAAACGCTTTCCCACCGAGGATCACTTGGGGCCGGCGTCGGTCGTGGCGCGGATTGCGGCGTGTCTCGATGAATTGCAGACGCTGCTTCCTGGCGGCGAACGCGTGGCGGCGGTGGGCGTCTGTACGCCTGGGCCGGTTGACCACGCGGCGGGCACGCTGATCGACCCGCCCAACATTCCTGGGCTGCATCACACGCCGCTGGCCGCACTGCTCAGCGACCGCCTGGACGTGCCCGTGCGCATCGACCATGACGCCAAAGCCACCGGGCTGGGTGAGTATCACTACGGCGCCGGGCGTGGCGAGCGCAGCATGGTCTACGTGATCGTTGGCACGGGCGTTGGCATTGCCATCGTCGCCGACGGGCAGATCTATCGCGGGCTGCACAACTCCGCCGGCGAGTTCGGCCACTCCACCATGGATCGTTTCGGCGCGGTCTGTTCGTGCGGCTCGCGCGGCTGCGTCGAGACCTTCATGAGCGGACCGTGGCTGGCGCGACGCTACGCCGCAGCCCAGCGTGGGGAGCCGCCAACGTTGGAGACCGTCGCCACGCTGGGTGGACAGGAGATCGCCGCGCTGGCGCAGCAGGGTGATCCGCTGGCGCTGCGCGTGATCAGCGAAGCGGGCGAGGCGCTCGGCGCAGCCGTGGCGACGCTGGCAATGACGCTCGACATCGACTATTTTGTCATCGGCGGCTCAGTGGCGCACTGCGGCGACCTGCTCTTCGCGCCGGCGCGGCGCACCGTGCCGCACTACTCGTTCAAGTCGGTGGGCGAACGCGTGCGCATCGTGGGCAGCCAGCTCGACACCGACGGCGCGCTGCTGGGCTGTGCGTGGCTGGCGCGGCAGGCGTTGCACGAATCAGATTGAGACTCTTGAAGCAATTGCTGTAGATTTACAACTTTTGTATATTGATGTAATATACATCAAATTATGATTGGCCAAGAATGAAGAGTTTATCAGGATGAAGCCAGTTGTTTCCAGTTGCACTGGATTTCAGTGGGATGAGGGCAATTCAGACAAAAACTGGTATTTACATCAAGTTACGAACGGAGAGTGTGAGGAAGTTTTCTTCAATTTGCCAGTGATTTTGGCGATCGACCTGAAGCATTCCCTCACTGAGCAACGATACTACGCATTAGGAAGAACAGATGCAGATCGATGGTTGTTCATTGCATTCACAATACGTGTTGAATTGATTCGGGTGATTTCAGCACGCGATATGAATCTAAAGGAGCAGAAGCGGTATGCCGAGAGACTTAAAAGAGATTCCAACATTCGCCAGTGAGGACGCTGAACGCGAATTCTGGGCGACGCATGACTCGACCGAATACGTGGACTGGGACAACGCCGAAGAGGTTGTGCTGCCTAAACTCCGACCGTCAACCCGCACAATTTCTCTAAGGTTGCCAGTATTGATGCTTAATGAACTACGCCTAATTGCAAATAAACGCGATATCCCCTATCAGTCATTGATTAAGCTATTTCTGAAAGAACGTATTGACCAGGAGTTAAGGCGCTCTGAGCAGGGCGCAATTCCCGGAACGATTGAGCAGTCGCCGGTAAAATGAGGAATATAACAGTATTATGTCAAAACAACGTTCCACAGTGTAGTGCTTTAAGAGGGACGAACAGGCGGGTGCGGCCTAAACTTCCCATCTCTACATCATCGCTGGCAAGAAGAAAAACCCAATCCCCAAAATCAGATAGACCGCAATCAACATCGCCCCTTCCAGCCAATTCGAGCGCGCATCGACCGCCACCAGCGCAGCGATGATCGACGCCGCCACCATCGCCAGGATTTCGGGGTGGTTGAACTCCAGCGTCATCGGGTTGCCCAGCGCCAGCGAGATGAAGACCAGCAGCGGCGCCACGAAGAGGGCAATCTGCAGGCTCGACC
Organism: Anaerolineales bacterium UBA3905; assembly: GCA_002391565.1. Taxonomy (GTDB): domain Bacteria; phylum Chloroflexota; class Anaerolineae; order Caldilineales; family Caldilineaceae; genus Caldilinea. The sequence goes on from DGFH01000166.1 coordinate 3,132, forward strand.
CCAGCGCAATCGACAGGCTCAAATCCATCTGATTTTTCATCGCGACCTGCACCGCCACCAGGTGCTCAGCCACGTTGCCGATGATTGGCACGAGAATGATGCCAACGAAGAACTCGCTCAGCCCGAAGGTCTCCGTCACGACCTCCAGCGAACCGACCAGGAACTCCGACATCACGGCGAGACCGGCGACGGCGACGGCCATGATCAGCAACGATTGCCCGGTGCTCCAGTGCGGCCCTGCGTGCGTCGGCTCGATGGCGGCGCCGTGCGCAGTGTGGTTGGTCGCCGGCTGGCGCAGCGTGTAGAGGATCGACAGCGCGTAGAGCACGAGCACCACCGCCGCCGTGGTCAGGCTGAGCATCTCCACGCGCTGGACATTCGGCTCGATTAACTCGCTAAAGAGCGACGGAATGCTGATCGCAATTGCCGCCAGGATGACCAGGTTGGCGTCCACCGAGATGCGGTTGCGGTCGAACTTCTGCGTGCCGTGTTTCAGCCCGCCCAGGAGCAGGCTCAACCCCAGCACAAAGAGCAGGTTGCCCAGGATCGAGCCGATGATGCTGGCTTTGACCAGCGCGATCTTGCCCGCCGTGATCGCCACGATCGTGATGAT
>DGFH01000166.1:3861-12040 GCA_002391565.1 Anaerolineales bacterium UBA3905
TTGCCCAGGATCGAGCCGATGATGCTGGCTTTGACCAGCGCGATCTTGCCCGCCGTGATCGCCACGATCGTGATGATCAGCTCGGCGGCGTTGCCCAGGCTGGCGTTGAGCAGACCGCCGATCTGCGGACCCGTCTTCTCTGCCAGCGCCTCGGTCGCCTCGCCCAACAGCCCGGCGATGGGGATGATCGCCAGCGCCGACGCCGCAAAGATGACCAGGTCGCCCCAGTGTAGAAACTCGGCGGCTACCGCCACCGGAAAGAAAAGCAACAACAGCCGGATGCCTTTCATACCTTGTCCTTTGGTGTGTAATCTGAATGCGCACGCTGGCTATGGATTATACCATCAAACAGATCATCACAGGCATGATATAATCAAACCATGGAGATTGCGTTATCAATCAACAGTGTTCCGATCCGGCTGACGGCAGAACGATGGTGGCATATCGTTGAAAACCATGTGACGGCGTTTTTTACTGATAAGGTCAGCCGCAAACAGGTGATATGGACACAACCATGACGATTAATCTTGCGCACGCTGCGACTGCAGCGGCGCCCCAGCTGCTTGGATTGGCAAAGACCCGTTTCTGGGTCGATTATGACCGAGAGGCTGATGTCCTCTACATTAACTTTCAGCGTCCACAGAAAGCAACCAACAGCGTATTGACCGAAGATGGTGTTGTGCTGCGCTATCGCGCCGAAGAGTTGGTCGGCATCACGGTTCTGGACGCCTCCACCCGTTGAGATGAGCTTTTCCCAATCAAGTAGCAGTGGATAGACGAACGGACACGACCAAGCACTCGTGTCCGTTCGGTGTGTTGTTCCACTACAAGGGATACGCAGGGGCCACTATCCAGGTAAGTGTAAGTCCCTATGCTATCGCCGGATCGCCGGCAAGAAAACCGTCAACAGCGGCAGCATCCCACTCATCTCCTGGCTGTAGGCGGAGACAACACCGGCGCCATCGAACGCCTGCACGACGTAGTAGTAGGTCTGGCCGCGCGCAACGGGCAGGTCGTTGAAGATCGGCGTCGTGGACTCACCGACAAGCTCGTAGGGGCCGCCGGGCTGCGTGCTGCGCAGGATGCGATAGCCGACGTCGCCAGGCACGTTGACGGCCGCCCATTTGACGGCAAGCGACGTTTCGTAGCGCGTGCTTTCCTGCACGCCGAAGATGTCCGGCGCAGGCAGCGCGCCCAGGTCAGCCGTGGCGCGATTGTTCTGCGCGTTGGCATCCTCGCCCGAAGGGGTGACTTCGGCGTAGATCGGCTGTGCGCCGCTGCCCGCAGTGAGATTGATCGTGATGTCCCGCGCCTCATTGAAGGCGAGCGGCGCTGTGCTGCGGCATTCGATCAGGCTGCCGTTGCCCGGCGCGCCGCGATAGAAGCAGACGCTCATCTCCGTCGCCGTGTTGCGGCCCAGGTTGCGCACGGTGGCGGTGATAGTGACCGTGCTGCCAGCGACGGCGTGCATCTGCGCCAGCGCCAGGGTGGGTTCCAGGGCGGGATCCGCCGTCGGCTCCAGCGTAATCACATCCAGCGTTGTTGCGCCATCCTGCGCGGCCATGACGTTCCAGGCAAAGTCGCTGGAGGCCGGCGCCGCCAACTGTGCGGCCACATCCGCTGCAGTTGCGCCCAGCGGCAGCACCGGCGGCGACCCGATCTTGGCGATCGTCGCCTGACCTGTGCTGGGGTTGAGCGTCAGCGCCGCCTGCCAGTTCTGGCGCGGCACGTTCGTCAGCAGCAGCGGCGTGCTGAACGCTGCATCGATGCTGGCTTGCCGCGCCAGCGCCGTCTGCCCCAGCCAGAGATGTTCGCCTGGATTGCCAAAGCGCCGGAAGGTCAACAGCGTTTCGCCATCGGCGGCGCTGACCAGGCGCGGCCGTTCGGCGTAGACTGGTGCGCCGCGTTCGCCGGGCGCCGGCTGTGCGTTGCGCACCGAGCCATCCAGCATCGTCACCATTGCCACCCACAGCCGTGCGCGGTTGCTGAGCGGCCCGATGTCGGTTTGACCGTCGCCATCCTTACCGCGCACCAGGAAGGCTAGTGCGGCATGTTCCGGGTCGGAAACGCTGAGCGCGATGGTCGGCGAATCGGCGCGGCGCGTCGCTTCGCTTAGCAGCGTGGTGCTCCAGGCGCTGGCGTTGTAGCTGGCAATTGCCAGGCGGCGGTCATCGTTGGTGTTGGGGTCGCCGTCGGCATCATAAGTCCAGACCAGCGCGCGGCGCGCAAGCTGTCCACCAGCCGGATCGACCATGGCAATGCGCGCGGCGTCCACTGGGCATTCATGCCGCTTGCTGCTGCGCCGAGCAACTGCAGCGGACTCCAGCCTCCCGCACCCCCACCGGCCACCGGCGTCCATTCGCGCACGGCGATGCGTTGATCGGTGCGTGTGGCAAGGTTGCCGTCGGTGTCGCGCGTCCAGGCCAGCGTTGCGCCGAGGACGTCGCCCGCCAGCGCAGGACGGCCATCACCCACCGCATCATCCGTGAGCGCAGCGGGTACACTCCACGCGCCGCTATCCCACGTCGCGACCATGATCTCCTGCTGCTGGAGCACTGCGCCCACATCGCCGAAGGTGGGCGAACCGGCGCTGAGCGGCAGCTTGTTCTGCACCCAGGCTACGATGGGCGTATGCGTCGGACCCGCAAACGCTACGACCGGATCGCTCACGCTGCGCGTGCCGTCGGTGATGGCGACTGGGGCTGACCAGGTGTTGCCGCCTGCCGGCTTGAAACGCGCCATGATGCGTGGCGCGGGCGTGGCGCCGCCGGCGTCCTCGACGTAGACCATCAGCGTGCGTCCCGTGGGGTCGCTTGCCATGGCAGGCGCTTCCAGCGTGGCGGCGGCGGTGCTCTCAGCCGCTTGAGCATCCTGAAGCGCCGCCATCATGGCCTGCGGATTGCAGCCGCCGGGAATGTGCTCGTTGATGATCGCCTCGTCGAGCATCGTCCACGACCAGAAGAGGAAGCGTCCCTTGAGGATCAGCCGCACGAAAATCGAGAGACAAGGATCATCGAACCAGACCGGCGGATCAACGTCCGGGTTCAGCTTGAGCGGCAGCGCCAACGACAATCCGGGCTGCACCGTCCCCTCGGCGCCGGCAATGCCGAAGAGAATGTCAACGGCGAGGCTCAGCCCCAGCCACGCCGACACCGACGGGCGCATCTCCACCTCGATGCCCGGCTTGAGCGGCTGAACGACAGCCGAGAGCGAAATGTCGCCGCCCACGCCGATCGAGATGCTGGCGCGCACGATCACCCAGGGCGGCACAGCCACCAGCGGGCCGCCAAAGATCGTCATCTCCTGCCGGAACGAAGCCAGCTTGAACGACGGCGTTTGATGCGAGATGGCGGCTAAATCCTGCGGCTTGATCCACTGCGCCAGCAACTTGCCGCCAGGGTCGAGTTGAACCTGGTTGTTGTACACATTGATGCTCATCAGCCGCACATACGCCTGGGCGTCGAGCGCGCCGAACCACAGCTTGCCATCCAGATAGAGCCAGCCTTCGACATAGACGCCGGCGCCCATGCGGTTTTCCAGCACGCCGATCAGCGGCAGCGAGGGTGTGTCGAACTTTGCCGGCAGCAGCCCGCCTGCGTTCGGCATCCACCCCGTGAAGTGATAGGCTTTCTGACTCGTATCCCACACGGTGACTGCGCCGGGTTGGAACTTGGGATTCTTCATCGGGTCGGCGATCACCTGGATGATGCGCGAGGTCACACACTGCTGCACGCCGTTGACGACCGGCACGGCGATCAACTTCGTTTGCCCAGGCGGCAGTTGCCCCACGTCGTACTGGAGCCGCCACGGTTTGGCAGTGGCTGAGCCAATGAGCACGGGGGCGGCGCGCCCCTCCTGCAGATAATACTCGACGCGTTCCACGCTAGCGTTGTTCTTGCGCTGCACATACGCCTCGAACGCTACGGTGAGCGTTACGCCCGCCACGTAGATGCCGAAGTCGTAGGTCGAGCCAGGTTTGGGCTTGGGCGTCGGGCCCTTGTATGTGCCAACCAACATCGCCTTTTCGATCACCGACATCGTGTCGAGATCGATGACGCCGTCGTCGTTCAAGTGTGACGGGCTGCCGGCAAGCTGCGCCACCCTGGCGTCGTTGGCGAAGAGGCAGGGCGAACCGTCCAGATTCTGTTCGCTGGTTGGGTTGTTGAACGGCGCTTCGGTTTGCTTGCCCGGATAGACTACGATGTCATCGGTGCGCGCAAACGCGGAGACGCTTCCTTCGACGACGCCCCGGTAGAGACCCGGCGTCACATTGCTCAGTTGAAACGCGCCATTGCTGGCGAGCGGTGCGCTGGCAACGACCTGCCCGGCGCGGTTGAGCAGGTGGAAGGTCGAGCCAGCGCCTGCGCTGCCCACCGGCGCCTGCCCGGCAACGCTGCCAGCTGCGGGCGCTACGACGGTGAACGCGGTGCAAGTGAAGCGGGCATCGGGCGCACCGGTCACCGTGGCGCAGACCTGGGCTGGCCCGGTTGGTGCGTCGAGCGGCACGTTGACTTGCGCCGTGTAATTGCCGCCGCTGCTGTTGGCGACGGTTGCGCTCACGGTCTCTTCGCCAGCGCCGTGAATCCATACGATTCGGACGCTGTTCCCGGCTCCGACTTGCCCCGCCACCGTGACCGCCTGCCCAATCGATCCGCTGGTTGGGGTGACGGTGATGGTCGCCGTAGGCGCGGTGGCAGGCAGCGGCGCAGGCAATGTCGCAGGCGCGCTACCTGCCGCCCGTGCGTGCGCCGGCAGCAGCATGGCTGCCAGCAATCCGCACAACGTGAGCAGCACGATCACTTTGTGAAGTGGTTGTCGCATGATGTCTTTTCTCCTTTACTTCTCGATAGCGCTCGCCACCAACCGTGCCAGCGCCGTCAACCCCTCCTCGTTCGGTCGATCACCGATGGCGACGACCAACGCCGCCTTGTCACCGAGCCTGACCCAAAGCTGACGCGCATCAGCGCCGTCGGTGAAATAGGCAGCGCTGCCGATCCCGCTGACCGCTGCGGCTTGCGGCTGCTGGCCGTAAGCTGCGACCGGCAACAGGGCGACATAGGCAAAGCGGGCGGCGCCCTGGCTGTCGGCGCCGGCGTCGTACTGGCAGCCGCTGCCGGCGCTGGCGTCGCCGTAGGTGAAACGCTGCGGCGCGGCGGTCAGCGTTGCGCCCAGCGCCGCCTCGACCGCCGCCTGCGGAATCGCCCGGCACAGATCGACCTCGCCTAAATCGGCAGTCAGCGGCAGTGGCGGCATCGTGACAGCATCTGCGCGCGGTGCGGCGGCCTGATTTGTGCAGGCTGCCAGGGTCAGCGTTATCAAGATCAACACAGTTGAAAGAAGACGATGGTATGGCATTTCGCTTCACTCCTTGGCAAAAGATCCAATCGATGCAGAACAGCATCGCGCGTTTTTGCTTGCATCGAGTCACGCGCGGCGCTACAATCAGCGAGACAAGATGATGGGTGAAGCCGGGAATCTCTCGTTTGGATATTGGGTGCGCCGCCGCCGCATGGCGCTTGACCTGACGCAGGCGGAGTTGGGCAAGCGCGCCGGCGCCAGCGCCGCCATGATCCGCAAAATTGAGGCGGATGAACGCCGCCCATCGCGCGAGCTGGCGGAGATGCTGGCAACCGTCTTTGCGCTGCACGGCGCCGAACGGAACACATTTTTGTGCGCTGCCCGTCAACCGCTGGCAGTCGAAGCGCTGCCCGCCACGCCGCCAGAGATGTTGTTGCACTCGTCGCTGCCAACCACGCCCAACAATCTGCCTGCGCCGCTCACCTCTTTTGTCGACCGCACCCACGATCTGCCCGCCATTGTCAGGCTGCTCCAACGGGGCGACGTGCGGCTGGTTACGCTCATCGGGCCACCCGGCATCGGTAAGACGCGGCTCAGCCTCCGTGTAGCAGAGTTGTTGCTGGAGGACTTTCCCGATGGCGTCTGGTTCGTCGACCTGGCGCCGATCACGGAAGCTGAGCTGGCGCTGGCGGCGATTGCCCAGCAGCTCGGCGTGCGCATGACAGCCGGGAATGCGCTGACGCGGGAAGTGTGCGCGGCGGTCGGCAGCCAGCGCGTCCTGCTTGTGCTGGACAACTGCGAGCAGGTCATTACCGCTGCGCCTGCGATTGGCGAACTGCTGCGCGGCTGCAGGCGGTTGAAGGTGCTGGCGACCAGCCGCATTCCGCTGCAGTTGTACGGCGAACACGAGTATGCGGCGCCGCCGCTCTCCACACCGCCTGCCGACGCGTTGCCCGCCGACTTGATGACCTATGAGGCGGTGGAACTATTCGTGGTGCGCGTCCGTCAACATCAACCCGCGTTTACGGTGGACGCCGCCAATGCTGCCGACGTGCTCGACATCGTGCGCAAATTGCAGGGCATCCCGCTGGCGATTGAACTGGCGGCGGCGACGTTGCGCCGCGAGACCCCGGCAAGCCTGGCGGCGTCTCTGCGTGAGACGGCAAACTGGGTGCGCACGCTCCAGGCGACGGCGCGCGACCTGCCACAGCGCCAGCGCACGTTGGCGGATGCCATCGCCTGGAGCTATAGGCTGCTCGAACCAGCGGAGCAGCGCTGTCTGCGTCGGCTGGGCGTCTTTGCCGGCAGTTTCACGCTGGAGGCTGCCGCCGCCGTTTGCGCCGATGAGGAGGATGCAGCGCAGACGGGGCTGGTCGCGGCGTGGCTGGAGAGCCTGGTGGATCACAGCCTGCTCGTGCGTGAATCGGGGCGCTGGCGGCTGCTCGAAATGATCCGCGAGTTTGCGCGCACGCAGATGAGCGCAGCCGAGTCTCACGCCGTACAGACGCGGCACGCCGACTATTACCACCGCCTTGCGCCACCGGCTGTGAGCGCGCCTGCCGAGATGGAGGCGGACTATCACGATTATGTCGCCGCGCTGCACTGGATGATTGCTCAGGGTGACGCCGCCCGCGCAGTGTCGATGTGTACGTCCATGGTCTGGTTCTGGGAGACGCGCGGCTATTTGCTGGAGGGACAGTCGCTGGTGCGGCAGGTGCTGGCGCTGCCTGGGGAGGTCGAAACGCAGCGCCGGATCGACTTGTTGTCTCACGCGGCGTCGCTCTTCTGGCAGGTGCATGACTTCGCCGGTGCGACTGCCATGACCGAACAGGCTATTGCCGAAGCCAACACCGATTGCCTGCCGGGTGCGCTGCCTTCGCTCTATAACTCACTCGGTCGCATCCTGATCGAGCAGGGCGCGCTTGACCGGGCAGAGGCGGCGTTGAGGCAGAGTCTGACCCTGGCACGGCAGGTGGGCGCGCTCAATCCGGGGTTTCCAGTGCTGCAGTTGGGGGAAGTGGCCTTTGCGCGCGGCGATCTGGCGGAGGCTGCGCGTCGCTTTGACCAGGCGGATGCACTGCTGCCCGGCGACGGCGTCCAGCTGCCGCGCGCCATCCTGCACACCGACCGCGCCGAGCTGGCACTGGCGCGCGGGGACGTGACAACAGCGCGGCGCGAATTGTTGCAGGCGCTGCCACACGTGCGCACGCATGTGCGCCGTCTGCGCTACTGGCTGGTGGCGCTGGCTGGGCTGCTGCTCGCCGACGCCGCGCCGGCGCGGTCGCCCCTGGCGGCGTTCGAGTTTCTTGCCGTTGAAGCTGCCCTGAACCGGCAGGGTGCGCCCATCTCCCCGCTCTATCAGCCGCTGCTCGCCCGGCGGCTGGCGCAAGCCAAAACGCAAATCGATCCCGAGACCCAGGCCGTGCACTGGCGCGCCGCCCAGCGCTGGACCTGGCAAGAGGCGGTAGCCAAAGCAGAGGCGCTGCTGCTTGATCAGGCATAGCGCCACGTCACGCCGGAGGCGATGACCTACGCGTCGCCCCTCGCAACTCGCAACCCGCAGCACGTCACGCCGGAGGCGATGACCTACACGTCGCCCCTCACAACTCGCCCCTCGCAACTCGCAGCACGTCACGCCGGAGGCGATGACCTACGCGTTGCCCCTCGCAACTCGCAACTCGCAGCACGTCACGCCGGAGGCGATGACCTACACGTCGCCCCTCGCAACTCGCAACTCGCAGCACGTCACGCCGGAGGCGATGACCTACACGTCGCAACCTCGCAACTCGCAACCCGCAGCACGTCACGCCGGAGGCGATGACCTACGCGTCGCCCCTCGCAACCTCGCAACTCGCAACCCGCAGCACGTCACGCCGGAGGC
>DGFH01000032.1:0-2448 GCA_002391565.1 Anaerolineales bacterium UBA3905
ACATGGGCTACGCCACCGCCATCTCAATTGTGTTGTTTGCGCTTCTCATCTTCGTAAGCATGGTGCAGATGCGTCTGATGCGGGCCGGTGAATCGGACTTGTAAGAACTTTCGCAGGTTGCCATGCCCACCACCGCGAACCAACGGAACACACTACCAGAAAGGAGTCCGGCTATGACGACTTCAGCTCATATTCAGAATGCGTACCGCCCCCAAAAGACATTTCCCTGGGGAAAGACCTTTGCCTGGATTGCAATGGCGTTGCTGCTCTTTATCACGCTCTTTCCCTTCTGGTGGATGGTGCGCACAGCGTTGACGGCGCCCAAAGCGGTCTTTCTGGAAACCAGCTCACTGTTGCCGGTGCAGGTGACGTTGATCAACTTTCAGCGCGTGCTTGGCCTGGTCGATCCGGAGACGGCAATAGCATTAGGCGGTTCGGGGCAATCGATCAACTTTGCCCGCGCTATCGTCAATTCGGTGATTGTCTCGATCCTGGTGGTGGCCGGACAGACAACCTTCAGCGCCATGGCGGCCTATGCCTTTGCTCGCCTGCGCTTTCCCTTCCGCAATGGACTGTTCGCCATCTACATTGCGGCGTTGATGGTGCCAGGCATCGTCACTACGATCCCCAACTTCATTCTGGTGCGTCAATTGAACTGGCTTAACACCTTTGCCGGCATCGCGGCGCCTACCTTTCTGATGACGCCCTTCGCCGTCTTCTTCCTGCGGCAGTTCTTTCTGGGCGTCAATCGTGAAGTGGAAGAGGCGGCGCGCATTGACGGCGCCAGCATCTGGGTATCCTTTGTACGCGTCGTAGTGCCGATGACGATCCCGGCGCTGACCACACTGGCGATCGTGACCTTGATCGGCACCTGGAACAACTACCTGTGGCCGTTGATTGTGGGCAGCGATGAGAGTGTGCGTGTGCTGACGGTGGCGCTTGGCATCTTCCGCACGCAGACGCCGCAAGGCTCGCCCGACTGGACCGGATTGATGGCCGGTACAACGCTGGCGATTATTCCAACCTTTGTCATTTTTATGTTGCTGGGACGCAAAATCTTGGACTCGATCCAGTTCACCGGTTTCAAGTAAGCGCCTGGGTTTCTCCTTTTGCATNNCGCAAGGCTCGCCCGACTGGACCGGATTGATGGCCGGTACAACGCTGGCGATTATTCCAACCTTTGTCATTTTTATGTTGCTGGGACGCAAAATCTTGGACTCGATCCAGTTCACCGGTTTCAAGTAAGCGCCTGGGTTTCTCCTTTTGCATGGCCTCTCGGAAATCCGGCAGTGACTGAAGCCGGATTTCCGGGAAGGCCGGGAGCATTTGTGAGGTCGATCTCGGTGGGCGGCGTTGCGTGTAACTTGCACCAAGACAAGGTCAACCGGGTTGCCTGTATACACAACATCGTTGGTTTCTGTTTTCAGTTCTTCACGATTGGAGGAAAAGTATGAAAAAGGTTTCTCTTGTGATGACGCTGCTCTTGATCCTCAGCGTCGTCCTGAGCGCATGTGGCGGTGGCGCTGCACCTGCAGCACCATCCGCCGAAGCCCCAGCAGCCGAAGCGCCGTCCACCGATGCCGGCGCTGCAGCGCAGACCGCTCCCAGCGGTGAAGCCGTTACGATCGAGTATTGGTTGTGGGATGCCAACCAGTTGCCGGCCTATCAGGCGTGCGCCGACGCGTTCACAGCGGCCAATCCTAATATCAAGGTGAACATCACCCAGAGTGGATGGAGCGACTACTGGAACAACGTCCAAACAGGAATGGTTGCCGGCACTGCGCCCGATGTCTTCACCAACCACCTGGCGAAATATCCCGAATTCGCCGCCAAGGAGCAGCTGATCGACATCCAGCCTTACGTAGATGCTGACGGTGTCGATCTGAGCGTTTATCTGGGCCAACTGGCCGACCTGTGGGCGCGCGATGGCAAGCGGTTTGGCCTGCCCAAGGACTGGGACACTATCGCCATTGTCTACAATCAGAATGCCCTGGACGCCGCCGGCGTGACGCTGGATGAACTGAACAGCGCCACCTGGGACTTGGAGACCGGCGGCACCTTCCAGGAATTGATCGCCAAGCTTTCTGTGGACGAGAACGGCAACAATGGTCTCAGCCCGGACTTCGACCCGGCCAAGGTCAAGCAGTATGGTCTGATCATCAACGGCGCCGGCGAAGGCTATGGACAGACTGAGTGGAGCTGGCTCGCAGCCACGACCGGCTGGCGCCATATCGACGAACTGTACGCCACCAAGTACAACTACGATGACCCACGCTTCACCGGCACCATTCAGTGGTATGCCGACAACATGAAGAAGGGTTTCATCATGCCGCTCGAACAGGTCACCAGCCTGGGTGGTTCCGCTGCCTTCAACTCCGGCCTGGGTGCACTTCACGCCAATGGCTCCTGGATGATCGGCGAGTTTGTCAACAATGCCACCTTCCCGTT
>DGFH01000032.1:2646-16839 GCA_002391565.1 Anaerolineales bacterium UBA3905
CCCGAAGGCCGCAAGAGCATGTTCAACGGTCTGGCCGACTCGATCTGGGTAGGCACCAAGCACCCGGCCGAGGCGTGGCAGTGGGTCAAGTACGCCGCCTCGAAGGAGTGCGCTGACAAGGTTGGTGAGTTCGGTGTTGTCTTCCCGGCGCAGCAGTCCGGCGTTGATAAGGCGCTGGCCGCCTACGAAGCCAGAGGGTTGGATGTCTCAGCTTTTACGCTGCAGGCCACCGAGCCGGATGGCACCTTCCTCTTCCCGGTAACGGATCACGCTTCGGAGATCAGCGCAATTATGGCGCCGGTCATGCAGAGCGTCATGCTTGGTCAGGCTGAGGCAGCAGTTGCGCTCCCAGCAGCCAATGAGGAAGTCAACGCACTGTTCAAGTAAGTTTCAAGTCTTGAGCTAGTACATCGAGGTGGCAGTCACGCTCAAGGTGGCTGTCACCTTCTCCTTTTCGAGCCGCCGTCATGATGCACACTATCTTGAGAGTCACCGCCCAGCGCACTCTGACACTGCGCACTGTGTTGATGATGGCGTTGGTCAGCCTCCTCGCCGGCTGCGTGGTTGCGGCGTCGCCAGTTTTCACTCCCAACGGAGAAATCCAGCCTGCGCCAGTATTGCACGCCGCCGTGTCGGTCATGCAGACCCCTTTTCAGCGCGGTGCGCCATGCATGGGTAGCTTCGTCGCGCACGACCTGGAGCATGTCACGCAGGCGGCGCTGTCTGTGCCGCGCCTCTTCGACAGCAACGGCAGCGGGCTGGCGGTCAACGACCTGGACGGCGACGGCAAGCTGGACATTGTGCTTGCCAACCTGGCCGGCTCAGTTTCGATCCTGTGGAACCAGGGCGGTCTGCAGCTCGAACGGCAGGAATTGTCGATGCTGCGCAAGACGCGCGCTGTCGCAATGGTCGATGTCGATGGTGACGGCGCGCTTGATATTGTGCTCACTAACAGCATTGCCGCACCAGCGGTCTTTCGCAATGGCGGGGATCGCCGCTTCAAGTTGTTGCTGCTGCCTGGCGTCAACCAGCCCGCCTATGCCATGAACTGGGCGGACCTGGATGCTGACGGCGACCTCGACCTGGTCACCGGCTCCTACGACGCCGGGCGTCAGATGGAAGTTGGCAGCAACTATCTCTTTCACGCGGGCGCGGGCGTCAACGTCTACATGCAGGACGGCGAACAGTGGTCACGGCGGCAGCTCACCGACACGGCGCAGGCGCTGGCTGTCGCACTCTGGGATCTCAACCTAGATGGCCGGCCGGACATCTGGATCGGCAACGACTTTGATCCGTATGACGAAGTGTGGCTGCAAGACGAGCACGGCGACTGGCGACATGCGCAGCCATTTGCGCGCATGTCCCACAGCACGATGAGCATCGATCGCGGCGACCTCGACGGCAACGGGATCGCCGAGTATTTCACCACCGACATGAAGCCATACACCATCAGGCCGCAGGTGATCGCCGAATGGATGCCGCTGATGGACGCCGCCACCAAACGCCGCCAACGCAACGATCCGCAGCTTTCCGAAAATGTGCTTCAGGTCTGGCGCGGCGACCGCTATGTCAACGAAGGCTACGACCGCAAGATCGACGCCACCGGTTGGAGTTGGTCGGGCAAATTTGGCGACCTCGACAACGACGGCGACCTCGACCTCTATGTCGTCAACGGCATGATCGCCGGCGATCTGCTGCATTACCTGCCGGGCGGTGAACTGGTCGAGCACAACCAGGCGCTGCGCAACGACGGCGCCGGCCAGTTTCTGCCTACCGACGACTGGGCGTTGGACAGCACGCGCAGCGGGCGCGGCATGAGCATGGCTGACTTCGACGACGACGGCGACCTGGACATCGTCGTCAACAACTTGAACACTCCCGCGCAGCTTTTCGAGAATCGGCTTTGCACCGAAGGCGGCGCGCTTGCCGTTGACCTGCGCTGGCCCGATTCCGCCAACCCGTTTGGCATCGGCGCCACCGTCCGGCTGTACACCGATCGCGGCGTGATGCTGCGCGATGTGCGCGCTGTGAGCGGCTATCTCTCTGGCGACCCGGCGCGGCTGCATTTTGGCATCCCCGCTGGCGCTACGATTGAGCGGCTGGAGATTCGCTGGCCCGATGGCGCCGTGTCGGAGCTTGACCGGCTATCGCTCAATCAGATGCTCACGGTGACGCGTCAGCCATGATGAGACGGTATGAGTACAAAATTGCAAGACTTTCGCTGCTGCAGCTCAGCCTTCGATGGATGAGAATTAACAAAATAACCGGGTAACCAAAGCAGGCGTGGCTCTTAGCCGCACAGTCTCGCCAGACAGAAAAATGCGGTTGAGAACCGCACGTTCGTGCCATACAGGGAAATGCGGTTGAGAACCGCATCTACGATTACCGAATCTGTTTGCTGAACTCCAATGAGTGGTCTTGAATTATGAGCCGTGAATTGATTCACTGGCGGTGGTTGACCAAAGTCGCTGATGAAACAAAGTCAAGGAAACCAAATCAATGCCTATTATTGCTCGTGAGAACTACTGGATTTTAGAGACCGACCGCACGGCGTACGCGTTTGGGATCAACGCGCACGGTTTGCTTGTCCATGCGTATTGGGGCGCCCGCCTGCCGCAAGCCGCGGATTACCCTGCGCCGCCCGATGCAAACGACTACGCGTCGTGGAGCGGGCCGAGCCATTTACTGCCCGAAGAATATCCAGGGCACGCCGGCGTCAAATATACCGAGCCATGTCTGAAGGCCACCTTTGCCGACGGTGTGCGCGACACGGTGCTGCAATTTGCTGCGGCTGAGGTGGTCGGGGCAAATGAGTTGCGCGTCACCCTGCGCGACGCCTACTATCCGCTAACCGTTGTGGTCGGCTATCGCGTCCATGAAACGCATGACCTGATCGAGCGTTGGGCTGAAATCCACAACGCGAGCGACGCGCCGGTGACGTTGGAGCGTGTATGGTCGGCGCTGTGGCATCTGCCGTGGGGCGGGCAATATCGGTTGTCGCACATGTTTGGTCGTTGGATGGAGGAGTGGCAGATTCGCCGCGAGCTGCTGCAGCCCGGCGTTAAGGTCAAGGAGAGCAGGCGCATCACCACCAGCCACAACGCCAATCCCTGGTTCGCCATCGACCGCGGCGGCGCCGACGAGACACAGGGCGAGGTGTGGTTTGGTGTATTGGCGTGGAGCGGCAACTGGAAACTCGCCGCCGAAGTGACTGATTATGGCGCCACGCGCGTCGGCATCGGCGTCAACGATTGGGACTTTGCCTGGCGTCTCAATGCCGGGGAGAGCTTCACCACCCCGGCGAGCGTTGCCGGTTACACGACCGGCGGCTTTGGCGCCGCCTCGCGCACGCTGCACGACTATGCGCGCGACCGGCTGCCACACGGCAAGACGCTGCATCCGGTGCTCTACAACTCCTGGGAGGCGGTCTTCTTCGATGTCAGCGAAGCGTCGCAGATGGCGGTGGCTGAGCGGGCCGCGCAGATGGGCGTCGAACTGTTCGTCATGGACGACGGCTGGTTTCACGGGCGCGCCATCGACAACGCCGGGCTGGGCGATTGGTGGCCCGACGAACAGAAGTTCCCCAACGGCCTCACGCCGCTGATCGAACGCGTCAACGCGCTGGGTATGGACTTCGGGCTGTGGATCGAGCCAGAGATGGTCAACCCGGACAGCGACCTCTACCGCGCGCACCCGGACTGGGTGATCCACTTCCCGACGCGTGAACGCTCCGAGATGCGCAACCAGCTCATCCTCAACCTGGGACGCACCGATGTGCAGGAGTATCTGATTGCACTGCTCGACAAGCTGTTGGCGGAGCACAACATCAAGTTCATCAAGTGGGACATGAACCGCAACGTCAGCGAGCCGGGCTGGCCCGATGCACCCGGCGATGCGCGTGAGCTGTGGGTGCGCTATGTGCAAGGCGTCTATCGCGTCTGGAGCACGCTGGCGCAGCGTCATCCGCAGGTGCTGTGGCAGAGTTGCTCTGGCGGCGGCGGGCGCGTCGACTTCGGCATGTTGCAGATGGTCGATCAATTCTGGGTGAGCGACAACACCGAGGCGACGGCGCGGCTTGGCATCCAGGAAGGCTTCTCGCAATTTATGCCGGCGATCACGATGGAGTCACAGGTGACGCACATGGGCCGTCCGCTGCTGTCGCTGCCTTTCCGCTTCCACGTCAGCATGATGGGTGTGCTCGGCATCAGCGACGACCTGCTCAAGTGGAGCGACGCCGATCTCGCCACCGGCGCAGAGTTGATTGCACTGTACAAGGAGATTCGCCCCATCGTGCAGCTTGGCGACCAGTACCGGCTGCTGCCCGCGCAAGGTCAGCATTTCACTGCCGTGCAGTACGTCAGCAAAGACAAAGCGGAGGGCGTGCTCTTTGTCTTCCGCGTTCATCTGCCCGAACCAGCGCGCATCCCGCCGATCTATCTGCGCGGGCTGGACCCGGAGGTGCGTTACGTCATCGATGGCTTTGATGAAGTGCGCACCGGCGCGGCGTGGATGAATGTGGGGCTGTGCTTCAAACTTGGAAATGGAGACAGCACGGTGCGACGGATTCGCGCGGTACGTTAAGAGAGGGTGTGGCACAGATTCTGACGTGCGTTGCACAGGTCAGCAGGCGCTCGCCAACGAAAAATAGGTTGACCGGTGCGACGCACGCTTTTGCCAAACGTTCGGGACACCCCTTGTAGGAACGTGTACATTGACGCGTATTGCGTAAAACGATATGATCGCAACGCCTCCCCGCTATAAGGTGGTTGGCATATCTGACTCGTTCCTGGCATTTTCGCAATTCTATGTCCGACGCCATTCGCATCGGTCTGTTGGCCGACTCCGCCGATCCTTATTGGGTTGAAGTGCGCGAGACGATCTGGCAGCTTGCCAACCGTCGTCGCCAATATCCTGATGCAACGAGGGAGTGGCCCCTATTTGCTAACGTCGAGATGGTGGACATAGAGTTTATTGCCGACATGCATGATTATGGCGCAAAGGTCGAAGAGATCTTGACGCTGGAGCTAGGCGCCTTGATCGCGGTGCCTTTTGCCATGCCGCTGCTCTATCAGCTGCTCGACCACAATCTGACGATTATCTCGCTGCATGAGCGGGAGGTTGATCATCCGCGTTTCGTGACGCCACGCAGTCTTTACCAATCGGGGATGTTGGCGTGTGAATACCTTGCCGGGCGGATCGGTGCGGAGGGGCGAGTGCTGGTTCTGGGAGGGCGGGCGGCGAATGCCGGGCGCAGCAGCCGTCTGCAAGCAGCTTACGATGTCTTTGCACGCTATCCGGGCATCGAGCTGATTCATCTTCCCACTCCCTGGGATTACACAGGCGCCTTCGATGCGGCGCAGGCGTTTTTTGCGGAGACCTCCATGCCGGCGACGCCATTTCGTGGCGTGTTCGGCCTGTCCGACACGCTGGCGCTGGTAGGACGCGAAGTCAGTCGGCAGCATCATCTCCTGGCTCCTGATGCTGTGGTGGTTGGCATCAATGGCGATCCGCTGGCGATTGCCGCAGTGGCGCGGGGGGAAATGGCGGCCACGGTGGCGACTTCAGCCACTCACCTGGCGACCGAAGCGCTGCGGCTTGCCTGTCTTGCGGCGACCGGCGGCTCATTGCCCAAAGAATTCGACTACTGCCCACAGTTGGTGACGGCAAGCAATGTGTCGGAGTTTGCGCTGGCAAAACTGGTGGCGATTGCGGATGTCCCCAGCCGATTAGTCGGCGTCAATCGGCAGATGGAAGAGCGTCGCCTGATTCAGTTGCAGACGGGGCTAGAGATCAACCGGCGCATCGGCTCGATCTTGGATGGCGAAACCCTCATGCGCGAAATCTCTGAGTTGATTCGCGTCAACTATGGCTACGATCATGTGCGCGTCTATCTTTGGGATGACGCAACGCATTCGTTGGTGCGCCATCTGCCGCCGGCGGATGCAAATGGGCTAGAGCAGCATCGACTGGCTGAGGCCGGTCTCTTGAGCAGGGCGCTCTTAAGCAAGCGGTTGGTCTACGTGCCTGATGTGCAGCGGGCGCTGAATAGCGCCATCGATGGCATTGAGCAGGAGACGCGCACCCGCGTGGTGGCGCCGATTCGACTTGGCGGCCAGGTTTTGGGCGTTCTCGATGTGCATAGCACACACTTGCGTCGTCACATGCAAGCCGATCTGGATGCATTGCAAGCGGTGGCCGATGCGTTGGGGATTGCTCTGCGCAATGCGCAATTGTATGCCGAGGCGTTGAGCGCGCGCGCCGAGGCGGAACGCGCCAGCCACTTCAAAACGCGTCTGCTTGCGAATGTGAGCCATGATCTGCGCGCGCCGCTGAACATTATCCTTGGCTATAGTCAGGCTGCTCTGGCCGAACCGAACCCGTACCATCTTCCATTGCCGGAAGAGTTGCGAGTGGACCTGCAGCACATCTATCAAAGCAGCGTCCACCTTGGACGACTGATCGATGATCTGTTGATCCTTTCGCAGGCCGAGATCGGTGCACTGGAAATTGTGCCCGAAACACTGGATACTGTCGCCTATCTGCGCGAAATTTTTGAGGGCATGGCAGGCAGTTGCAGCAACTGCGACGTAGAATGGCGCCTGGAATTGCCGCAGCGCCTGCCAACTCTGCGCGCCGACCCCTTGCGTCTGCGCCAGGTGCTGCTCAACCTGCTCGACAACGCCCAACGCCATACGACTGCCGGTCACATCACCCTGCGCGCAGGCGCCGAGGCGAACACATTGCACATTTGGGTTGAGGACACCGGCGGCGGGATCGCACCGGAACGCCAGCAGCAGTTGAATCATGCGCTGACCGCCAGCGACGAGGAAGCCTGGGAGAGCCGGCGTTTTGGCGCCGGGTTGGGTTTACGGGTGGCGCAGCATATCATCCATTTGCACGGCGGCCTCCTGGCGCTGGAAAGCCGGCCCGGTCATGGCACAGTTTGTCATGTGACGTTGCCACTGGCGAAAATCGAGTGTGCGCCGGGGCCAGCCAACCCACCTGTTTCTGAACGAATGGGGCCGGAGGTGCAAGAACGCCTGTTACAGCAATTGCTGGAACAGGCCGGTGAGTTGACGCGTCGCATTGCTGCTTATATTATCGAGCACCACGCCACTTCGATCTCACGTGAGGCGATTGCCGATGCGATGCAAGTGAGCGACGATTATGTGTCTCGCGCATTTCGCAAAGAAACCGGCATGACGCCCTGGCAATTTCTTAACCGTTACCGTATTCTACAGGCTCAGAAGCTCCTGCTTTCCAGCAACTATAACATCACCGAAATCGGCGCACGAGTAGGCTTCAATGATCCGGCCTATTTTGTTCGCGTCTTTCATCGCGAGACGGGAAAATCGCCACAACAGTATCGCAAAAGTGCAAAATAGTGCGGAATTGTACAATTCTGTGTCGGATTTCTCCAAGACAGCGCAACTATTTGCCGCTACACTATTGATTGCATTCCAATCACTTTAATCAGGTTGATGAGTTGTTGCAGCGATAACTCAAGTCGGTGCGCCGGTTCAGGATAGTGTGCGTTGCCGGGCTGCAACGCGCTCTCGACGTGTCTGACAGGTGAGCAATGGCGCCCCGGAAACCGACTGTGCTCATTCTTGATCGTGATGAGGCAACGTGCGACCTCTATCGCCGCGAACTGGGACAACGTTTCACCGTCCTTACTGCGGTCGAGGAGCGCGATGCCTGGCGCCTGCTGACAACGGAAGAGGTGGACGGCGTCATTCTGGAGCCAGCGGTGCTGGAGGATGAGGCCTGGAGCTTCATCGCCCGCCTGCATGCATTGGGGCGTTATCGGCACACACCGATCATTTTGTGCAGCACATTAGATGCACGCCGACGCGGCGCAGAATTGGGCATCGCTGCCTATCTAATCAAACCGGTCGTGCCGCAGCTCTTGAGTCGCACTGTGCAGGCAGCGCTACACCCCAATGAAGATGACGCTGGCGGGCGGTGAGCAGTCGTATCTCAAAACAACAGATAGATTGTTGGGAACCATTGATCATGCAACAGACAGCCGATAAGACACACACCCAGACCGGCGCCAGCAACGGAAAATCGCCGATCCTGGCGATCAAGAATCTACACACTTATTTTTTTCAAGAAACTGGAGTGGTGCGCGCTGTGCGCGGCGTCAACCTGACGTTGGCGCGTGAGTCTGTGCTGGGCGTCGTCGGCGAAAGCGGCTGCGGTAAGAGCATCACCGCTATGTCAGTCATGCAACTCATTAAGTCGCCGCCTGGCCGTATCGTGGAGGGCGAAATCCTCTTTTATCGGGAAGCCGGCAAACCGCCGATTAACATTGTCGATCTCGATCCGATGGGCAGCGAGATGCGCAAGATTCGCGGCGGTGAAATCGCCATCATTTTCCAGGAGCCGATGACCTCGCTCAACCCGCTTCACAGCATCAAAGCGCAGATCACCGAAGTCATCAAGCTGCATCAATCTGTGAATGACGCCCAGGCAGAGGAACGGGCGCTAGAGATGTTGGAAAAGGTGCAGATCAGCGAACCGAAGCGTCGGCTCAAGCAATATCCGCACCAGCTTTCCGGTGGGATGCGCCAGCGTGTAATGATCGCCATGGCGTTGGCGTGCAACCCTGCCGTCTTGATCGCCGATGAACCCACGACGGCGCTGGACGTGACCGTGCAGGCGCAAATCCTCGAATTGATGCGCCAACTTCAAGCCGATTTCCATTCCGCGATCATGCTGATCACGCACAACCTTGGGGTGGTGTCGCAGATGGCTGATCATGTGGCGGTGATGTATCTGGGGCAGGTGGTGGAATACGGCGCTGTGCGCGACATCTTTCACCATGCGTTGCATCCTTACACCGAAGGCTTGCTCAAGTCGGTGCCGGTTTTGGGACGCAAAACGAGCATGCTGATACCCATCAAGGGCATGGTGCCGAATGCAACGAAAGAAGTGAGGGGCTGCGCCTTTGCCGAGCGTTGCCCTCATGTCAAGCGGATTTGCCGGGAAGAGGCGCCTGTGTTGCGCGAGCTTGCACCGGGTCACAGCGCCTCTTGTTGGCTCTACGCGTGACACAGCCGGGCGTCAGAGAATAGTTTGTTCATCAACGTGGCGTGTGAGCAAGTGGACAACGCAACGCACAACCGATCCTGCCAGGCTGTGAGTGGCGGGTGGGGAAGGTTGATGGGTACAGACAGCATCCCCAGTGCTGTTGTGGATGGACTTGTAGATATTGTGCCGAAAGGAGGTGAACGCTGCGCCGTTCCGGCGCACACAAATCGGCGAACACTGTAGTTGGTGAATTTCATCCTGTTTGTGTTTGGTCGTGATTGCAGTGAATGTGTGAAAGGGATTCTCACTATGAAGTTACGGAAGTTCGTGTATGTTGTAATGATTGCTGCGCTCGTGCTGCTGTTGGCGGCATGTTCGTCGGCGCCGGAAGCGGTTGAGCAGCCGGCAGCAGAGCAACCAGCTGCGGAAGCGCCAGCTACGGAAGCACCTGCAGCAGAGGCGCCAGCGGCTGAAGCGCCGGCAGCAGGGGAGCTGGCCGCACCTGTCGAGTATCCGGAAGCAGTGCTGATGGAAGGCATGCGTGAGCCAAAGGTCTTCCCGGTCAGCGAGATCGTCGAATTCAAGGCGTTTGACAAGTACTGCGAACCCGAGTGGGTCACCAAGCTGGTCGAGGAAGGCAAGCTGCCGCCGATTGAGGAGCGCCTGCCCAAAGAGCCGTTCGTTTATAAAGGAGGCTTCTACTCCGATGGCGTCGGCCAGTACGGTGGCATCTGGCGTGATGTGTGGGCCGTGCCGCTGGAAGGCTGGAACTACAACGCCGGCGCAGTGCAGGGCTGGTTTGGCATCGAAGCCATCGTTCAGGAGGAGCCGCTCAACACCGGCGCCATGTTCTTGAGTGAAGGCGTCACACCGATCCCCTTCCTGGCGAAAAGCTACGAATGGTCGGAAGATGGCATGTCGCTGACGATGCACCTGATCGAGGGCGCCAAGTGGTCAGATGGCGTTGAATTCACCACGGAAGATGTCATGTTCCTGTGGGAAGACAACATCATGGATCCGAACGTCTCCACCTGGACGAACGCCAGCTTCTGGCAAATCGACGGCAAGCCGGTGACGTTGGAGGCGTTGGACGACTACACGCTGAAGTTCACCTTCCCGGTTGCCAAGCCGACCAAGTTCCTTTACAACCTGACCAATCTCATCTTCTCGCCTGGCCCGGCGCACATCCTGAAACCCTTCCACCCCAAGTACGGTGGTAAAGATTATCAAAGCTATCGCGATGCATTGCCGCCGAACAAGCTGCCGGTCGTCACCATGGGGCCGTGGGTGCCTGTCGAATATCGCACCGACGAGTTCCTGGTCATGCGCCGCAACCCGTACTACTACAAGGTTGACAGCAACGGTTGCCAGTTGCCCTACCTGGACGAGGTGCAATTCACCTACTCCAAGACCGGTTCCACGCGCACCCTGAACACCCTGGCCGGCACCGCCGACCACTCCAACGTCGAGAATATCGAGACAATGGACGAGACCGTGCGTCAGGCGCAAGACCCGAACGCCACCTTCCGCGTGGAGTGGGGGCCTGAGACGCTGGGCTTTGATATTCAGTTCAACCAGTCTAAGGACCTAGGCGTGCAGAGTGACCGCGACCGTGTGATTCGCGACCTGTTGCGCAATGTCGATTTTCGCAAGGCAGTGGCCTACGCCATCGACCGTGAAGGACTCTCGAAGTCGTTGACTAATGGGCCGTTCTTCCGTCCGTGGGCAGGTGGATTGTTCCCTGGCTCGGCCTATTTCGACCGCCCAGCGACCGTCTACTACCCGTACTCACCGGAAAGCGCCGCCACGTTGCTTGAGAGTCTGGGACTGAAGGACACCAACGGCGATGGCATCCGCGAATTTACGGAAGGGCCGCTTGCGGGTCAGGATGTTGTCATTGGCATGGAAGTCGGCGAGGACAACACGGCCGGCGCCAGCCTGGGTCAGGCCATTGTTGCCTTCTTGCAGGATGTGGGCATTAAGGTCAACTTCCGCACGCTGGCGGGCACTGCCATGGATGCCAACGATCGCGGCGGTACGTGGGAGATGCGCATTACACGTCCAGGCCAGGCTTTTGCTACACCCAACGTGCGCTGCAAAGACATTGCCCCGGTGCGCACCGACTTTGGCTGGCATCGCCTGGCCGAAGGCGAAGTCGCCCCAGACGAATATGCCGACTTCGAACAGCGTTTGATCGAGATCTCCAACGAGTTCTGCCTGGCGACGGATTTCGAGACTGAGTTTACCTTGATGTCTGAACTGAACAAGCTCTACACCGAGAATGTCTACAACCTCGGTCTGATCGTCGGTCGCTATGGTCTGATGCTCAACAAGAATTTCAAGAATGTTCCGGTCGGGACGCCCGCTTTCCTCTATCAGTGGGACGCCAACAACTACCTGATGGAGCAGATCTGGCTCGAGGAAGCGCATCGGACAGACCAGGGTCAATCTGAGATCTATCCGCAGACGGTGCCTTATCACGAAGGGTGCACCTACGAGAGTGACGGCAAGGTTTGTGTCGTAGGGCCGGGAGAGTAGTCGAGTCGAGTTTGGGAATTTCGTGATTGATTAGGGAAAGGGGGAGATAGGGAAAGGGGGAGACTGACGTAGCATCGTGAGTCTCCCCTGCTCCCCCTCTTCCTTACCGCCAGATCGGGGTTTGCGCATGATCAGTTATATCTTGCGGCGCTTGCTCGCCAGCATTCCGCTGCTCATCGGCATCAGCATTGTCTCTTTTATCATCATCCAGTTGCCACCAGGCGATTTTGCGACTTCCTATGAGATGTCGTTGATGAATCAGGGCAACATGTCGCGCCAGGAAGCTGAGGCTGCCGCGAATCAATATCGTGCGCTCTACGGTCTCGACAAACCGCTTTGGGAACAATACATCATCTGGGTCAAGGGTATTGTCACGGAAGGCAAGTTCGGCTATTCATTCGCCTATAAAAAGGATGTCGGTGAACTGATCTGGGAGCGGCTGCCGCGCACTCTCTTTTTGGCGTTGTCGGCGCACTTTATCTCCACCTTTTTCGGATTGTTGATCGGCATTTACGCCGCCACGCATAAATATAGCCTGGGGGATAATCTGGCTGCCGTGCTTGCCTTTATTGGCACTTCGGTGCCCAGGTTCTTCATGGCGCTGGTGTTGATGTATGCCATGGTGATTGAGTGGAATTATCCTTATATCGGGCGCTACACGTCACCCCAGTATGCGTTTGCACCGATGTCGTTTGAAAAATTTCTCGACATTTTGAAATATGTCTGGCCTGTGATTCTGATCGCCGGGCTGGGGGGCATTGCGCGCAATATGCGCGTGATGCGCGGCAACCTGCTGGATAACCTCAACGCCCAGTATGTGACGACCGCGCGTTCCAAGGGGTTGGGCGAAAACGCAGTCGTCTACAAACATGCCGTGCCCAATGCCCTTCATCCGATCATCATGTACCAGGGCACGGTGTTGCCCTACATGATTCAGGGCGAGTTGGAAGCCGCCATTGTGCTCAACATTCCCACGTTGGCGCCAATGTTCTACAGTTCGCTGGCGATCCAGGATATTTATGTCTCCGGCGGCTTCTTGATGATCTATGCCATTTTATTGGTGCTCGGCAATTTGATCGCCGACATCGTTCTGGCGCTTGTCGACCCACGCATTCGCTTAAGCTAAGTCAGCAAAGAGATGAACCATGAGTGAAAGTCTTCGCATGCAGGAGATCGAGAAGGAGCGGGTGTTTGATGAACCGCTCCTGCCCGAGGCGGACGAAGCAGCGACCGATGGTGTGCTCGGGACGGTGCTGCGTCAATTGGCGCGCAGCCACGAAAGCTACGGTGAGCTGGTCTGGCGCAAATTCCGACGCAGCAAAGTCGCTATCGTCGGCGGCCTGATTGTGCTCGCTCTCTTCATCATGGCGATCTTCGCCGACTTCTTTTCGCCGTATGATCCGGTGGCGCTCAACATGCGTGATGCATTTACACCGCCTACGCGCATTCACTTCATCGACTCGGCCGGCAAATTTCATTTTCAGCCCTTCGTCTACAAACGTGTGCAGAAGCTCAACGCCGACATGACGTCAACCTGGGTCGATGATGTGACTGTCCGATATCCGATCAATTTTTTTGTGCGTAGCTGGGAATATAAGCTCTTTGGACTCATTCCCACCGATTGGCATCTCTTTGGTGCAGCAGGAGACGCCAAAATCTTTCTGCTCGGCACCGACCGCTTTGGCCGCGACATTTTTGGCCGTTCGTGCATGGCCGGACGCATCTCATTGACGATGGCGCTCTTCGGTACGCTGATCTCGGTCTTTGTCGGCGCTATCGTCGGCGTCTTTTCCGGCTACTATGGCGGCGGCATCGATAACTGGACGCAGCGCTTCGTCGAGTTCGTGCAATCTTTCCCGCAGCTTCCCCTATGGATGGCGCTGGCGGCCGTGATCCCGATCACCTGGGATCAGTTCGCCGTCTTCGTGACGATGTCCTTCATCTTTGCGCTGTTGAGTTGGACACTGCTGGCGCGCGAGGTGCGCGGCAAGGTGCTGGCGCTGCGCGAGACCGACTTTGTGTTGGCGGCCAAAGAGATGGGTGCGTCGGACAGCCGCATCATGTTCCAGCACCTGTTGCCCAACACCTTCAGCCATATCATCGTTGTATTGACGCTGACGATCCCGACGATCATCCTTGCCGAGAGCTTTCTCAGCTTTCTGGGCATCGGCATCCAGGAGCCGCTGGTCAGTTGGGGCACGATGATGCGCGACGCGCAGACGATCCAGACGCTCGGTTTCAACCCGTGGATTGCGTCGTCCGTTTTCTTTATTGTGGCGGCGGTGCTCGGCTTCAACTTCCTGGGCGACGGTCTGCGCGATGCTGCGGATCCGTATTCAAATGACTGAGCATGGGCAAGCTGCGAGGAGCGAAGCTCTGACGCAAAGACGGAGAGACGCAAAGCACCGCAAAGTAAGTGCAATTCTCTCTTGACTCTCTGCTCAACTCTGAGGCTTCACGACTCTGCGTCAAAGCGGGAGCAAAAAAGAGGATCAATGGAACTATCTATGCAAATCCGCCCCATCCGCGCCATCAGCGTTCTATTGTTTACGAAATTGATTACGAGACGCAGCTTATGAGCGATGAGTATATCCCTTTAGCTGTCTCTTATACACATCT
>DGFH01000308.1 GCA_002391565.1 Anaerolineales bacterium UBA3905
AGATGTGTATAAGAGACAGGCGTTGGAGCCGGGCGTGCGCATTGCCTGGCAGGCCGGGTTGCGTAAGGGCGATGGCTGGTTCAACCGCGCTGAGTGGGAGATCACCTTGCTGCCACAACAGCAGGGCACGCGCCTTACCCAACGCTTTTGCTATCGGCCCCAAACTGCCACCGCCGCCCGTATGGTCAATGCCGCCGGCGATGGCGGTCTGGAACAGGCGTGTGCAGTGAGTCTGCAAAGGCTGAAAGAGATCTTGGAGAAGTGATCGCTGTACGCAGCACCGCTGTGCTGTCAGCCACGCACTGTTCGCCACGCACTGTTCGCCATGCGCACGGAAAGGAGCCACAACGATGGTCGCACAAGTCATCAGCTTTCAACTTCAGGCTGGCAAACTCGACGAGCTCATTCACATCGCCGCCAACTCGATCATCCCACTGATGCAGCAGCAGCCGGGTTGCCGCTTGATCACGATGCTGAGCGATAGCGCTGCCCACAGAGTCCTGGCAATCGGTCTGTGGGAGAGCATGACCGACCTGCAGAACAACGAGCAAAGCAATCGCTTTCAAGAACAGTTTGCTCGCGCGCAACAGCTATGCGCCCGCCCGCCTGCCCGCGATCTCTACGAGGTGTGCTTGCAGAGTGCACCGATCTAGCCTGAAAATAGGGGCGAGTTGCGAGAGGCGAAACGCTGCTGCCCATTTTCGTTGTTCATGGAAATCTTGCTGAATCATCGGCTTATGAAGGCAGCTCGGCCAATCTCAGTTGCGCTTCTTCGATCAGCGGCTGCGCGTGCGCTTCCTCCGCCATGATCAGGGCTTCGCGGAAGTGCTCTTGTGCACCGACTATATCTCCCAACGCCAGGTCAGCCTCGCCCAGGTAGAGCAACGAACGGGAGATGTCCCAGCCGGTGACGACGCTTCGATGCACGGCCAGGCTTTGGTGCAGCAAGCTCTGCGCGTTGGCTATCTTTCCCTGCAAAAGCGCCGCCAGCCCCAGGAAGCGCAGAGACGTACCGATGCTCCAACGATCGCCCAGCTCCTGTCCGATGCTCAGACTCTCCTGCAAGCCTTTCTCTGCTTCTGCGTAGCGCCCCAGTCGGATGGCAGCGGGGCTAAAAAAGTTCAACCCCAGGGCAATGGCATGGGGGTCGCCGATCGTGCGCCACAGACGCAGGCCGCGTTGCATGCGCACGTAGCCCGCCTGATGGTTGCCGCGCAGATGCATCACGTGACCCAGGAGGAAGTCGGCGTATGCTTCACCCCAGCGATCGCCCGCCAACTGCGCACAGACGAGCGCTTCTTCATCAGCCGCCTGCGCCCCATCCAGATCGCCGACCATGTGCAGGATGATGCTGCGAAAGAGCAGGGGACGCACCAGCAGGTTGGGGTCGCTGAGCGGCCGCAGCAGGGCCAGGCTCTTATCTGCGCACTCCAGCGCCGACACAAATCGACCTTGCCGCATCAGGAGCAGCGCCTGCTGAGCCAGCGCTTCGCCTTTCAGCCGACGCTGCATCGGCGTCTCGCAGCCATCGTCTGCCGCCTGGATGGCGCTCTCCAGCAGTTTGACGCCTTCCTCCAGCCAACCGGCAAGCTCAAACAGACAACCAAAGGCGCGCGCAGCGGATGCAAGGGCGTCAACCATGTTGTGGGCAACGGCCCACTCCCAGGCTGCGCGTAGATTGTCAATCTCTTCGACCAGGCTGCGCAAGGTTTGGCGTTGAGCGCCGCTGCGCAAGGCTGGCTCGCAATCATCCAGCATGGCGAGATAAAAGCGGCTGTGACGATTGCAGGTCTCGGTGTATTCCGCCGTCTGCATCAGGTGAGACAAGGCGTATTGACGCACCACCTCGTGCAGGTCGTAGCGCCCGCTTTCCTTGCGGCGGACGAGCGATTTTGATGTCAGCGCCAGCAGCGCGTTCAGGTCGGCGCCGGCCACGGCGCGACCGGCGCTGCGTTCGAAGCCGCCCCGAAAGATCGATAGCTGGCTCAGCACCCGCTGTTCCTCCGTGGCGAGCAGGCGCCAGGAATGGTCAAAGACTGCGCGCAGGCTGCGCTGGCGTTCTGGCAGGTCGCGCAGCGGCGTAGTGAGGAAATCCAGACTGCGCTGGATTTCGGCGGCGATTTCCTGACAACTGAGCAGTGGCGTCCAGGCTGCCGCCAGCTCAATGCCAAGCGGCATCCCTTCCACCAATCGGCAGACCTGGACTGCGGCAGCAAGCTCTTCACCCTGCAGCGCAGCATTGGCTCCCGCGCGTTGCGCGCTCTGCGCAAAGAGCCGGACGGCGTCATACGTCAGCGCCTGGTGGAGTCGGTCAGGAGGAGGGACAGGCAACCCCTGGGTGACGAAGACATATTCACTTTGCAGGTTGAGCCGTGCGCGTGAGGTGACCAGCAGCTTCACCCCAGGGGCGTGCGTCAATATCTCGGCAAACAGTTCAGCGCTCTCCAACAGATGCTCTACATTGTCCAACACAATGAGCGCCGATCGATCTGCCAGGGCGTTGAGTAGCAACTGGCGCGGCTCCATTTGCCCGCGCAGGACGAGTCCCATCACGTCGGCAATCGCGGGAATCACGGCTGCCGGTCTTGCCACCGAGGCCAGAGGCACAAACCAGGCGCCGTCGGCAAAGTGCGGCGCCTCTTGCAATGCAAGTTCGCTCGCCAGACGGGTCTTGCCAACGCCCCCCGGCCCGATCAGCGTGAGCAGCCGACAGAGCGGATCGCGCAGCAACTGTCCGAGGGTGGCGAGTTCGTGTTCGCGCCCCACCAGAGGCGCAGCGCGCAGCGGCCACTTGCGCATAAGCGCGGCTGGCGAAGGGCCGGCGGTCGTCTCAGCCTGCTGCCCTGGCAGATGCAGACGATCGCAGCCGATCTCACCGCGCGCCACGCGCACAAAAATATCCGCTTGTTCGGACGGCACCTGCAAAGCAACAACCAGCAGCCCCGCCAACTGTTTGGAGGGACGCCGTTCGCCGCTCTCGATCTTGCGTAGGGCAAAGACCGAGCAGCCGACGCGCTCGGCCAGCTCCGCCTGCGTCAGGTCGAGACTCTGCCGACGGCGCTTGAGCCATTCACCAAAATAGAGAGGCGGTTCTTCTGCGCGCATCTGGCTACCAAAGCAGTGGGTGTAAACACAAGCGCAAGAGAGCAACTACCACAATTGTACCACATTTGGGGTGAGCGCGGGGGTCACTCGCTCGCCCCACAACAGGACGCCCCTTTGGTTGAATACAAGCATCGCCTGATGGATGGCAGTTCTCAGTTCAACCAGTGGAGGTATCCTTATGTCAATCGTATTGCTTCTGCTCCGTCTCATTCACATCGTCGCCGGCGCATTCTGGGCTGGCGCGGCCGTCGCCTATTTCTTCTATTTTGCGCCGACGGCCAAGGGGCTGGGGCCAGCCGGCCCCAAATTCATGCAAGACCTGGTGGGCAAGCATCGCTACCCGTTGTTCATGAACGTTTCCAGCATGCTTACCATCCTTGCCGGACTGGCGCTCTACTGGTTCTCGTCCAGCGGTGTGAGCGCTGCCTGGATCACCTCTGGCCCGGGACTGGGCTTCACTCTCGGTTCGCTGGCGGCGCTGGCAGCTTTTGGCATCGGCTTCTTCGGCATCCGTCCTCGGGCCGCGCGCCTGGGCGCACTGGGAGCAGCCATCGCTGCGTCGGGCGGCCAGCCCACAGCCGAGCAGGGTGCAGAGCTGGGTCGGCTGGATGCGGCGATGCATCGCTTCGAGCGCTGGGACGTGCTTCTCCTGGTGCTGTCGCTGGCGCTGATGGCTACGGCTCGCTACTGGAATTTCTGACAGGTGCGCGATGAAACGAAGACTCCTTGTCATCACACTTTTCTGCGCCATGCTGCTCGCCTTGACCGGCTGCATAGGTCAGGCAGCCGCCGAAACGGTCGATCAAACTTTCACCTTGCGCACTGGCGTCGTAGATGGGCGTATGGCCTTCATCGGTGTAAACGGCGCTATCGATGGCGTCGTCAACCCGGACCTGATCGTTCAGCGCGGCGAACGCGTGCGCATCACCATCGTGAACGGCGACGGCGTCAGCCATGACCTGGCGCTGCCCGATCTGGCGGCAAAGACGCCATTGGTGAGCGCCAAAGAGCAGACGACCGCCGTCACCTTCACGGCCGGCGCCGACAGCGTCTACGCCTATCTCTGTACAGTGGCCGGGCATCGCCAGGCAGGGATGGAGGGTCGGTTGGTGGTCACGCCGTGACGCCCCAACCGTGTGGCTTGTTCGTATCTAAACGAATGGATTGGAGGACTAGCAATGAGACGACAGTTTTTCCACCTCGCTGCAATTCTGATGGCGCTGCTATGGTTGATTGCCCGGCTCGGTGTAGCAACCGCGCAAGACCCAGAAATCGCAGGCGGCCCCGCCGCGCCGTCACAAGCGCTCTATCTGCCTGTGGTTAGCGGCGGAACAGACGCTATGCCGGTCATTCATAGTTTCACCGCCAACGCCGCCAGCATCCCCGCCGGTGGATCGGTCACGCTCGCCTGGGACGTAAGCGGTGCAACCAGCCTGAACATCGCCCCGGACATCGGCGCAGTGGCAGGCGTCAGCATCACCATTGCGCCGGCGAACACGACGCGCTATACGTTGACAGCAGCCAATGCAGCCGGTTCTGTGACGGCGCAGACCACGGTGACGGTGGTGAGTGCGCCGCCAGATGCGACAGGCTTCTTTCTTGTCCCCACGCCGAATATCGAACTTCCCACCTCTCATGCAACGATGGCTGTGGATCCGGCGGGCGGCGTCCATGTTGCATTTACACCTCAGGCGGGCGCCTCGCAAGCTCCGACGCGACCGGCCTACTATGCGTACTGCGCAACCAATTGCACCACCTCGTCCGCCTTCACGATCCTGCAACTTGGCGACGGGGTGGATTATGCCAGCCTGGCGCTCGACCCGTTGGGGCGACCTCGCCTGTTGTTGCGCATACCCGCGCAGTCGGGCGCCATCTTTATCTTTCAGTATTGGATGTGTGACAGCAACTGTCTGGCGCGCGACCAATGGCGCAGCGGTGCGATCGGCTACACCTATGCGCGACCGATCGGGTGGGTCGAACCGTTCATTCATGCATTCGCCCTCGATCAGGCGGGACGCCCCCGGTTCATCTACTACGACAACGGCGCCGATCACGAAGATGCGCATCGGGGCGTTTTTTACGCATCATGCGACAGCGACTGCACCGACGCTGCGCAGTGGCGCGAGTTGCGGTTGCTGGATGATCCACACGCGCGTGATTTCGACCTGGCGTTCGGTCCAGACGGGCAGCCGCGAATGGTGTACGCCACATACAACAGTGATGAACTCACACAGCCGGTTGTCTACGTCGAGTGCAATCAACAGTGCCACCTGGTCGAGAGCTGGTCAACGATCTTGTTAGCCGACACCGTTTCGGCAAGCGTCTCACATTTCGCCGTGTTTGCCCTGGAGGTGGACTCGGAAGGCAAACCGCGTGTTGCGTTATACACAGGAACCGGGGCGGGCGGCAGCCTGTCGACCAACACGCTCTATTATCTGACCTGCGACGCCGCCGCTTGTGCGCAGGCGCAGGCATGGTCTGCCCTGAATCTGGGCTTCTCAGAGACGCACGGCGAGGAAGGGGTGGACCTGGCGCTGGATGCCCAGAATCGACCACGTCTTGCCTACCACGCTCCGATGGGGGCTGGATTCGGTCTCCAATACGCCTGGTGCGACAGTGATTGTGCAATGTCGGCGCAGGGCTGGCGCACCCAGAAAATGGAGGCAAGCGAGGAAGTCAACGCAGAGATGCCGATTCCACCGTGGTCAGGGTGCGCCTTTCCACAGTGCAATCCGCCGATCCCGCCTTGCACCGTCTCGACGTGGGACAGCGGACTGCGCCCGGCGCTGGCGCTGGATGCAGCCGGCAATCCGCGCATTGCCTTCGACGCCCACCATGAGCAAGGGGGCGCGTGCGGAACGTTCACCGATACGAAGCAGACCCGTTTTATCCAGTTCGTTCAGCCGTAGAAGGCCGCGTGCGCAGGTGCGACCCGATCATGCAGCGATTCTATGATTTCACAGGAGAAAACCAATGTATCTCAACAGCGATTACTGCTATATGGTGCACAAAGAACACCATCAGGACTTACTGCGTGAGGCCGAGCAGCGCAGGCTGCTGCATCTTGCAACGCATGACGCATCGCTGCAGGTCAGAATTGTCCGTCGCATTGCCGCCGCTGTGAAGGCTCTGCTCCATGTTCGGCGCCAGCGCAGCCTTGCCGTGCGCGAGGTGACCCGATGAAGCCGGTGACCGCCGCCACTTTCGACCGGTGGCTGGCAGCGTATAGCCGGGCAAGCGTAGAGAACGATCCGCAGGCGTCGTCCTTGCTCTTTGCGGAAGACGCCCGCTATTACGAAGATCCGTTTGCGCCGCCGCTGATCGGTCGTCGGGCAATTTACGACTACTGGGCAGTCGGCGCAGTGAATCTGACCGACAAGCGCTGCGCTCACGAAGTATTGGCAGTGTGCGGCAAGCTGGGCGTCGCTCGCTGGCAGTCGCGCTTTGTGGTCAAGGCCACGGGCGCGGCTGTAGCGCTGGACTGCATTTTCGCGGCCGAGTTCGACGACCAGGGGCTGTGCTGCTGTTTCCGCGAGTGGTGGCACAGCCGCCGGACTGATGATCTCTGCGAGGCGCCCGATGATGCACATCGCTGAATATGACGACGTAGACCCGTTGCAGGTGCTGCACCTCAACCTGCTTTGCCTGGACTTTGCCCTGACGCCGGAGCTGGTGCGGCTGATCCGGCGGATGGACCCTCGACCCTTCCCTTTCTTCGCGCTCTATGCAGTCGAAGGGAACGCTGTAGTCGGACAAGTGGGCGTCTTTCGCCTGCCGGTGGTGTCGTCTGCAGGCGCCGCCGAGGTGGGCGGTGTATGGGCGGTCTCCACTCACCCCGCCTGGCGTGGGCGAGGTGTGGCCTCGCTGCTGCTGGATGAGGCGCATGCCCGCATGGCGGCAGCCGGACTGCGTTTCTCCACCCTGGGCACGAATGCCAGCGGAGTAGCGCATAGGCTATACATCAAACTGGGCTATCATGACCTTCACTCCCCGGCTGTGGCGCTGGGTCGCAGCGATGCCTTGCCTCGTTTGCCGGCGTTGCGAGCCGAGCCGGCGGGTGTGGAGCGTCTCGCCCTGGCCGACCGCCTGTTCGAGCAGATCGCCTGCGGGCAGCTTGGTTTTGCTCGCCGCCACACCCCCTTCTTCGCCTTTCTGCACGCCCGCAGCCATCTGGACGCCGATGACCTGTGGCTGCTCTGGCAGGGGGATGCGCTGGTCGGCTACGCGGCAGTCAGCGCCGGCAACGATCTGCTGCGGGTGCGCAACCTGCTGCTGGCGGACGGGATAGACAGGCCGGCGGCGGCAGTGACCCTGGCCCAGGCCACGCACACCCGCTATGTTCATATCCGCCTGGATCGTCCTGGCGCCACTTTTGCCAGGGCTGGCTTCCATCTCACGCCCCGGAGTTGGGCGACCTTTATGGTCAAGCCGCTGGCTGCGGACGCCACTCCAGCGGACTTTCGCCAACTTTATGGGCTGGAAGATGGGCGATTTCTGATTTCTGATCTGGACGTGACGTAGGTTGCACCAAGGAACACCCATATGAAATCCTTCCTTACCCGCCACTCGCTTAGCGTTGGTCTCGTTCTGATGTTCCTCGTCACTTGGACGATTGAACTTTCAAACGCAGGTGTTTTGCCATTCAAGGTTCCCTTTGTGGTTGCGCTCACCGTCGGTTGGGCCTTCATCTTCATCTCGCTGCTGATGACGTGGCTGACGCTGGGCAAAGGCGAAATGGCGAGATTGTTCATGCGCTTCTTCCTCTGGCGCGTTGGCTGGAGGTGGCATCTCGTCGCTTTGCTGCTCTTGCCCGCCCTGCAGCTCGCTTCCATTCTGCTGACCTCGTGGCTGACTGGCGCACCCGTGGATTACAGCCATCCGATGATTCGTGAGGTTGCGCCGATCGACGCGCCTTTGCTCGCTCTTCTGGTTCCCTGGATGTTGTTCGAGATGCTCACCAACGGCGAGGAGATGGGCTGGCGCGGCTACGTCCTGCCGCGTTTGCAGGCCAGGCACAGCGCGCTGGTCGCCAGCCTGGTCGTCGGCGTGATCTGGGGTCTCTGGCACCTGCCTAAATTTCTGGGATCAGGCATGAACAGTGAAAGGTCCCTGGCCTGGTTCATTGTCGCTCATCTGGCGCTGGCGATTCTATACACGTGGCTGTACAACAGTACACGCGGCAGCCTGCTGCTCGTCACGCTCTTTCACGCCAGCGGCAACACGGCGGGCATGTTCCTGCCCGTTTCGTTTGCCGTTGCAGGCGGAGTGATGCAAAACCTGTTGATTGTGCTCATCATCCTGGCTGCCATCATCGTGACGGTTGCGACAGGGCCGGCGCGGCTCTCGCGTGTGGAAGAAAAGCAAGTGCAGGAGTGACACTCAACATTCAGTTTATATTGGTCGTAATGCCGCCGTCGCCAGGATCGGCGGTCGTATCTTCACCGGCTTCATCGCCTGGCTGCTCTGGTTGGCGGTGCATATCGCATTCCTGGTCGGGTTTCGCAACCATCCTGGCGTCTTACTCAACTGGGACTGGAACTACATTTTCTACGAACGCGCGGTGCGACTAATCTTGCCTTACGAGAAACTGTAGTGACTACGACACGCCAAAGATCACTACGCTGACGCCCAGGCCAATCTGCACCAGGACGATGATCACCAACTGGAGTGCTGCGCCTCAGTGTTATGGCGCCACCCGTTCGATCTGTACGCGCCAGACCTCCGGCCCTTGCTCCAGATAGTTCCAGGCAAATTGCCCGGAGCGCTCATGCAGAAACTGGTAGTAGAGCGGGCGCGGCTCATGGTCGTTGACCAGAACGAACGCCTCACCCGGCGCCAGACTGTCGAAAGTCTGAAAAATCAACGGATGACGTTCGCGCGGGGCGATCTGGCGCACGTCGATGACAGATTGGTGGTTGCTCGATACTGTCGACATAGCAGAATCTCCTCATGTGCGAATGGTGTCTTACTCGCCAGGTTCCCCCCGGCGGCGGAAAGCAGTGTACACAGAGATAATCCTGTAAACAGCGACTAAAGTCCCACGAATTGCCACATGCGCCACCATCGCATCTGTAATGAAGGCGCCCTGTTGCTCCATGAACGGCGCCTCCCTGCAAGCCTGATCCGATTCCCATATCCACACCGGCTGCTACACTTCACTCCGATCACGTCTACGCAGTTAGGAACGTCGCCAACTCTGGTGATAGAGTAGCGGACACCAGTGCGCCCGGGCAACTGTATCACGCCTTTCTGCACTTTACCCTACGCCGGGTCGGCGTCATGCAGGCCTTTGCATCGCACCAGAGCAAGTTGCACAGTGTAGAACGGAGCAGGTCATGATCGAGATTATCCGCAGTTTGGCGCTATTCATGGTTGCCGGTCTCGCCGAGATTGGCGGCGGCTGGTTGGTGTGGCAGTGGTTGCGCGAAAGCAAGTCGCTGTGGCTCGGCGTCGCCGGCGGCGTGGTGCTGATTCTGTACGGCGTGATTCCCACGCTACAACAAGAGGCCGCCTTTGGCCGCGTCTATGCGGCGTATGGCGGCCTCTTCATCGTGCTGTCGCTGCTGTGGGGATGGCTGGTGGATGGCTGGCGTCCGGATCGCTATGACGTGCTAGGCGCCGCCATTGCTATGATCGGCGTGGCAGTTATCATGTGGGGACGCCGGCTGTAACTCACCCTTGCACTTGTGTGGAGACAGGCGTCATGCGATCCTGTCTCCACAGTCTTCTATCGCTTACGACCGGTGAATGAGCGGCAAATAAAGGGGTATCCCCCCTGAGCCGGTCACGATGATGGTGACAGTGGCAATCGTTGCGCCGCCTTTGCTATCGGCCACCATGTAGATGAAACTGTCGGTTCCCACGAAACCGTTGTTGGGCAGGTAGATGATCTTGCCATTATCCACCGTCGCTGTGCCGTTGGCAGGCGGGGTATGGATGGTGACGGTCAGCACATCGCCATCGGGATCGGCATCGTTGGCTAACACGTTGATGGTAATCGCACTGTCTTGGGGCGTGCTGACCGTATCATTGCCGGCGGTGGGCGGCAGATTGCCACCACTCGTCGGGATGACCGTGATGATGACAGTGGCCGTCGCCGTCCCTCCCTTGCCGTCAGCGATGACGTACGTGAACAAATCCGTCCCGGAAAAATTGGCGTCAGGCGTGTAGCGAATCTGGTTATACTCGACTTGCGCAGCGCCATGTATCGGCTGTCGGTCGATGGTGATCGTCAGGGCGTCGCCGTCGGGATCGGCGTCATTCGTCGTCACGTTGATCACAACTGCAACCCCTTGCTGGGTGGTTGCGCTGTCATTGGCTGCGGTCGGCGATCGGTTGGCGCCTCCTGGCCCGGTGACAGTTACGGTGACAGAACTGGCCGCAGTGCCGTCCTTGCCGTCACTGATAAAGTAGCTAAAGCTGTCACTGCCCACAAAGTTGGCGTTGGGTGTGTAGGTAACCTGCTGACCATCGGTAGTGGCCGTGCCAAACTGCGGCTTGCTGACCGAGGTGACGGTCAGCGCATCGCCATTGGCATCGGTGTCGTTGGCGAGCACGTTGACGGTAACCGCTGCGCCTTGCACCGTGGTTGCCACATCGACAACAGGTTCAGGTGCTTTGTTGCTGGTATCCGGCACAGTGTTGTCAAAGACTGTTCGTTGTAGTGTAAACGCCCCGATCACCGTGACTGGCTGACGGGCAACGCCCCAGACGGTTTCACGGTATTCGCCGGTTAGCTGACTGCCGTCACTCTGGCTGATGGCGCCAGTGAGACGGAACTGGCGCTGGATTGATTGCCCACCTAGCACAGTAGCAATTCGCTCGGAAGTGAGTATGAGGTTTGTTCCGTCAAAGGCGCCGTAGACATAGGGGCCAATTTCCAGCATTGACGCGCCACTTTGAATGGTGTGTTCGGTGCTGAACACGAGCGTCTTGTCCAGGCTGACATAGCCGCTGAGCGTATTGCCGTTTTGGCTGAGCTGGAGCGCCAGGTCAATGCTGCCCAGAGCGGGCAAGGACGAGGCTCCAGCCGCAGGTGGTGGCGGCGTGGCCAGGGTGTCGCTGAACACCCCTGTCACCGTAACCTGCAACGCTACGATCCCGCTGTAATCCCCGGCGACCTGGGCTGCGTTGCTGTGCGCCGGAGCGATCTGGGCAGGTTGCGCCAGCACTGCCACCGGGCGGACTGTGGGTCGCCAGCTACCGATCTGCGTCACCAGCAGCCCTACCCCGCCAAGCCCCACAACCAGCAGCAACCCCAGTGCGGTGATGATAGTCTTGTTTTTCATAAAGTCTTCCTTTCCAGATCCGAGATGCAGGATGTAAGGCGCCAGCTTGCATCTCACATCCTGCATCTTGCACCTTGCTAAAAGTCTATCCGCACACACTGGGACGGCTGCGGCGGGGCGTTGGACACCCGCGTGCCGTAGGTCGTGCTGATCTTGAGCTCGATGTCGGTCAATTGCTGCAGGTTCAGGTCAGGCAGGATACCATCCGGCGAACCGGCGTTGATCACCACCTGCCATTCGTTGGCGGCCAGTGGGCGCCCCAAGAAGGCCGGGGTGCTGTAGCCTGGCGCCGTGTTGCCATGTGCGCCGTTGATGTCGCCATTGAAGGCGCCGGCCACCACGTCGGTCGGCTGATTGGTGGGGAAATCCAGTCCCAGCAGCGCAGCCGGTGGGATCAAGCGGTAGTCAAAGAGACAGCCGGCAAACGAGGTCAATCCCACCTGACCGGTCTGGCTGACACGCACCTGACGGTAGCCCAGACTGCCCGGCTGCACTGTGACCAAGTTCAAGCCAAAACCATTGCTCCTCGGCTTGGGCTGGCCGATGCCGGCGACTTTGTGCAGCCAGTAGAAGTCGTAGCCCTGCTGCACCACTTGACCAATGAGCCCATTGCTGGCCGCGGAGGTGGTGAAGGTGAAGACCAGTGTCGGTTTGCCGTCACTGCCCGGCTTCGTATTCTGCGCCACCCATTGGCGGAACCGTTTGGTGCGTTCGGCCTGAAGATTGGCATCGGCAATGCCCTGCCCCTTGAGATACTTGTCGGTGAGGCCAAGCAGATGCTGCGCCACCGAAATGGTCAAATCGCGCTGGTTGCTGTCGGCATCTTTGACGCTGCCCGGTAGATTGGCAATGGCCACGTCAAGATTTTGCAGGAAGATCAGGATGTCGTTGGCTGTGCGCGCCTTGTAGATATCCGAGATGCGGAAGTTGTTGGCGCTCAGACGCGCCGTGTACTCGTATTCAGCGCGGCGCGCGGCCAGATAGGCCAAGCGGGCGGCATTTTCCAGCGCCTGTGCCAGTTCCAAGCGCCGGGAGTCGCGCACCATGCGGTAGCTGGGGTCGTTGGCTGGCAACGCCACAAGATAGGCATGTTGGCGCTTGGACTCAAAGACATCATGGACTGTCTGCCCCACCACCCCGTTGAAATTGGTGAGTAGCGAGTTGTATTGCTGGAGAGCAATATCGATCTCATTGGTGGCTTCGGCAATGTCATAGAAGAGATTCCGAATGACTGCCTCTGAGTTGGCATCTTCGATGGCCATATCGTGGGCTGCCTGCACCATGATTTGTCCCGGTCGCAGCCCAGCCTCAACCAAAGCGCCAGGGTTAAAGGTAAGTTCGTACGAGCCACCGTCCCAACCTACCTGCACGAACTGGGCGGCGGCGATAGCTGCCTCGAACCCCGAATTGGCTTGCGCGCCCGTGTAAATCTCGCTCCTCACCTTGGTGTTGCGCATGGTTTCCGTATCAGCGCGTTTGATCAAATTATCGCGCTTCAAAATTGCCGCCTCCACCCCCAACCAGGCTGTGCGCAAATCCTGGCGCACCATGCGCATATCACTGACCAGGATCAGCCAGTTGCTGCCGTTCGGATCGGGCGGCAAGCCATCGGTGGTGCGGTTCATGCAGGCATCAAAGGTGTTCGAGGTGGGGTCGCACTCCAACGTGTGTTTGATCATGTCATCGATGCAGGCGTACCAGGCGGCGTCGGGGTCCGGCTCGTTGAGAAAGCCTTGTAAGTCGCAGCCAACCTCGATCTGGATTTCGTTGTCGATTGTGTTGTTGATGGCCAGCATCGATTTGGCCAACTCCTGCTGGTTGAGGTCAAAGATGCGTTCGGCATTTTCGGTCTGCTGCTGGAGCTGCAAGGCGAGATTCGCAGCCTCTTGCGCCTGCTCCCACAGCCCCTTATCTGTGCTGCCAAACGCGGTGTGATAGGGCCGTGCTGGGACAAAGCGCACATCGAGACCAAAGATGTTGCGGCCTTCGCGCAGTTCGCGCGCTTTTGTGCGCGTATCCAACAGGTTGAGCGCCAGCTCCGTCACCAGCGCGCTGTCGGGGCGGGCGCCCGCTGCGGCGCAGCCGCCGCTCGACGCGCCCACCGCTGCTGTGCCGGCCAGACTCACCAGCTTGAGATAGCCTTCAACGGACGCAGTGCGATAGGCATCCTGGGCGGCCGCCTGCGCAAGCGGGATGTCAGCATCCGTCTTGATGTCTAGATAGCTTAGGCGTGTAGCAATGTGATGCTGCGCCACCTCCTGCCCTTGCACGGCGCGCGAGAGAAGCAACCATTCGGTCTGGGTGTAGAAGTCGGAGATGAGGCAGCCGCTGCCCAGACTGTGACCTAGCGCCTCGCGCAGCCCCTGGTCGGCCAACGCAAACTGATGTTTGGCTGCGTCCAGTTTGGCTACCTCTTGACGAACAAAGTCCTCGCCACCGATCAGTGCACCGGCGCTAAAGTGTAGGCCCAGCGCATCGACCATAAACTGTTGGGCAAAGATCATGCGCAGATAGGCCGCCTCGCGCACGCTCTGGCGCAGGCGTGCCGGGAAATTGCACCAATCGATGATGGGCTCAAGCACCTGGCCGCTCTTCGTTGGATCAGGTGGGTTGGGATTTTCGGCCTGAGCGCAGAGCACCTCCTTGTAATTGGCGCCCGGCACCGAGTCCGTGCCATTGTCTGCCCGCATGCGCGCTTCAGGGGCATAGACGGCCAAAAAGGCATAGAGATTGCGCGCCAGACGCAGGTCGCTGTCTGCCAGGTCGATGCGCTGTTGCAGAGTCATTGGGGCGATTGCCGGGTCGGGGTCATCATAGGGGGCGCTATAGCCGGCGTTGATGTCAAACTGGCGCACCAGCTTGTTAAAGTTGTTGTTCTGGCGATAGGGTGAAATATCCTGGCGGAATTTCATGTTGCGTTGGAGCAGATCACGCGCCTGCTCTTCCAACGCTTTGTAGTCGGCGTAAAAGAGCGCGCCGACAGTGGGCAGTTGGGAGTTGTCCACCGCTGGCAAGGTGTTGCTGGTGGCGCTGCCCACTGCGCTGAGGTTGCCAAGCAGACCATAGTTGGCCGAACAAAATTCGCTGAGATTACCGGGACCACAGGCCGCCTGCGCCGACCCGCCCAGGCCGAACAGCGTCAGCCCAAGCCCAAGTGACAGCAGTAGCCCGCGCCACAAAAAGTGAGTTCTCTTCATGGCTTCAGTCCTCAATGATTAACACACACGTCATGTCGGTGGAGGTGTAGCTGGCATGCCAGTTGAGCAACCCAAAACCGAGGGTTGTATCGCTCGCCAGCGCGTTGACATAGCTGCCGTCGGTGAAGTAACAATCCCAGGCGCGGGCAACATGCTGAACGCCACTATCACCATCCTGCGCGTCTGTGGCAACACTCGAATCAGCTGGGTTTGAAACACCTGAGCCGCCGGCCCAGTTACGCGAGCTCCACCAACGCTTTCCCTGATCCACCGGACTCAGCGAAAAGCGCGCCGGCCCTACCGTCGCCAGTATACTTTTGCTGTGGTTTCCCCGGCTCGGGTCCCAATTCCGCATGCCCAGGGTGAACGTGCACCCATCTTCATCCTGGCAGAGGGAGACCAGCAGCGCGTCGTCAAGCGGCACTGTATCTGGGGACGAACCATTGTCGGGTGCTTCCACGACATAGCGGTTGATGCTCACCGGGTACGTTGACCGTTGGTTGGTGCCGCCATTGGAATCCCCTTTATCAAGAATGGCGCTGCTGTTCCAGTTGCCGGTCACTGTCAGATTGCCGCCTACCACCAGCGCGCCGGCAGTTGTCACTGTCTTGTTCGCGCCCCCACCGGCGATGGTCATCCCCGTTCCGCTATCTGTGATCTTGCCGCCGTGGGGTGCAAAGGCAATCTCGCTCGCACCACTTGCGCCAAAGGCTACAATGCCCGGAACACCCCCACCTGTCTCTTATACACATCT
>DGFH01000201.1 GCA_002391565.1 Anaerolineales bacterium UBA3905
AATATTACGTGACAACCTAGAAATCGATAAGACGAGGGCGCAGGTCATCGCCTCTGACGTGCCAAACCAACTATGTCACGCTAGAAGCGATGACCTACAGGGTGTTCTCTTCTTCTGGCAGCGGCAGCGAAGCGTGAACATCCATCGCCAGCCCGTCTGGCCATGGTTGGTTGCGCCAGCGATAATCCGCCGCCGCGCCGATCATGGCAGCGTTGTCGGTGCAGTAAATCAGCGGTGGAATGTACAGCGGAATGCCCAACGTGTTCAGCCGTGCCGCCGCCGTGTCGCGTAGGGCGCAATTGGCGCTCACACCGCCACAAATGCAGACCTGCCGTGCACCGGACGCCAACGCCGCATCCGCCGTCTTTTCTACGAGAATATCCGCCACCGCCTGCTGAAAGGCCGCCGCCAGATCGGCCAGCAAGCGCGGGTCATGCAGGTTGCGGCCTTCCCCGCTCAACCGTTTGGTCAGATTGAGCATCGCCGTCTTCAGACCGGAAAAGCTAAAGTCGAAGCGGTGCGCTGCGTCATGGCGCAGCGCACGCGGCAAAGCAAACGCCTCAGGATCGCCTTCTGTCGCTGCCCGCTGGATCGCCGGCCCGCCCGGGAAGCCCAGATCGAGCAGACGCGCCACCTTGTCGAACGCCTCGCCGGCTGCGTCATCCAGTGTGCCGCCGAGACGTCGGTAGCGCCCGTGCCCGCGCATCTCGATCAGCTCCGTGTGGCCGCCGGAGACGATCAGCACTACGACCGGAAAATTGTCGGAAGGGCGCCCATGTGCGCGTGCCGGCGCGTCAAGCCAGTTGGAGTAGATGTGCCCCTCCAGGTGGTTCACCGGCAGCAGCGGACGGTCCGCAGCGAAGGCGAGACCCTTCGCTGCATTCACACCCACCAGCAAACTGCCCGCCAGCCCTGGCCCATGCGTTACGGCGATGGCATCTAGCTCGCGCACAGACATGCCCGCCTCCGCCAATGCCTGCGCAATCACCGGCTGAATTGCCAGCACGTGTTGCCGACTGGCGACTTCGGGAAAGACGCCGCCAAAGCGCCGGTGCAGCTCGATCTGTGTGGCGACGATATTGGCGTGGACAACGCCCCCATCCTCCACCACGGCCGCCGCCGTCTCATCGCAGCTTGTTTCAATTGCCAGAATTTTCATGTTTGCCTCCCGACCACAGCACCAGCCCTACGCTTACCAGCAGCGCCGCTGCTGCGATCAACATCGCTGCCATGCGCACCGGCGTCTCGCCAAAACGGGCGTCGATGCGGTGGCGGCCTGGCGTCAGTTCCAGTTGGAGCGCGCCAAACACCGGGTCGGGAGATGTCTCGGTCAGGCGACCGTCCACTGTCACCGCCCAACCAGGGAAGTAATAGACATTGAGCCGCACCACGCCGTCGGTTTCCATCTCCACCACACCGCCAGCGCTGGCGCCGCCGACATAGCTCTCGACCACCTGCCCCTGTCCGGCGATGATCTCCAGTCGTCCTGCGGTCGGTGCGTTGCCGCGCTCCTCGCTGTAATCGGGCGCAGCGAAGGCAGTCGAAAGCGCCGTCGTTGTGAAGGGCTGCGTCACCCACACGGTGTAGCCGAGCATGTCAGGGTGTTCGCGCTCGAACTGGTAGACGGCGCGGCCATCTTCGCGCCAGGGTTCCACCGGCGCCAGTTGCGCCTGGATGAACGGATAGCTCGCCAGCATCGCCAGCAAGCTCATCACCACCAGCCCACCCTCGGCGCGCAGCTCGGGCAGCGGCGAGGGCAGGAGATTCCACAGCGCCAGCCCGCCCAACACACTGAAGACGAAGCCCGCCAACGCCAGCAACCGCCACGGAAACTGGATCACCGCCAGCGGCGGGATCGCTTCCCACAGCGGTTGCGCCAGCGGCGTCATCACGAAGAGCAGCCCGCCGCCCATCATCAGCAGATAGAGCATCTCGGCGCGCACTCGCTCCGCCCGTCGCACCTGAAAGAGTGCACTCAGCGCCAGGATCACGAGCACGCTGCCCAGTTGAAAAGACATGCCGTCATTGGCGCCGGTCGGATCGTCGGAGTAGCCGAAGCCCCAGAACGGACTGAAGTACTGCCCAATCTGGACGAAGTGATTGCGAAAATCGTAGGTGTCGGCGACGTAGACTTGCTGGTCGAGATAGCGCCCCTCCACCAGCAATGGCAGCAGGAAGATAGCGTAGATCAACAGCGCCAACCCGCCCGCTGCGCCTGCCAACAGCGCCGTGCGCAGCGGGAAGCCGGCGCGGCGCCACTGTTGCAGCAGCCGAAAAATTGTTAACGTCACTACCAGCGGCGCAATGGAGAGCAGGGCGAAGGCGTGGGTTAACAACGTGCCGGCAAAGATCAACGCCGCCATCCCCAGCCGGCGCGGCCAACCCGGATCACCGCCACGCACGAGCAAGCGGTCGAAGACCAGGACGAGCCACGGCAACCAGGCCAGCAACAGCGTGTCGGCCAGCGCTCCGCGCACATACAGGCCGATGAAGTGATAGGGTAGATAAGTGTAGAGCAGCCCGGCGGCCACCGCCGCCAGCCGCACGCCGTCAAGCTGATGCCCGCCCTCGGCTTTGTCCCTGCCAGAGGAGGGATGCGCAGTGAGCCAGGCGATCACCAGTCGGTAGACGCCCCATGCGCCCGCCAGCGCGCCGGTCAACCAGGCCAGTTTCACTGCCGTCGTGACGCCGGCGCCCGCCAGGACGAAGATCTCGGCCACGTAAAAACCGAGCGGCGCCTGAATCAGAAAAGTAGGATAGCCCAGTCCCTGGTTGTGATGCAGCGCCCAACGCGGCCACAGTGCACCATCGCGAATTGCAGCGTCGAACATCTGCAAAAAGAAAACGCTGTGGCGACCATCGTGAGCGGCATACCAGTAGCCGGGCGCAG
>DGFH01000137.1:0-242 GCA_002391565.1 Anaerolineales bacterium UBA3905
AGATGTGTATAAGAGACAGCTACAACTTGTTGCTGCGACGCCGGGCGTGGAGATGTTCGTCACCTGGAATGCACGCCATTTTGCTGGCAAAAGCCCCGTGCCTGTGATGACGCCGGCTGAGGTTCTTGCTGCCGCCAGTACATGAACTATCTGGCAGATCAGCGCTGCAATTTGGACTGAGACAATGGACAACCCAAGCTATCACCGCTCAATACCGCTGGTCGTCACCGAGGAGATGCGCC
>DGFH01000137.1:468-4282 GCA_002391565.1 Anaerolineales bacterium UBA3905
GGTCGTCACCGAGGAGATGCGCCGTGAAATTGCCGGGGCTGTGGCGGAGATCGACCTGGCGCAACTGGAAATCTTGCGACGTATGACGCCGGCACAGCGTATGGCAATTGCCGCTGCATTGATTGCCGATCTGGAACGGGCGGCAGCATATCAACTACGCCAGCGTCACCCGGAATTAAACGTTGCAGATTCGCTCAGGATCGCCCGGCAAGGGGTGCTGCGTTACGAGCAGCGTAAATGCGGTGGTGCAGAGCATGTCAATTCTTGAGTTTGCGCGGTTGGTGATTGATGCCCTCGAAGCCGTTGACATCGACTACATGCTCGGCGGCTCACTAGCGCTCATTGCATGGGGCGAACCGCGCAGTACGATGGATGTTGATATTGTCATTTCGCTTCCAGGGGATCGGATTAGCAAGTTGTCTGCAGAATTGAAACAGCGGCAAATGCTGGTGCCGCCAGAAATTCTTCTTGACCTGCTGGTGCAGCCAGAGGGTGATCTTCCGGTCAACGCAATCCATCTTGATACGGGTTACAAAGCCGAGCTGTTCCTGTTGCGCGTTGGCGATACTTTCCGTCAGTCTGCGCTTTCGCGACGCCGGCTGATCGATATCGGGGAGCCACTGGGCGAAATCTTTGTGCATGCGCCAGAAGATTTGATCCTGAACAAGGTTCACTACTATGCGCTTAGTCGCCAACCGAAACATATCCGCGACA
The DNA here is from genome assembly GCA_002391565.1 of Anaerolineales bacterium UBA3905. Lineage (GTDB taxonomy): Bacteria > Chloroflexota > Anaerolineae > Caldilineales > Caldilineaceae > Caldilinea. The sequence continues at coordinate 1,183 of DGFH01000137.1, forward strand.
TTGCAAGTATTCTGGTGGTTGCGCGTGATCAGATAGATTGGGCATATTTCACTAAGTGGGCCAGACAACTTGATCTACTTGCAGTGTGGCTCGAAGTGAAACACAAAGCAGACGAGTACTTGAACCAAAACAAAAGATGAGCGTAAGCTCGGTCAGCCGAACTCAGGATAGAATGTCATGATCGTGATCAAAGTGGGCGGCGGCAAGGACTTGAACATCGACGCCATTGTCGCCGACATTGTCAAACTGCGCGGTGAGGGCCGCGAACTGCTGCTCGTGCATGGCGGCGCCGAAACAACCAACGAAGTCGCCGAAGCGCTGGGCCATCCGCCGCAGTTCGTCACCAGCGAGAGCGGCTACGTCAGCAGGCGCACCGACCGCCGCACGCTGGAGATTTTCGAGATGGTCTACTGCGGCCAGCTCAACAAGATGTGGGTGGAAAAGCTGCAAATGGCGGGCGTCAACGCCGTCGGCTTGAGCGGGCTGGACGGGCGNNGGCCAGCTCAACAAGATGTGGGTGGAAAAGCTGCAAATGGCGGGCGTCAACGCCGTCGGCTTGAGCGGGCTGGACGGGCGCATCTTCGAGGGCACGCGCAAGGACACGCTGCGCGTGCGCATCGACGGCAAGCGCATGGTGCTGCGCGACGACTGGACGGGCACGGTGGAGCGCATCAACACACACCTGCTGCGCACCCTGCTCGACGCCGGCTATTTCCCAGTGCTTACGCCGCCCGCCGCTTCGGACAAAGGCGAGGCGATCAACGTCGATGGCGACCGCGCCGCAGCGATGGTGGCCGCCGCCTTCCACGCCGAGGCGCTGATCATCCTCAGCAACGTGCCTGGTCTGCTGCGCAACTTCCCGGACGAGGCGTCGCTGATCCGCGAGATTCCCAAGCATAAAGCCAACGACTTCATGCAATACGCCGAAGGACGCATGAAGAAAAAGGTGATGGGTGCGGTCGAAGCCATCGACGAAGGCGTGCAGAAGGTCATCTTCGCCGACGGTCGCATCGACGCGCCGCTCTCAGCAGCGTTGGCGGGTGGCGGGACGCAGATCGGGTAAGAGTTGGTAAGTCCCTGGCGTGGGAGGATCACCTTCCCGGCAGCTCTGAGCTGCCGGGAAGGTGAGTGAACGGCGTCCCTTCGGCGGAGGGCGCCTTTACTTTGCGGTGATGGCGACCCACCGGGTTTCTCTTGCCGCTGTGTACATCGCCTCCATCACCGTGCTGCGTGCAGCGGCCTCGCGCGCGGTGACGAGATTCTCCGTCGGGCCGCCGTTGACGGCGTCGAGGAACAGCTCGAAGGCGTGCGGCCAGGCTGCCGGCAGCTCGGTCCACGGCGTCTTGCCATCGGCGCCTTCGACGTGGCTGCTTTTGAAGTAGAGCTGCCCTTCGCAGACGTAGGCATGCCCTTCAGTGCCGCTGACCAGCGCCGTCACAGGATTCTGTACATCGACCCAGCCGGCGGCCAGTGTGCCGACTACGCCATTTTCGAAGACCAGAAGTCCCTCGCCAAATTCGTCGGTCTCACCGTAGTTGGCGACGGCCGTGTCCACCGTTGCCGTGACGCGCACCACGTCGCCTAGCAGCCACATCAAGATGTCGAGCGAGTGGGTGCCCAGGTCGCCGTAGGCGCCGACGCCCGCCTGCCCCAGATCGGTCATCCACAGCCAGCCGGCGTCGAACCAGCGCCCCAACGAGCCGTTATGGCAGTTGGAATGGCGCACGCGCGTGATCTTACCGAAATGCCCGGCCTGAATCTGCTGGCGCAGGAATTGATGCACCGGCTGCCCACGCATGAAGTAGCCGGTCTGGAAGATCACACCGGCGGCTTCGATGGCGGCGGCCATGCGGGCGGCGTCGGCGCGCCCTAATCCCAGCGGCTTCTCGACAAAGAGGTGTTTGCCCGCGGTCGCGGCTGCGGTCACCAACGGTTCGTGGCGGTCGGTCTCAGAGCACACGATTACGCCCTTGATTGTGGCGTCCTCCCAGATCGCGGTCGGATCGGCGACAGTCGCCGCGCCCAGTTCGGCGGCGCGCAGTTCGGCGCGCGCGGCGTCGTGATCCCAGACATATTTGACGCTCACGTCGTTGCGCGCCTGGATGCGCTTGATGAAGCCCGGTGTATGAATGTGGGCGGCGCCCACCAGGGCCAGTTCAACCGGCATGGGATGCCTCCGTCGTGTTCAACAAAATTTCGCGCCCCTCGCGCTGGCTGCGATAGATGCCATCGAGAATGGTCAGCACCTGCAGCGACTGTTCCGGCGGCACTGGCGAGGGCAGCCCTTCGTAGACCGCCTGCGCAAAGGCGACGCACTCGGCGGCGTGCGGTTCCAGCGCATCCTTGGTCAACTTGAGCTGGCGGTTGTACAGCTGACGCGCAGCGTTGTTCGAAGAATAAATCTCACACTTGGGCCAGTGCGAGCCACCGTCCGTGCCGTAGAGCCACATCTGCATGTCCTCGCCCTCGGTGTCGTGGTGGAGCAGCCAGCTCACTTCCAGCATCAGCGTGGCGCCATTGGCAAAGCGCACGAACGCGGCGGCAAAGTCCTCCACGTCGAACTCTTGTGGGATCGGTGCGTCGCGCCAGACGGCCCAGGCATCCGGCTGATGCGCCAATTCGGCGCGCGCCACGCCAGTGACGGCGACCGGCTGCGGGTTGCCCATCATCCACAGCGTCAGGTCGAGAATATGCACGCCGATGTCGATGCAGGGGCCGCCGCCGCTCAGCTCCTGGCGGATGAAGGTCGGGGTTGGGATCAGCCCGTTGCGCCGCAACATCCAGGCGCGCGCATGATAGATGTTGCCGAGCGCGCCGCTGTCGATCTCGCGCTTCATCGCCTGCGAGCTGGCCTTGAAGCGAAAGTGCTGTGCGGTCATCAGCAGCTTGCCGGCGCGATCGCGGGCGGCGATCATCTGCTTGATCTCCGCTGGCGTCGGCGCTAACGGCTTCTCGCAGATGACATGCTTGCCCGCTTCCAGCGCTGCCAACACCTGTGGTGTGTGCAGCCGGTTGGGTGTGCAGATGTCTACAATATCGATGGCGGGGTCGCTTAGCACGGCATCGACATCGGTGTAGAGGCTGTCTCTTATACACATCT
>DGFH01000364.1:0-7113 GCA_002391565.1 Anaerolineales bacterium UBA3905
TCCGGTAATCGACGTTGCTGCCTTCAGCGCACACAGCGTCCTCTCCCGTAGGTCATCGCCTCCGGCGTGACGGCGGGGCTGACCGGAAACGTCCGGCTGGAAGCCGAACCTATGGTTACCGAATCTATTTGTTAAACCCCATGATTCACCGGTGCGGCTTTTCATTGCATGTTTGCACTCTTTGGGCAAAATGTGGAAAAATGCGCACAAATTGTTTTTATTGATTTCTAGGTTGTCACTTCATATCGCTCACAATCTTCCCGGAAGCTCCAAAGCTTCTGGGAAGATGAACAGCTAACCTAGAGGTCAGTAGAGGCGCTCGCACACCGTGAGCTGTCTGTGCGGAGCTGTCTGTGCGCAGGGACTTATGACGCCGGAAACTGACGAACCGATCTTTGATATTCAATGCTGCAAGCCGCCTGATCTGAACGGTGATCGGCGGCTTGTGCGCTTTTCATTACAAACCTTGCCCGATGGCACGACGCTGCTGACCGGCCCTGTGGCCGATCAGGCGGCGCTATTGGAAGTGCTCCAGCAACTGCACGCCTGGGGCGTCACCGTGCTCAACGTGCGTCGCCTCCAGGCAACCGAGCGGCGGGAACATGGGCGCATCCGCCAGCCGCTGCCCGACGAGGCCGGACTCTTTCGTCGCATCTTTGACGCTTCCGATGATCCAATGTCGATACGCGACCGGAATGGCCGCCTGGCCGATATGAACGCCGCGTATTGCGCCTTTCACGGCTACACACGTGAAGAGTTGCTCGGCACTGCGCCCGGACCTCTGGCGGATGCGGAAGATCGCCGGCGCATGGCGGCTTATCTCAGCTTGATCGACCGGGGCGATATCTATCGCGCCGCTGTTCACCAGCGCCATAAAGACGGGACGCGTCTGCCGGCCGACCTGCTGGCGATCCCGTTTCGATGGAATGGAGAGCCGCATCTGCTCACGATCCTGCATGACCGGTCAGAGGCAACGCAGGTCACGCAGTTGTTGCGTGAGCAAGTGGCAGGCCAGGCGCAGGCGTTGACTGCGCTGCTGGAAGTGGCGCGTCAGGTTGCGTCAACACCCGACCTGGCGCCGTTGTTGCGCGCCATTCTCACGCAACTGCGCACCGTGCTCGAGTACTCGGCAGCGGCGGTCTTCCTGCGGGAAAGCCCGGACGAACTTACGTTGACGCTTTATGAGGGGCCGATCGCCCCAGAGTCGCTGCCGACGCGCTGGTCGCTTGCTCCGCTGCGTGGCCAACATACTCCGCTGTCCACTCTGATCGAGGAAGCGCCCCAAGCCGCCCCCGCTGCATTTGGTCGCGAAGTGATCTTCAGTGGCGTCCCGGTCATTATTCCTGATGTACGCGCCGACACCGCGCTGGCGCGAATCTACCGTGCCCGACTTGCTGCACTCCTGGGAGAGGCGAACCTGGGTGAGATCGACTATGTCGGGAGCTGGATGGGCGTGCCTCTGCTCTATCGCGACGAAGTGATCGGCATGATAGCCTTCGATCACAGTCGTCCGGACTACTACACGGATCGGCATCGCGAACTTGCGCTGGCTTTTGCTCATCAAGCCGCCATCGCCATTGCGAATGCCCAGTTGCTCGCCGACTTGCAGGGCAGCGCCACGTTGCAGGAGCGCCAGCGGCTGGCGCGCGAGTTGCACGATGCTGTGACGCAGCAATTGTTTTCAGCCAGCCTGATCGGTGAAGTGCTGCCGCAGATCTGGGCAAACACTCCTGACCGGGCGCAGGAATACCTGGAAGACCTCCGCATCCTGACGCGCGGTGCGTTGGCGGAAATGCGCGCGTTGTTGGCTGAATTACGCCCCGCCGCCATTACCGACACACCGCTGCCGGACCTGGTGCAACACTTGGCGGCGGCGTTTACGGGGCGAACACGTGTTGCGGTCGATCTGGCGATTGCCGGTCACGCACTCTTGCCGCCAGAGGTGCAGCTGGCTTTCTATCGCGTGGCGCAGGAGGCGTTACAGAACATCGGCAAACATGCTCGCGCCCGCACAGTGCGCATTGAACTGGAAGTACAGACTGACGCAATTCGGCTGGTGATCACAGATGATGGTCGTGGTTTTGACCCGGAGCGGGCGGCGGCTGACCATTTTGGGCTGGCGATCATGCGGGAACGCATCGAGGCGGCGGGCGGCGTTTTGCACATCGATAGCCGTCCACAGGCAGGCGCGCGTATCGAGGCGCAGTGGCGCGCAGCATGAGGGTGATGGATGCACCCGGCCCTATGACGCAACGTGGATGGAGAGAGAATGAGTGAGAAGATACGCATTGTGCTGGTCGATGACCATGCGATGGTGCGGCGCGGTCTTGCCGCTTTCCTGAGCATCTTTACCGACATCGAGCTGGTCGGTGAGGCGGAAAGCGGCGAGCAGGCGTTGCGCATATGTGCACAGGTGCAACCTGATGTTGTGCTGATGGATTTGGTGATGCCGGGGGTGGATGGAGCCGCCGCCACCGCCATGTTGCGTCGGCAGCAGCCCTCGGTGCGCGTCATCGCCTTGACCAGCTTTCGCGAAGATGAGCTGGTGCGGCGGGTGATTCAAGCCGGCGCCACAGGCTATTTGCTCAAGCATGTCACGGCGGCTGAACTGGCGGCGGCCATTCGCGCCGTCCATGCCGGGCAACCGACGCTGGCGCCAGAAGCTACACAGGCGTTGATCAATGCAGCCACGCAGCCCCCCAAACCTGGCTTTGATCTGACGCCGCGCGAACGCGATGTCCTGGCGTTGATGGTCAAAGGGCTGAACAACACCGAGATCGCTGAGCGGCTGGTGGTCAGCCCATCGACCGTCAAGGGGCACGTGAGCAACATTCTCTCCAAGTTGGGCGCTGCGTCTCGCACTGAAGCCGCCACGCTGGCGGTCGAGCACCGTATTGTCTAGCGCTGCGGCGCCGCTTCCGGCGCCGCAGCATAACCGGTCGTTGATGCGTGCGATCACAATCCTGCTCAAGCCGGGATGCGCTGCGTTGCAGGTGTGGATTGCGTCGTTGGCGTCTGCCGGCGCAGGGCGACGCTGATCCAGATCGCCAGGATGCCAAAGCCGGTCAGCGCCAGATACTGCACAATCTGGCGGCTGACGCCGACGGGCAAAAGCGCCGGAATCAGCACGGGAGTGACAAAATCCACGGCAAAGTGGGCGGCAAGCGCCAACGCAACCCAACGCCACTGGCGGCGTACATACGCTTCCAGCACCAGGAGAGACAACGCTACATGAATCGCCAGGCTGACGATACGCTCATAGCCGCCTGCAAGACCCATCCATGCCGGGTTGTCGTTGATGGCGCTGGCTAACGCGGTCAACGCCTGCGCCTGCACCGGAGGCAATGCAGCCAACGCGGCTTCGGTCATTGTCATCAGCGTGACCAGTTGCACAATCGACACGCCGGCGATGAGCAGCGCAGACTCAATCCCGCCATGGCCAAGACCATACATGACGCCTGTTGACCATTGTTTGGGGTCGCGCCGCAAGAGCCAGCGGTAGCCTGCGTAGCGTCCTGCCGTTTCGAACATCGCTGCTGTTAGCGCCAGCGCCGCTCCCACGCCCAACGTTACGGCAAGCGATCCTGCCGTAATTTGCGTCGCGAAGAAAATTTGCAGCGCGCTCACGATGGGTATCCGCAGCAGCATCTGGCTGACGACAAAGACGAGCGCCCCCATCCAGAAGACTCGCCAGGGCGTTCCCAGTCGGCGCCGGGCGACAAATCCTGCGACAAAGGGGGCAACAACCATGATCACGATGCTGATCACCTGAGTAGCCAGGTGGCTGGGAATCAGCGTAAATACAGGGTTCACTGAATTAACTCCTTTGCAAAAACATGCCTAAACACCTCAACGACAATGCAGGCTTATCAATTTCATCTTACCGGAAGCTCCAAAGCTTCCGGGAAGATAAACAGTCAACCTGGCGATCAGTAGCATACCGCAGCAACTGCGTTTTTGCAGCCGCCAACCGGCGCATTGAGTGGAGCGAGAGATAGGGGAGAAGGAATCCCCCCAAGTGGCGGGGGAGGAGGAAGGCTACTCCGCCTGAATCAGCCCGCGCTTGATGGCGTATTTGACCAGTTCAACGCGATTGTGGATATCGAGTTTGCGCATGATGTTTTCGCGATGGCGTTCGACGGTCTTAATGCTGATCACCAGTTCTTCGGCGATCTCGCGGCTGGTGCGCCCCTCGGCGATCAGGGTGAGCACTTCAAGTTCGCGGACGGTTAGCCCGTCGTCTCCTTCGGCAGCGGGCGTTAGCTTTTGCTCGGCGACGTCTTTCATCAGGAAGCGCGCCAGTGAGGAATGCAGAAAAACGTTGCCTTCCGCCACGGCGCGAATCGCCGCCACCAGGTCATCGGGCGCGGCGCGCTTGGGAATGTAGCCGGACGCGCCTGCATAGAGCATGGCAAAGAAGTACTGTTCATCCTCATGCATCGTCAACGCCAGCACGGCTGTCTCCGGGCTGATGGCTTTGATTTGTCGCGTGGCTTCAATGCCGCTCATGCCGGGCATGGCGACATCCATGATCACCACGTCAGGGTGTAGCGTCTGCACGGCGCCGACGGCCTCGGCGCCGCCGCTTACTTCACCCACGACCTGCAGATCCGGCTCGGCTTGGAAAAGCATCCGCAGTCCGGTGCGGACAATTGGGTGATCATCCACCAACAACAGGCGCAGCGGTTCTTCATGCATGGCTGCCCTCCTTCTGAGCCAACGGTTCAGCACGCTCCTGATTGAGGGGCGCGACAACGCGTACACGTGCACCCGCACCCGGCGCAGTGTCGATGGTGCATGCGCCGCCAAGCAGCAACGCCCGTTCGCGCATCCCAACGATGCCCCAGCCGACGGATGGTTGATCGGCCAGACGGTCGGGGAGGGTAGGGTCGAACCCTGCGCCGTTGTCGGCGACCACAACCTCGACCCGATCCGGGAGCACGCGCAACGCAACGCTGACCTGGGTGGCGTGTGCATGTTTGGCGATGTTGGTGAGCGCTTCTTGGGCGATGCGAAAGAGCACCGTGCGATGCGCCGCCGGCAGATGGCTGTCGTCGCCTTCCGTCATAAACGACGCATCGACCTGACGCCGCCGGGCATAGCTCTGCACATACCAGCGCAGCGCCGCCGCCAATCCCAGCTCGTCAAGCTGAGGCGGACGCAGATCGCTGATGATGGTGCGCAGTTCACCTAGCGCGTTTTGGGCGAAGGAACGTAGTTCGCGCACTTGCTCCGTCAACGGCGCCAGGGTCGGATCGCACGCCGACTGCGCCAGTTGCGTCTCGACGCCACGCAGCCCCAGCCCGATGGCGGTCAATGACTGGCCGGTGGCGTCGTGCAGTTCGCGCGCAATGCGCTGACGTTCGGCCTCTTGGGCGTCCACGACCTGGCGCAACAGCTCGCCCAACACCAGCTCATGACGTTGGGCTGCGTCGGTCAGCAGGGCATTCTCAATGGAGACGCCGAGTTGCTGCGCCACGCCCGCCATCAGGGTCATCTCGGCGGGGGCAGGGCGATAGTGGATGGGGGATAGGCGCACCAGCACGATGCTGCCGTAGACGCGTTGATGCGCGGTGACCGGATAGCCGATCATGGTGGTGGGGGCGCCGTGAGCGCGGCATTTGTGCTCCGGATCGGTGCTCTCGGCCTCGGCGTCGAACTCGATCACGGCGCCGTCGGCGTGCCGGCAGACGGCCACCATGCGCGCGGCGGCGACGCGGCCCACCGCCATTGCCTGTGCATACACATCGTCGGTTGCGTTGGCGACAGGCGCATCCGCAAAGCCGGTGGCGCCCATGACGACTTCGTCACGGCCACTCCAACGCGTAATCAGCACCAGGCCAGCTTCGGCAAAAGGCAGCGCCTCGATGATGCGCACCAGCGCCTGCCGCAGCCGATCCTCCAACGCACCGGGTGCATCGAGCAGGTTGGCGACATCCAGCAGGAGCGAGAGCTTGTGCGCAGCCAGGCGTAGCTCATCGTTCATTGACTCCATCACCACGACGGCGCGCCGTTCGGACTCCAGGGCTGCCTGCTGCGCCGTCAGCCGTTCGTGATTGGCGCGTTCCAGTTGGCGGCGATGTTCGACGGCGAAGGCATTCATGATCCGCATCAAAAAGATCGTCAGCGCCAGGGCCATGACGGCGCGGAAGAGCTGCACCGGAATGCCAAACCAGGCCAGGAAGTGATCGGTGCTCAACACTTCGGCCCAGGGCAGTGTGCTGGGGCGTACAAAGAGCTGACCGACGACGCCGTAGAGGAGCAAGGCCGCCGCCGCTGACACCATATCGCGGCCAAATTGACCCAGTTCCAGGCGGCGGAAGACGCGCTGCTCGCGCATCAACGCCCACGCCGCCAGCACTGCGCCGGGTATCGCCAGCAGATAACGCGCCAGTCCATCGCCGATCGCCACAGTTGCCAGTGGCGTCGCCTGCATACTGGATGCAAAGGCGAGCGTCAGGACGAGCCAGACAAGGATCAGCGCCGCCACCGGGCCATAGATGCGACGGCGTGGCACGGACGCCGGCATCAACAGTTGCACGCCAAAACAGAGCAACATGGCGAAGGAGGCGACTAACAGCAGCAGACGACCGACTTCCTCAGGCGCTCCTGGCGTATAGCCTTGCGTCTCGACGCTGATGCGTTGCCCCATCTCGAACCATTCGTGAGCGCCGTGCAGCAAGCCAAAGGCCGCCATGCAGGGCAAGGCGCGGGCAAAACGCAAGCGCGAGGTCTGGCGCGTGGTGAAGGTCAGCGCCAGCCCCAGTGTGAAAAAGGCCAGTCCATATAAGAAGTAAACCGCAATCATGTTGCGGACAAAGAACTCGGTGATAGGGTGCATCGTTGGCATTACCCTGTAGGCCGTCGACCTACCAACCCTGTGCTCTCCATGGTCATCACCAACTCGCCGGCCTGATTGGTGACTTCTGTGCGCATGCGCACGGCGCCGCGGTCTGGCTTGCTCTGGGAGGGGCGCACCTCCAGCACCACGAGGCGCGCCGACAAGGTATCGCCCGGGCGCACCGGACGGAGCCAGCGGATGTGCTCTACGCCTGGTGAGCCGAGACTGGCGGCGCGGCTGAGGAAGCCATCCACCATCAGCCGCATCGTCAG
>DGFH01000364.1:7338-22890 GCA_002391565.1 Anaerolineales bacterium UBA3905
GCAGGTGTGCCAGCCGCTGGCGATGATGCCGCCAAAGATGGACTGCGCGGCGGCTTGTGGGTCGATGTGAAAGGGCTGTGGGTCAAAGTCACGCGCAAAGGCGAGGATTTCGGCTTCGCTTACTGTGCGGCTCCCCAGCTCCAGGACATCGCCCACCGTTGCATCTTCGAAGTAATATGCGATTGTCGCCATGTGAATGCACCTTTCCGCTGATTCGAGACGCCGGGTAGTCAATGAGGTTTTGCACCTGGTGTGTAGTGTACCCCAGGTTGGCGCAGTCGCCATGAAAGTGAGTGAGCCAGTTTGATGCACCTTTACCGCCTTTCTGTTATGATTGGCAGGTTCGTCTGTTCCGGCGAGCGTGCGCAGAGAGGAGATCAACATGGTGAATCTGGCAGGGAAGGTGGCGCTGGTGACGGGCGCCAGTCGTGGCGTGGGGAAGGGGATTGCGGTGGGTCTGGGTGAAGCCGGCGCCACCGTCTACGTGACCGGACGTACGCGCCACGAAGGCGCCAGCCCGGGCAAATTGGGCGGCACGATCTTTACCGCCGCCGAAGCCGTGACGCAGGCGGGCGGCGTCGGGGTGGCGGTTCCGTGCGACCATACCGACGATGCGCAGACGCGCGCCCTCTTTGCGCGTATTCAGCAGGAGCAGGGGCGGCTGGATATTCTCGTCAACAATGTGTGGGGTGGCTACGAGCACTTCTATGATGGCGTCACCGAATTTTGGCGCGAGCAGGGCTTTTGGGATACACCTTTCGAGCGCTGGGACAAGATGTTCACCAGCGGTGTGCGCGCACACTTCACCGCCAGCGCCCTGGCCGCGCCGATCATGATGGCGCAGCGTGCCGGGCTGATTGTGAACGTCTCCTACTTTGCGGCGCAGCGTGACGACAAGGGCGTGGCCTACGGCGCGGCCAAGGCGGCGGATGACCACATGGTGCGCTGCATGGCGCATGAGTTGCGTCCCTACAACGTGGCGGTGGTGGCGCTCTATCCTGGCCTGGTGCGCACCGAGTCGGTGCTGGCGGCGGCGGCGTTTTTCGACATGAGCAATGCGGAGTCGCCGGAATTTCAGGGGCGCGCCGTGGCGGCGCTGGCGGCGGATCCGGCGATCCTGGCGAAGTCGGGACAGGTGCAGGTCTCCGCCCAGGTAGCGTTGGACTACGGCTTCACCGACAGCGACGGTCGTCAGCCGCGCCCGCTCAGCGTGGCGGAGGCGTGAGAGGGGACGCCGCTTCACCTGACTTGTATCTGTACTGCCGTCTGCGCCGCCAGGTGTGTTACACTGAGGCTGTCCGACGATTAACGCCAGATCACAACCTGTAGGGGTCATGTCACAGCTTGCTTTGATGCCTGAAATCACAGAAACTGCACATGGGCGCGCCAACTCCGTCGCCAATCGTCTCGGCGAGGACGATCGCTCTATTCATGACTGGTATCGCTTTGTGCTCTCTTTTCCGCCGCATCTGGTGCGCGAGTATTTTCAGCGCTTTGGGCTTGGCGCCGGACAAACCATACTCGATCCATTTTGCGGCACGGGCACGACGGTTGTCGAGGCGAAAAGGCGGGGATTGACGGCTATTGGGGTGGAAGCGAATGCCCTGGCGCACTTTGCCAGTAGCGTCAAGACCGATTGGTCGATCGACCCCGATGAGTTACTGGCAAGCGCCCGTGGGATCGCAGCGGCCACATTATCGATCTGTTTCGCACCCGGTTGGCGACGGCGACCAGGCAACAGATGCGCGAAGAAGTCGTGATATTGCGCTGGACGAAATAGCTATACTCACTCGCTATCCACCTGACAAACTCACTTTTCCATATGATGATGGCAAAACAATCAACAAATCGATATATGGCAGTCATTGCCGCTATTTTTGACAGATATTATCGTCCCGATGCTACGCAAATTGACTTCCGACGTGAAGACATCATCATCGCCGCTACTGAACTGGGGATAACCCTACCCAGGAATCTCGGTGATGTGCTTTATTCTTTTCGATATCGAGCTGAGTTGCCAGAGTCGATCACTCGCACAGTTTATCGACGCTTTGTTCATAGCCTTATTTGAGTTCGAGTTGACAGTCAGTGGTGTCCGCATTGTTGCCGAGCGACACTATCGGTTAGTTGAGTCTAGCGAGTTGGGGGCAGCGGAGATTGCCGCCTATCAGATTCGACCCGATTGATTTTGCAAGGCAGCGCCCTATCCACAGCCATACCTGAAAGTGTTGCAGGAGGTTTCGCCAATGGCAGATTCGAGTGGAATGGGTCCGCTCCACGGCCTCAAAATCATTGAATTCGCCGGCATCGGCCCAGGCCCTTTTGCCGCCATGCTCTTTGCCGACATGGGCGCCGAAGTGGTGCGCATCGAACGTAAGTCGGCGGTGCGGCGGGCGTTGAGCCTGCTCAGCCTCGGCCCCTTTGACGTGACGAGCCGTGGCCGGCGCAGCGTGGCGCTCGACGTCAAACGTCCTGAAGGACGCGATGCGGCGCTCCGCCTGATCGACCAGGCCGATGCGCTGATCGAGGGCTTTCGCCCCGGCGTGATGGAACGGTTGGGGCTGGGGCCGGAGATCTGTCTGACGCGCGACCCCAGGCTGGTCTATGGGCGCATGACCGGCTGGGGGCAGGATGGCCCGCTGGCGCACGCCGCCGGTCATGACATCACCTATATTGCGCTGAGCGGCGCGCTGCACGCCATCGGCGCGCCGGAACAGCCGCTGCCGCCGCTCAACCTGGTGGGTGATTTTGGCGGCGGCGCTCTGATGCTGGCCTGGGGGATGATGGTTGCGCTCTGGGAGGCGCAGCGCTCCGGGCAAGGGCAGGTGATCGATGCGGCCATGACCGACGGCGCCGCCTACTTGATGGCGATGCTCTACGGCGTTAAGGCGGCGGGGCTGTGGAGCAACCAGCGCGGTGCCAATCTGCTCGACGGCGGCGCCTTCTTTTACGGGACATACGCCTGCAGCGATGGCAAATTTGTGGCGATCGGCCCCATCGAGCCGCAATTCTACCGTCTGTTTCTGGAGAAAATGGGCATTGATGACCCGGAACTGGCTTCGCACTACGACCCATCCGCCTGGCCCCGGCAGCGGGAAAAGCTGGCGGCGATCTTCCGCCAGCGCACGCGCGATGAATGGTGCGCGTTGCTAGAGGGAACCGACGCCTGCGTCGCCCCTGTGCTCGACCTGGATGAAGCGCCTGAGCATCCCCACAACCGCGCACGCAGAGCCTTTGTCACGGTCGAAGAGATTGTGCAACCGGCGCCGGCGCCCCGCCTCAGCCGCACACCTGCCGCCATCCGGCGTCCACCGCCCGACCCCGGCGCCGACACCGAGCCTGTGCTGCTGGAGTGGGGGTTCACCGCAACCGAGGTGGCGGCGCTGCGGACAGCGGGCGCCATCGAGTAGAGGTCATCGCCTCCAGAGGCGCCTGCTCACCCCGGCGCTACGAAATCTGGATTTTCCCATAAAATCAAGGTTGCCCAGTTGTCAGAGGCGGAATCTTCGATGTAGTTCTGGATCAGGTTGCGCACGACAAAGCCTTGCTTCAGCTGAAAGGTCAGCGTTGGATCGCGCAATTCGCCGGCAATCACCTTGTCGACATACTCATGGACGGACATAGCGTGTTTATGTTGTGCGTAGCCGGGCAACAGCCCGCCGCCCACAATCCCACGCTTGTGGTGACGCCGCACAACTTCCTTACGCGCCTGGTAGATGAGCTTGCCGAGTCCGCGCCCGCGATAGGCGGGATGCACGCTGATGTCGGCGCCGTAATAGTACGCGCCGGCCGGGTTGTGGGTGCGAAAGAAGAAGTGGTCGCAGAACTCAGCGAAGGTGTGGGCGGGGTGGTCGAAGTCGAAGTCGGTGAAAAAGCCCGATCCCTGTCCGATAACGCGGTCGCCATCGAGCACGACAATCTGCCCTTCGGGGAAGATAGCGTACTGGCTGGCGAAGTGTTCGGCGCGCATCAGCTCCTGGGCGCCCAGGGTGGGGTAGACGATGCGCTGCAACTCCTCTAGCGGCGCAAAGTGTTCAGGCTTGAGTGTGGTGATCTGGTAGTCTGACATAGGTCCTCGTCGTGAGCGAGTGAAGTGACAACGGCTTGCGACGCAAGCATTCTCCTCTATGCTGAGTCACATGGAGGTCGCACCGCAACGGCGAAACTCCTGACGTCATTATACCCGCACGCACCGACAAAGCCGGCAAGGTCAATTGCGCCGGCGCCGCGCTCCCCAGCGGTCAGGTCGGCGACGGCTATGAATTGTTCGACTGCTTGCCGTGCAGCTTACAGGATGGTATAGTGGACGCACCTGAGCTTCCCTGCCGGGCCTCGCCGGAGACGGAACTACTGACGCCACGAAAACAATGCGACGTGATCGACGCGGCTGACCGGGCATGATGCGCGTAGATGGGCAAGATGATTGCTTTTCAGGCTATGCGCACACGTTGCCGAGGTGGGGGTAAGACAATGAGATAGGCAAAAGCCCATGACTTGAAAATAGATCGGCAGGGTGTGCAGTACCTGCAACAGCCATCCGCCACGATGGAGACGCGAGTCAAAAAAACGTGTCGATTCATCGGGAGGAATGGTATGGCATTCTGGCAGAAGAAGGTAGACGAGTACAGCGATATGGTCGAGTTGATTGAGCAGCAGCCTGGAATTACCGCACGCGAGCTGGCGCGTCAGTTGGATGTTTCGCCATCGACCATCACACGACGGCTACCCAGTCTGGATGAAGCGGGGATTCTACTGGCAGAAGACGACAAGGGAGGGCTGTGGCCGTTCGGAAAACGCAAGTGATCAACGAGTTTTGGGCAAGTGTTGCGGGATTTTGCAACGCACTGTGCTACGGTATTGATGCCGTGCAGATGTTGGCAATCGGCGCATCCCCCGACGCTGATTGCCAGCATCGCAACTGAACGAGTGGGAAAGGCAACCATGAGCAAAGGGATGACCAAAGCCGAACGGCTCGACAGGATGAAACTGCTATATTGTGAACGCGCCTACAGCGACGTTGAGATGAGTGAGCGGCTGGGCGTCGACCGCAGCACCATCTACCGCGACCGCATCGACCTGGAGCGTGAACATCCGTTCATCGAAGAAGAAGGCGGGCGCTATCGCATCGACCGCCAACGCTATATCTCGAATGTACGGCTGAACATGACTGAGGCGCTGAGTCTTTATCTGGCGGCGCGGCGTGCCTCACAGCAGACACGTTATGCGCACGAACGCACAGCCAGCGCCCTGGAGAAGATTGCGATTGCGCTGCACAAGCCGATGACGGAGCGGCTGGTCAACGCTGCCGAGCGGATTTTGGCGCAGCGCAGCGACCCACGCCGCGTCACCGTCTTCGAGACGGTGGCACAGGCGTGGGTGGAGAGCCTGCAACTGCGGCTGGATTATCGCCCATTGCATGGACAGCGCGCCCGCACGCACTGTTTCGAGCCATATCTCCTGGAGCCTTCGCCTTGGAGCGACAGCATCTACGTGATCGGACACAGTGACCTGGCGCGCAGGGTGATTACGCTGAAGTTGGAGCGCATCGAGCGCGCGGTGTTGGGTGAGCGTTTCGAGCGACCGGAGGACTTTGATGAACAGACGATGCTGAGCCACGCCTGGGGTGTGTGGGGCAGCGACGAACAACCGCAGACCGTGACGCTGCGCTTTGCGCCCGGCACGGCCACTCGCCGCCTGAAGGAGACGATCTGGCATCCGCTCGAACGCATCACCGACATGGAAGACGGCGGCTGCGTCTGGGAAACGGAGATCGCCGAGTGGCGGGAGATGTTGCCGTGGGTGCGAGGGTGGGGAGCGGATGTAGAGGTGGTGGGGCCAGAAGATATGAGACGTGAGATTGAAAGAGAAGCCCGACGGCTTGCCCGGCAATACAAACTGGAGCATATGGACACGCCAAGCCCAAGTTTGGATTTTGATGATGATCGCTCTAGTCAGCTATTTCGATAGCGCCGGATTGATACAAGTACATCGTCTGGAGAATGTCCAAAATGAAGCTGTATGAGTTTCAGAAACGAATTGCTCGCCACATACGAAGTGGGAGAAGCGTAATTGTACAAGCCCCAACAGGTACAGGTAAGACGCTTGGTGCACTTTGGCCGTACTTTGAGGCTTGGGATCGCGATGTCCCATCACAATTCCCACGGAAGTGCATCTACTCAGTACCGATGCGCGTATTAGCAAACCAATTTTTGGCAGACACTGTCAAATTGATAAATGAGGAAATGCGCCTGATTCGGAATCCAAAGGTGACTATTCAGACTGGCGAGCAATCTACAGATTCCAAGTTTCAGGGCGACCTAATCTTCGCCACTATCGATCAAAGTCTGAGCAGTGCTTTGGCGGTCCCTTATTCGCTATCACCAGGCATGGGGAATCTGAATGCTGGTGCGTTCTACTCATCCTATCTTGTCTTCGATGAATTTCATTTGTTTCCGCAGGCTGGTGAAGATGGCGCCGAAGGCGCGCTGACGACCACACTTGCATTGTTGAGCAATCTAAAGGGCATCGTGCCATTTGTGCTGATGACGGCGACGTTTTCGAGCACTATGCTTCAGGGACTGGCGGCAATGCTCGACGCTGAAGTCGTTCAGGTGTCGCCAGAGGAATATCAGATGATTGCATCAGGAAAAGGTCAGGCGCCTCGCAGCCGCCGCTATGTAGTGCATGAAATTGAGTTGTCTGCACAGGCGGTTTTGGAGTCGCATCGTACTCGCTCTATCGCAATCTGCAACCAGGTCCAGCGCGCACAAGCGCTGTATGAAGCGTTGAAGGCTCAATGTGGCGATAGCGTAGCGGTGACGCTGCTGCATAGTCGATTTACACCAGAAGATCGACAGGTCAAAGAAGAATGGCTCAGACGTGAGTTTGGCAAGAATATAAACGGGCGACAGGCACCAAGCGCCATTCTGATTGCAACCCAGGTGATCGAAGTTGGACTGGATATCTCCTGCGAGAATTTGCACACCGAGATTGCGCCTGCTAATGCAGTCTTTCAGCGCGCAGGACGCTGTGCACGGTATCCAGGCGAACAAGGCGTTGTGCATGTCTACAACGCGCCGTCTAAGCAGATGCCCAACGGTGAAGAACGCCGCGACTATCTGCCTTATCCGGCTGCACAAAGCGCCGCGACCTGGAACACTCTGCAATGCCGCAATGGGGCAATTCTTGATTTTGTTGACGAACAGGCAGTGATCGACGAAGTGCACACCGAAGCTGACCGCAAGCTATTGGCGGCCATGCAGCGACAGAATGGGCTGCTGCGACAGGATATTGAGGCGGCGATGCGCGGCGAGCGGGGATACCGTAGAAAGTTGATTCGGCGCATTGACAATATTACTGTGCTGGCGGCTTCATCCCCATCAGCGATTGGCGACCCATTCAGAGCGCAAGGGTTCGGCTTGTGGCGCGGCACTGTCAAGGGGCTGTTGAAGACGCTAGAAGAATATGCGCAAGGGTGGCAGCCAGATGACGACGCGTCCAACTGGCTAATGAAATTGCCCATAGCAGATGAGCGCAATGCAGACGACCCAACACAGCCCGTCGAGTATCGATGGCAAGAGGTCAACGATGCTTCGCTGTTGGATGGCGCCGCAGTGGTGATCGTCAACAGTGCGTTTTGCGCCTATGACAATGAGCTTGGGTTTCGGATTGTGCCGCCTGAGTTGGGAGGGTGGTCGTCGCAGCCTGGCGAACGCAAACGACGGAACAGTCAGGGCGGATACAGCTACCAGTTGGAGAGCTATACGGAACACATCGATATCATGTTGCAGCTTTATCGGGAACACTTCTCTGCGGATTATGCATACGTCCAGGCGCGTCTCGCACAACACTGGGGATTGCCACAAGATACACTTGACCGTGGCGTGCGGTTAGCAATTGCCTTGCACGACGTCGCCAAAATGGATGAACGCTGGCAGCGATGGGTGCGGCTATATCAGCAGGGCATCGGTGAAGAGATTCTCGATTCGGGGTACATGGCCGTCCATACGCACTGGGAACCCGACAATCCGCTGCACATCAAAGCCAAGAATGAAGCCAACCGGCGATGTGAGCGTCCACCGCACGCCGCAGAAGGGGCGATGGCAGGCGCGCGCATCATTGCCGCAATAGCTGACGTTCCCGATCTAGGTTATGCCACGATGACGGCGATCGCACGTCACCACAACGCCAGCGCCGACAGCTTGGGCGACTATCGGCTGCACAATAGCGCAGGCGCTGCAGTCACAGATGCACTCAAAAAAGCAGGATTTGAACTGCCATCAGCGACCTTGATTACGGCAAGACCGGCGATACATCTTGACCAGGTGTTGATCAAGCCGGGAGAGTTCAGGCAGATGCTGCTTTACTTCTGGATTGTGAGAATGCTTCGACTATGCGATGGACTGTCGCAGGAAGAAAACTGACCATAAATGAAGAGGAAGTGAGGTGATAGGAAATGAATTCGCTTCAGCGACTATGGGTGCCCAAAGATACCGGCACTCTCTCCGATACACTGCTTGCCTTTGGCTTAGCCAGAGTGGTTGCAGATGTCGCGTATCAGATGACGGGGCGCAACGATGTCACATTAGAAGATACTGGCAGTTGGTACATCGTGGATGCAGGTGTGGAGATTGAAGACAGTTGGCTGGACGCAGTCAGGCCTTTTGAGCAGGCGCCATTTATATCCAGCCCCAAGCAACCTGTACCGGATAATCTCAAGGGCGCCATCTTGACTCGTGACATAGATCGGGAGTGGGAACAGTTCCGCGAATATCAGGCCAAGCGCAAACAACTGGTCGACGCCAAGACATCCGGTGCAGAGATGGAGCAACTGCTTGCAGACGCCAAACCACAGCCAGATTGGACAGTCGTCACCTATTTGGGCGACTACCGGATGCAGGCGCAAGCCATTCACAATAACCTGGTGGTGCAATGGCGGCGCTGTGAACAACCTTTGTTAGGGTTGAACCTGCGCACGATTTTCGAGATGTTTGCTGCGCCAGTGGTTGATCGTGAGGCAATCATCAAACAATGGAAGAAGGCCACCAAAGGCGCGGACTTGATGGAGTCTACCACGGCGTCGCAGATGTTCAATCCGCACATGGGCAAGGGCCAGAACCGCGCCAAAGCCAACGGACTGGCAATGAGCAATGAAAAGAGCTTCTGGCTGCTTGAATATCTCAAGGTGATCGGCTTGTGGACAGCGGCAGCGCCGCGCAACGCCACCAATGCCGACCTGCGCAAAACCTACATCCTTGCACCACGCCGCCTGCGCCTGGCAGCACACAACGAGATATTCGCACGGTTTCGTGACCGACTGTGGAACAGCTCATCGATCAAACTCGACATCACTTCAGCTTTGCTCTACACCACCGTTGCCCTGGAGTACAGCGTTGAGACCGAAGACCTGGGTCTCTTTGGCGGCGGCTCGGTGCAGAATCTTGTTTCCGGGATGGAGGTCGCCAGCTATGTCCTGCTCAGCCAGAACTCCTACACAATGATGAATCTGGCGTCGTTAGGTATACCAGATTGGGCGCCCAAGATCACTTCATTGGATCAGGTGGAGCGATTCAAGCAAATCGTTGAGGAGCACCTGGAACGCATCCAGTCTATCGATGAAGAGAAAAGCGAAGGCGCCGCACTACTCCAGACATACCGTGATTTTGTTGCTGGCGGCCAGTTACGGGCGTTCTTTGACTTTGCGGCTGGCTACAGCAGTTACTTGATCAGCGCCATCGAGCGCAGCAACTTCTACGTCAAACCGTTTACTGAGACTAATTTGAGGAGGTTACTAGAGATGAAAGTCCCGAAGTTGACTCCAATCCTGGAGAATCAAGGCTTTCGCAACGTGGCTGATGCTATCCGGCGCAGCACCGTCATTCCGCAGTACGTCGGGCGCAAGACCAGTTCATACGATGTACGGTATGGGCTTGGGCAAGATTTGAAGCGCAAAAGCCAGTATGCTGATGACTTCATCCGAGCGCTCTCTGATTTCATGCAGAGCTACAATGAGGAAAATGCGCGTGTCTACGAACGGACTAAGGGGAAGTCACGGCGCAAGGCAATTACAACCGAGGATATTGCAGATGTAGTTGCACTGGTAGATGAATACGGTCCGCAGACCATCTGCAACCTGTTGGTTGCTTTCGGCTACGCACGCGACCCAAAGGCAAAGGAAGAAGAAGTCGCCGAGTCTAGCGCCGAAGCTGCTGCCGCTAGCGCATAGTTGCTCATACAAGTTACCAAACGCCAATCAACCACTATCTCCGAGGAGACTATCATCATGACGACGATTTACAATCTCTCAATTGCTGCCCGGGCCACGCTCAACCTTCACTCGCTCAACAACGAAGGTGGGGAGGGCAACCAGATTCAAACGCGCATGGTCAACATCGTGGGCGAAGATGGCCGACTCTATAGCGTCAACGCCATCAGCGGCGATATGCTCAAGCACATTCAGGCCGAGCATCTCTACGAAATCAGCCGAGATGAGGGGCTGCCGCTGTGCGCTGCCTGCAAGCAGTTCGACCCGAATCGCATGTCGGCTGACGAGAACTTCCGCGCCTGGCTCAAGAAAGAGAAACCCACACCGATTCAGGTCGTTGATCGCTTGCTTACCTGCGTGCTGGACGATGTTGAGGGCAACCTCATCACAGAGGGACAGTCCACGCCGCGCAAAAGCGTGATCGAGTTTGGCTGGGCGGTCGGTCTGCCGGATGCGGTCACGACTGAACAGTATTTCCACGTCAAGTATGACCCGGATCGCAAAGAGATTCCCAGCGACAAAACCGAACGGGAAAGCAATCTGGGACAGGCTATCTTCCATCGACCGGCCAACAGTGGACAGTATGCGATTGTGTGCAACGTCGAGGCGCAACGCATCGGTTACAACGATATCAGCCAGAAATACACGATTCCGGCAGACGAACGTAAACGGCGCTTTGCTGCTGTTTTGCAGAGTCTTGCCTATACGTTCGTACAACCGAATGGCGCCATGCGCAACACACAGAACCCGCACATCGTTGATGTACGCGGCGTATTGACCTATAGCACGGGGCCGGCGCCGGCGCCGCTGTTGAGTCCGCTCAATCGCACCTTCGATGAGCAGATGGAGGCGATTGCGGCGTCGCTGAATACGATTCATGCCGGTCGGCTGGTCGTTGAACGCTTTGCATCGTTGGCCGAGTTGATGGCGATACTCACGCAGTTGATTGCCGAGGGTGACGTATACTCGCCGAAAGCGTAGGTGACGCATGTGGTATGTCGCAACGTATGCGCCGGTGAGCCTGGTCTCACTGAAGTTGGCAACGGCAACCTCCACGGGAGGTAAAGCCCTATTGTTGCCTACGCCGTATGCACTCAAGATGGCATTGTTGAATATCATCATTGAGGACGGTGGGGTTGATGCTGGCAGAGATGTTTGGGATATTCTCCGTGATGCAAGGGTCGCCATCCGGGGTCCGAAGTGGATTGCCGTCAACAACACGTTCACGAAGATTCTCAAGCCAAAGAAGGAGAAGCCTGAGTTCGATCCTGAAACAGGTCTGACACGCGGCATGATTAACACGATAGCGTTTCGTGAGTATGTGCAGTGGCAAGGAGAGTTCCGGGTCGCCGTACACGTTACTAACGACGAATTGCCGTGGTCAAAATGGCTAACACATGTCAATTATGTAGGCAAGCGTGGTGGGTTCGTGCAAGCGATCGAGGCGCCATCGAGGGTGCAACATCTCGATAGTGGGTTCACTGAGCTAACATCAGCTTCCACGAACTTCAGTCTATTTGGCGTTATGCAGATCATGGATGACTGTTCGCCAGGACTAACCTTTGGTCAGGTCAACATCTACTCTGATGAGAAGGTAAGCCGTGTACTCAGGCATGTGTCTGTGCCATACAGATTGGAGAGCAGCAGTCGTGGATATTCGTTGTATTGCCGAATGGACTAGGGGAGGCGCGCCAGGCTCTCGCTGAGTTCGCTCTGCCATGCGGTGCTTATCAACTAATCGACAGCCTTATTGATTTTTAGGCTGTCATGTTACATCGCTCACAATCTTCTCGGGAGTTCCAAAGCTTTCGGCAAGAGGAGCAGCCAACCTAGAGGTCAGTAAGCAGCCGTAGAGACCTACTGGTATGTAAACTATCGATTTCTAGGTTGTCACGTGATATTGCTCGCAATCTTCCCGGAAGCTCCAAAGCTTCCGGGAAGATAAACGGTTAACCTAGCGGTCAGTAAAGGCATCGGTCAACTCTATGACACAAGGGCAAACAACCGCTCAGCATCATGATACAGTCAGCGCTGACACTTCAATATCGCCATTCATCCCCCTCACCGCCCATCACCTGCGTTTTACAGTGATGGCGGAGACAGAGATTCGCTTTTACGACTTCAAGGGCAGTGCGCTGCGCGGGGCGATGGCGGGCTATCTCAAGCGCACGTACTGCCCGGAGTGGCGCGCCGAGAAGACCGACCCGCTGCATCAGGCGCTGTGTCCGGTCTGCCAGTTGTTAAGCTATGAACTGGCGCCGGAGTCCGGGGGCGACATCCGCCGTCCCTTTGCCTTGCAGCCGCCGATGACGGAGCAGAACGACTTTGCACCGGGCGAGTCGTTCAGTTTTGGGCTGACGCTCTTTGGGAATCAATTGGCTTATCTGCCGTATCTGGTGCTGGCGGTGCGGGCTGCCGGCGAGGACGGCGTCGGTGTGCGCAAAGTAAATCGACAGCGAGGCCGTTTCCGGCTGGAACGTATCGACGCGGTCAACCCGCTGACGGGGGCGACACAGGCAATGCTGACGCCAGGCGCGGCGATGGTGCAGACGGCGACGCTGCCCGTAACGCACGATCAGGTGCTGGCAACGGCGAACAGGCTGGCGCAGCAGGTGCAAACCCACGACAACCGGCTGGCAGTGACATTCCTGACGCCGACGCGGCTGATTCAGACAGGGCACACGGCGAAGACCGCGGCCTTCTTTCCGCTGATGAAGCAGGTGGTGCTGCGCGTGCTCGACCTGTGCGCGCAGCACGGCGAAGGGCGCCCGGCAGTGGTGTTGAAGCGCGACATCTACCCGGCGGCGGATGCGGTGGAAGTGGTGACAGACAACACGCACTGGTGGGATGTGGCGGGCTATTCCGGGCGGTTGGGACGCGAGCAGCGGTTGGGCGGGCTGGTCGGGACAGCGTTGTATCGTGCGGAGACGTGGGAGGCATTGCTGCCCTGGCTGGTGTGGGGTGAGATCGTGCAGGTGGGCAAGAATGTGGTGAAGGGGTGCGGCGTCTATCGGCTGCAAGGAGGATGACAGTGGCGATTGTACAACATTTGATCGTCGACGAGTATGGCAGTTTTGTTGGCAAAAAGAGTGAACGGCTGAGTGTGACGTGCCAGGGTGAAAAGCGCATCGAGGCGCCGATTATGCATCTAGAGACGGTGTTGATCACCGGCAAGGGCGTCAGCCTGAGCAGCGATGCGGTGGCGGCGTGCGCCGAAGCGGGCATCCCGATTCACTTTCTCGACACGCAGGGGCATCCGGTGGGCAGCCTGTACAGCGCCGCGTTGACGGCGACGATAGCGACGCGACGGGCGCAGCTTCAGGCGCGGGACAGCGACAAGGGATTGGCGTTTGCCAAAGGCATTGCAGAGGGCAAGCTACGCAATCAGAGCAATCTACTCAAGTATCTCAGCAAAAACCGCCGCGAAAAGCAGCCAGAGGTCTACACCGAGGTGCGTCTGCTGGCGGACGAAGTGCTCGACCATCTTGCGGAACTGGAACGCGTGACAGGCGCCACGGTCGATGAATGTCGGGGTGTGCTGCTCTCCATCGAAGGGCGGGCGGCGCAGAAATACTGGGCGGGCGTCAAGCACCTGTTTTTGACCGAGGTCGATTGGCCCGGACGGCGCACGCAGGGGGCGACAGATGCTGTCAACGCAGCGCTGAACTATGGCTATGGCATCCTCTACGGGCAGGTGGAGCGAGCGCTAGTGCTGGCCGGTCTTGATCCGTATGCTGGTTTTCTGCATGTTGACCGCCCCGGCAAAGCCAGCTTGGTCTTTGATCTGGTCGAAGAGTTTCGCCAGACAGTAGTGGATCGCACCGTGATCGCCATTTTCAACCGGGCAATGGCAGTGGTGCTGGACGAGCGCGGGCGCCTGGTCGAAGCCAGCCGACGTAGCATCGCCGAGAAGATTTTGGCGCGGCTGGATGGGCCGGAGCCGTATGAAGGCAAGCGCCATCCGCTGCGCGCCATCATCCAGATGCAGGCGCGGCATCTGGCGACCTTTCTACGCAGCGAGCGAGGAGCGTATGAGCCGTTTGTCGCCTCTTGGTGAAGGAGGGCGGGATGAAGTGCCTGTTGCTATACGATATTCCTGACGACAAGATTCGCACCAAGATCGCCACCTTCTGCCTGGATTATGGGTTGGATCGAATTCAGTACAGTGCCTTTATGGGCGACCTGAGCAGCAATCATCAAGAGGAATTGATGTTAAAGCTAGGGCGGCGGCTCGGCAAAGCTGCTGGCAAGATTGACCTTTTCCCTGTATGCAAGGAGGACTGGCGTGGGCGGATCTCCATTGCACAAGAAGGGGAAGAGGCCAAGGAACAGTGAAGCATGAAAGCAATGACGAATAGTACGGACAGCCATGCTGTGACAATCGAAGATGGGTGGCTGGTGCGGGTGACAGACTTGAAGCAATATGCATATTGTCCACGCGTTGTATATTATCAGTATTGCCTACCCGGTGTGCACCCCATCACCTTCAAGATGCAAAGTGGCATCGAAGCGCAAGATCGCGTCGAGGAACTGGAAAAACGGCGCAGTTTGCGTGAATATGGTTTGGAAGAGGGTGAGCGTCACTTTAACATTGCGCTGACCTCGCGGCGGCTGGGCTGTACGGCGCAGGTCGATCTGGTGGTGGCGTATGGCGCCGGGGCAGAGCGCACGCTGCTGCCGGTGGATTTCAAAATGAGCCGGCACGAGCCGGGGCGCCACTTCATGCTGCAACTGGCCTGTTATGGCATAATGCTGGAGGAAGCATGGCAGGCGCCGGCGCCGGAGGGCGTGATTTATTTGATTCCAGTCAAGCGCGCCGTACGCGTCAAACTGGATAAGCGTCTGCGTCGCGATGCCGAGCGGATCGTGGCGGCCATCCGTGCCATGGTGGCGACCGAGCAAATGCCGCCGCCCACGCCGCAGCGCAGCCGATGCGTGGACTGCGAATTTCGCCGCTTCTGCAACGACACGATCTAGCGTGGGGGTAAAGCGGACGTCTTCGCAAACCTGCCCAGTAAGCCACGTGTGGCATGGTCTCCTGCACGTTGACTGGCTGGTGTGGTGCAAGCAAACAGGTGTGGGGACGGGGCAGCCGTTCCTCGCAAAGGTGGCTGGAATATCCGCAAAAGGACAATTGCGAAAGAGATACCGAGAATGGCGCAAAAAGCAAGTGGCACGCAAAAAAACAACCGTCGTCAAGGCGCGCCAAAGCAAGTGCAGAGGGTATCCAGGTCATTTCGCATGGTCGTGACAGGCCGAAAGGAGGGTCGGAAGCTGAGAACGATTCA
>DGFH01000152.1 GCA_002391565.1 Anaerolineales bacterium UBA3905
GGGCGCGAGGCGGGCGTGCATCTGCTGGCATGCACGCAAAAACCGACCGCCAGCATCATTGGTGGTGCAATGAAGGCAAATTTCCCGGTGCGTCTGGTCGGTGCGGTCGCCAGCCGCGATGAGGCGCGTCACGCCACCGGCATCGCTGACAGTGGCGCGGAAAAGTTGGCTGGTCGCGGCGATTTCTTGTTGGTGACAAAAGGAGAGGCATTGCGCTTTCAGGCGGCGTGGATC
The DNA here is from genome assembly GCA_002391565.1 of Anaerolineales bacterium UBA3905. Classification (GTDB taxonomy): domain Bacteria; phylum Chloroflexota; class Anaerolineae; order Caldilineales; family Caldilineaceae; genus Caldilinea. The sequence goes on from DGFH01000152.1 coordinate 235, forward strand.
AGCGATGAGGAGTGCCGGACGCTTGGCGCCCGAGGCACACAGCGGACGGCGTCAGCGCAAGTGGGCTGGCGCCGCCCCGGAAAGGAGCAAGCATGAAACAGGCCATCATGTTCGGAGTCATCGTGATTGGCAGCGTCGTCGTCTGGCGGCTGGGCAGCCGGCTGAGCGCAGATGCCGTTGGGCTGGCAGTCGGTGTGTTATTGGGTGTGCTGGCAAGCATCCCCGCGTCGCTGCTGATCCTGGCGAGTAGCCGGCGTCCAGCCGCGCCAGCTGAGGATGAACGTTGGTCAGCGCCGCAGGAGCGGATGCCGCTCTACCAGCCGCCTGTGATCATCCTGGCGGGGCAGGGCGCGCCGCCGCAACAGCCTGCGCCGTCACACGCCTCTGCGCCCCCGCCGCATGGCTGGTCGCAACCTGCCAGCGCGCGCCAGTTCAAGATCGTCGGAGAAGAAGAGCACTGGCTGAGGTAGGTATGGTACACTGCGCATAAGACTGACGCTGTTTGTGGATGGGTGCGCCCCGCCGGTGAGAAGGGCACGTCGCGCTGTTCAACGTGTGATGCCTGGCGCAACGCTTCTAGTCGATGCGATGCCCACGCCAGCCATCCAGGGTGCGTCTCTTGCAAGGGTTCTAGCAAGCTATCGATTTCTAGGTTGTCACGTGATATTGCTCGCAATCTTCCCGGAAGCTTTAGAGCTTCCGGGAAGATAAACGGTTAACCTAGCGGTCAGTAAAATCGGTCAGGTGACAGTTGATGCGCGTGCTCTACCTCTATAAAGACTACTTCCCCGTGCTTGGCGGCATCGAAAACCACATCAAAATGTTGGCGGAAGGCTTACGCACGCGCGGGGTGGAGACTCAGGTGCTGGTCACCAACACTGTCAACCGCACTGTGTCGGAGACTATCCAGAGCGTGCCTGTGCTCAAAACTGCACGCCAGGTCAATATCTCCTCGGCGCCGGTGAGCTTACCCTTCTTTCCGGCTGTGCATCGGCTGGAGGCAGGCGTCGATATTGCCCATTTGCACATGCCCTACCCGCCGGGTGAGCTGGCGCAGCTTGTGCTTGGACGCAGCAAGCGCCTGGTGGCGACCTATCATAGCGACATCGTGCGACAACGCGTGTTGGGCGCGCTCTATCGCCCCTTTCTCTGGCAGGTGCTCCGCCGCGCCAACCTGATCGCCGTCTCGAACCCGGTCTACATCCAGGATTCACCCTTTTTGCGCCGCTATGCCGAGAAGTGCCGCGTCATTCACTTTGGCGTCGATCTGGAACGCTTTGCGGCGACGGCGGCGGTGCAGGCGCAGGCTGCCAGCTGGCGAGCGCGCTACCCTGGCAAGACGCTGGTGCTCTTTGTGGGGCGGCTGCGCCACTACAAGGGGATCGACGTGCTGATCGATGCCATGCGCACGGTGAACGATGCCCACGCCCTGATCGTCGGCGTCGGGCCGATGGCGGCCAGCTGGCAGGCGCGGGCGCAGTCCGTCGGCGTGACTGACCGCCTCACCTTCCTCGGCGAACTGAGCGACGCCGAGGTGCTGGCGCTCTATCATGCGGTCGATCTCTTTGTGCTTCCCTCGACCAACCGTGCCGAAACGCTGGGCATCGTGCAGCTCGAAGCGATGGCCTGTGGGTTGCCCCTCATCTGCACGGAACTGGGCACCGGCACCACCTATGTCAATCAGCATGGCGTCACCGGGCTGGTGGTTCCACCCAACGACCCTGAAGCGTTGGCGACGGCCATCCGGCGGATGGTTGCGCAACCGGAGCTACGCACACAGCTGGGGGCAGCCGGGCGCCGGCGCGTGGAACAGGAGTTTACAAACGAAGTCATGCTGGATCGTATGCTGGGTTTTTATCGTGAGGCGATGGAACTGCACCGGCGTTTTGGTTGACGCGCCGAGGACATCCTGCAATGATCTTTACTCTCGACGTCCGCACCGCCACGCCCCATTTCCCCGGCATCGGTCGCTATGTCGTCAATCTGGCGCAGGCGATGAAAACGCAGTTGCAAGCTGGCGAGCGGCTTGTCCTAATCGGCGCGCCTGCGCAGGCTGAGCGTTTTACGGCGCTGACCGATGCATCGGTGCAGTTTGTTGCGTGCCCGGTTTCACCATTTGCCTGGGCGCAACAATGGCGCGTGCCAATGCTGCTGCGGCGTACAGCCGATCGATCTGCGCTACTCTACCACAGCCCTTATTACCTGATGCCTTATCGGCCAGGGGCGCCAACCGTCCTGACGCACTATGATCTGATCCCGCTGCTCTTTCCGGCGCATGTCTCGCCGCGCGCCCGGCTGTTCTTTCGCGTTGCGCTGCGTCTGGCGCTGCACGCCGCGCAGCACATCGTCGCCATCTCCGAAGCTGCGCGGCGCGATCTGCTGGCTGCGTTTCCGATAGCGCCTGCACGCGTCGCCACGACGCCGTTGGCGCCCGATCCGCGTTTTCAGCCGCAGCCGGCGACGGTGATTGCTGCAATACGCGCCCGCTATGCCCTGCCCGACCACTTTGTGCTCTACCTGGGGATCAACAAACCGCATAAGAACCTCGTTACGCTGCTCCATGCCTATGCACAGCTACCCGTCTCTGCGCCGCCGCTGGTGGTCGCCGGCGCCTGGGACGAGCGTTACCCGGAAGCCAGGCAGACGGCGGTCAGGCTGGCGCTGACGGCGCGCGTACGCTTTCTGGGGCCGGTTGCCGACGCTGACTTGCCGGCGCTCTATGCCGCCGCCACGATCTTTATCTTTCCCAGCCGCTACGAAGGCTTTGGGCTGCCCGTCCTCGAAGCGATGGCATGTGGAACGCCGGTGGCGTGCAGCAACGTTTCCAGCTTACCGGAGGTGGCAGGCGATGCGGCGCTGCTCTTCGACCCTGCTGACCCGACGGCAATGGCGCAGGCGATGGTGCAATTGCTCGATGCACCCTCACGCTGTGCAGAAATGCGCACACGTGGGTTGGCGCAGGCAGCCCGCTTCACCTGGGCGCAGACAGCCGCCCTGACGCTCGACGTCTATCGAAAGCTGCTGCGTTCTTGACCCATCCCAAGCCATACGTTACGATTTGGCATAGTGGCGCCCGTGCAAGGCTACAAGATGACGGAGAGAGCAAGATGGCAGTGGATACCGAGACAATTCGTGAGATCGTACGCAGCGAGTTGCCGCGCGCCCTGCACGATGACCCGGCGGTGCGGCGCGCCGTCTGGGAAGTGGCGCGTGAGGATTTCGCCGACAAACGCGAAACCGAGAGCCGATTCGATCAACTGCTGGAGGAGCTGCGCCGCGACCGTGAAGAACAGGCCCGCAAGTGGGATGAACAAACCAAACAGTGGGATGAGCAAAATCGCAAGTGGGATGAGAATCAGCGCGTCATCAACCAGATATTGGAAGAAATACGGCAGCTCAATCGCAAACATGACAGCACGATTGGCGCATTGGGCGCGCGCTGGGGATTGCAGGCGGAGGAGACATTTCGCAGCGCGCTGCGCGGCATCCTGCAAGATTCGTTTGGTGTACAGGTGATCAATATCAACGAGTGGGACAGCACAGGAGAGGTGTTCGGACGCCCGGATCAGGTGGAGCTTGACCTGATTGTTTTCAACGGCGCGCTGATGTGCGAGATCAAGTCGTCGATGAGTAAAGGCGACATGATCCTCTTTGACCGCAAGACGCGTTGGTACGCAAAGCAGCATGCACGCCCGGCGGACCGACGCATCGTCATTTCACCGATGGTGGCCCCCCGCGCCGCAAAGGTGGCGCGCGAGCTGGGCATCGAAATCTATAGCTACGCCGAGGATGTCAGACTCTGATGTGGAATCGAACCAAACTCGATCAATGGTGTGACGGCGTCCTGGAAGCCGGCTGGCTGGCCGCGCTGATCCTGGCGCCGTTGTTCTTCAACGTGTTCTCCAGTCGCGTCTTCGAGCCAGACAAGATCAGCCTGGTGCGCAGCATTGCGCTGACGATGATTGCCGTATGGCTCGTCAAGATCGCCAACGGCGGCTACGCCTGGCTGCCTGCTGCCAACACCCCGTCAGAGGAGCGACCTCCCGGCAGCAACTGGCGCGGCTTTATCAAGAACCCGTTTATCTGGCCCGTAGGATTGGTCATTCTGGCATTTGGATTGGCGACGGTGTTTAGCGTCGCCGTCTTTGTGAGCTGGTTTGGCTCTTACCAGCGTTTGCAGGGCACCTACAGCTTTCTGGCTTACGTCACGATCGCTGGCCTGACGGCAGCCACGATGCGCCGCTCCGAACAGGTGCGGCGCTTCCAACACACCGTGATCGTCACCAGTCTGGCGATTTCGATTTATGGCGTGATCCAACATTATAACCTCGACCCACTCCCCTGGGGCGGAGATGTGACCACGCGCGTCGCCGCCAACGCCGGCAACGCTATCTTCCTGGCCGCCTATCTGATCATGGCCTTCTTCTTGACCCTGGAACGCGTCTTCACCAGTTTCGTGCGTCTGATGGGGATTGGCCAGCCTGCCAATGCAGAGGCGCAAGACTGGCAGTCATCCCTGGCTGGCGGCGCATATCTGTTTGTATTACTGGTGCAGGCCATCGCCATCTTCTGGACGCAGAGCCGTGGCCCCTGGTTGGGATGGGTGCCGGGCATTTTCTTGTTCGCACTGCTCACAGTTAGCACAGTGCGTCCGCGCTATTTCCGCGTGTTGCTTGGCGCAGCGGTTGGAGGTGTGCTGGCAATCGTCTTGCTCATTGTCGCCGCCAACTATGTGCCTGGGCTGAGCTTTTTGCAACAGACTCCTTTTATTGGCCGTTTAGCGACCGTCTTGCAAACCGAAGGAGGTACGGCAGAGGTGCGCACCCTCATTTGGGGGGGCGCGGCCGAGATGTTGAAACCCCACGCTCCCTTGACCTTCCCTGACGGCAGCAAGGACAATGCCAATCTGATCCGCCCATTGGTTGGTTATGGCCCCGAAGCAATGTGGGTGGCCTTCAATCCCTTCTATCCGCCCGAACTGGCGCAGATCGAGGCGCGCAACGCCAGCCCGGATCGTTCGCACAACGAGGCGTGGGATAGCATCGTGATCACAGGTTTGCTTGGCTTCGTTGGCTACATAGCGCTCTTCGTAACAATTTTTTACTGGGCGTTGCGCTGGTTGGGTTTGATTCGTGGGCAACGGGACACCTGGCTCTTTGGCGGATTGGTGGCGGCGGGCGGTGTGATCGGCTCGCTGGCCTTGATCGCAACCGACGGCTGGCAGCTGCGCATGGCGGGCGTCGGCCTGCCCTTTGGCATTGTCACCGGCTTTGGCGCATACACTGCGCTGGCGGCGTTTCTGCATGCTGGCGACAAACCCGACCGCACCGATCTGCCGCGCCTGATGATGGTGATCGCCCTGCTCACCGCCATCGTTGCCCATTATCTGGAAATCCACTTTGGGATCGCCATCGCCGCCACGCGCACCCATTTTTGGATGTTCACCGCCGTGCTGATGCTGGTTGGTATGCGCCTGGTTCCAGTCATCCCGGCCGAGCTGGTGATGGCGACGCCCGCTGTAACCCCGGAGCCGACAACAACCAGCGCTGTTGGCAAACGCAGTAAGCCCGGCAAAGGAACGCCGATTGCCCCGCTCCGTCGTACACGGGTGACAGAGGGCGCTGCACGGCTGCCGCGTACAGTGCTGACCGACGTGCTGGTCTTTCTGACCTTTGTCTACATCTATTCGACCAATGCCAGTGGCCTGACTGATCCCACGCGCATCCTGGGGGAGAGCATCTTTTTCAACCCAAAGACCGGCGCCAACAGTCCGGCGATCTTCTTCCTGCTGCTCTTCACCTGGCTGGTGGCCGCCACGATTGGGCTGGCTGAAGAGTCGTTGGCGCAGCGCCGCGCACCAGGCGTCAGCTGGTGGTTGACCGGCCTGGGTCTACACGCCGCTGTAGTGTGGGGCGCATGGCTGATCTATGGCCTGATCCAGGCCGCGCGCCTGGCGCCGATCCCGCCACCGGCTGGCATTGCCAACCAGGAATTTCTGAACCTGCAGTTGGAGCGCGTCGGCGGGCACTTTGGCTTCTTTACTTTCATCGTCATTGCCTGGATCGCTGTAGCCGGTGCGGTTTACGCCTGGCCGTCGCTGCGTGATCGTGCACTCCCAACGGCCGGGCGCGTGTGGGCCGCGGCTGGAGTGGGCGCGGTGGCGGTGGCGCTGGCGGCCTTCCTGGTCTACACCGTCAACGTCAACCTGGTCAAGGCTGACATCGTCTACAAACAAGGACAACAGTTCGATAGTCAGGGCAACTGGCTCAGCAGCGTCGAGTTGTACAAGCGGGCGCTGGCAACGCGCAAGACTGAGGATCATTACATGCTTTTCCTGGGACGCGCGTTGCTGGAACAAGCCAAACAGGCGCCACCCACTGGTGCGGTGACTTTACCCCCCACGCTGACGCTCGATACTGTGCTGGCGTTGACGCCAGACACCGTAGCCCAACTTGGGCGCACCGACCTGCTGCGCGCCGCCGAAACTGTGCTGCGCGAAGCGCAGCGCGTCAATCCGCTCAACACCGACCACACTGCCAACCTGGCGCGCCTCTACCGCACCTGGGCGGATCTGGTCGCGGACGATGCGACCACGCGTGAGAAAATGTTGGCCGACAGCATCGCCATGTACGATACTGCTGTCACCCTTAGCCCCAATGCTGCACACCTCTGGAACGAACGCGGCAACGCCTTATTGGCCGCCGGGCGGAATGATGACGCGCTGGCCTCCTTCGAACATAGCCTCAGCCTGGACAGGCTGTTCGATCAGACTTACTTGCTCCTGGCTGACTTCTTCGAACGCACTGGACAGACTGACCGCCTGCTCGACATCCTCAATCAGGGAATTGAGATATTCAGCGCGCGCGGCAACGCGGCTGTGACCGGGCAGTTGCTCAGCTATTTGGGTGTGATCGAAGCGCGCCAGGGCAACCTGGACGCCGCTGCCGCCGCTAACCGGCGACTGTTGGAACTGCTTCCCGGCAACTTGCAGGCGCTGCGCAACCTTGCCATCATTGCGCGCGATCAGGGCAACATCGACCAGGCGCTCACCTATGTAAAAGAAGCTCTCGCCGCCAGTGGCGCAGCCAGCCCTGAAGAAGTGGCCGGGTTGCATCAACTTGCCGCCGAGTTGTATCAACGGCAGGGGAACACGGAAGCACTTCTGCAAGAGTTGGAGGCGGTGCGTCAACTTTTGCCCAATGATGTCAATACCTTGCGCTCCCTCAGCTCGATCTACGCCGCACAGGGGAATCAAACGAAGGCATTGGAGATCGCGCAGGCGCTATTGGCGCTGGAGCCAACCAATTATCAGTATATGGTGGATGCCGGGATGGCGCTCCTCAATCTGGCGCGCGGCCCCGAAGCCCTGGCCATGTTCCAACAAGCCAGGGCGCTGGCGCCTGCCGATCAGCAAGCAGCCATCGATGCGTTGATTGCCCAGGCAGGCGGCTGAGAAGATTGCCATGCCCGACACCCTGCCCTTGACTGCATTTCTGCTAATTGGCGCCAGCGCATTGTTGCTGGCGGTTGGCGTCGTGCCCGTCATGCGCCGTGTGGCGCTGCAAACCGGCACGGTGGACAAACCCTCGGCGCGCAAGATTCACAGCTCGCCAGTGCCGCTGTTGGGCGGCGCCGCCATCTACCTGGCCTTCATCCTCGTGCTGATCTTCTTTGGCGACCGTGACTATATCAATCAAACGGTGGGCATTTTTACCGGCGCCACCTTGATGAGTTTCATGGGCGTCGTCGACGACCGCTGGGGATTGGGCAGCTACGTCAAGCTGTTTGGCCAGGTGCTGGCGGCGGGTGTGCTGGTCTATTCCGGCGTGCAGGTGCAGTTGTTTGGCGGGTGGCTGGATATTTTGATCACGGTTGTGTGGGTTGTGGGCATCACTAATGCCCTCAACCTGCTCGACAATATGGATGGCTTGAGCGGCGGCGTAGCAATGATCGCCGCCATCTTCTTCACACTCCTGGCCGCGTTAAGCGATCAATATCTGGTCGGTGCGTTGGCGGCGGCGTTGGCGGGGGCGTGCGCTGGCTTTCTTATCTATAACTGGAACCCGGCGCACATCTTCATGGGTGACGCTGGCAGTCTCTTTCTTGGCTTTATGTTGGCTGCCGTGGCGATCAAGTTGCGCTTCCCCAGCAACAGCACCGCCGTCACCTGGATGATCCCGCTACTGGTGTTGGGGCTGCCGATCTTCGACACCACGCTGGTTTTCATTAGCCGGCTGCGGCGCGGCAAGAACCCATTGACGACGCCCGGCAAAGACCATATCAGTCATCGCCTCGCCTTTCTGCTTGGCAGCCGACGTGAAGCGGTGCTTGTCTGTTACCTGATCAGCGGCGCATTTGGGCTGGCGGCCATTTTCGTCTCGCAGGCAACCTTTAGCGAGGCATTTGTGGTGGCGTTCGTCACTTTCGGGCTGTGCGCCTATACGCTATGGCGCCTGGAATTTCGACGCGGCGGCATCCGTTCGCAGTAAGAAAGGAGAGCCTCCAGATGGCGATTGATCCTTATCTCGATTTGATCAAGCAGCAGTGGCCGGCGATTGCGGAAACATACAATCGTTTTGCCGAACAACAGCCGATCATGTTGCTGGATGTGCAGAACGCCGCGATTCATGCCTACCCGTTCGAGGAGTTCGTGATGGTGCTGGAGGCAACATCGCGCCGTCAGGTGGAGGCGCAATATCGGCGCGCCCTCGCCAACCGCCAGATGGTGCTCTTCGTACGCGACCCCGACAACAAGGTCTTTCAATCGTACACGCTGGCGCTGGAGGATTGAGGACGTCAGGGCAGACAGGCGCAAGACGCTATATCCAGGCGTTATGCTTCTAGTCGCCAACGCTCTCCGCATGCGTCTTGATAGCCACAGCGCCGACAGCGCACTTGCGCGTGATGACTGCGCGGCATCTCTGTGGCTGTGCGACCGGCGCGGATCTGAACTGCGGCTTCGATGACAGTGCGCCGCAGTTCCGGCGTATAAGGCACGGTGAAGGCGCCATCCGCATAACGCAGCACACCATGTGGCGGCGGCGCGCCGTATAGATCTTCCAGGATCAGACAGTAGGCGGCGAGTTGGAGCACGTGGTGTTCATGCGGTGTAGACGGCTGGCGCTGGCTCTTGACCTCGACCGGAAGCATCGTGCGCCGACCAGCATGCGTGATTTCCACCAGGTAATCCGGCTTGCCAATCAGCCCGTAGCGTCGGCTGATCAGTGGTTGCGCCACCTTGCGCTCGGCGCCGGTGTCGCGGTAGGCAATTCGACCCGACGGCAAGCCGACTGCCCCCTGTTGGCGGCGCCCCCAAAGGTAGAGGGCGCCGCCAAGAAGCGTAATCAGTAAAACCAGAAAAAAGTAGAGCATTTCAACAGGGGCGAATACGACAGGGAATGGGGTAAACCCTATCCCTCTTCAACCACCTCTTGATAGGTTGCCTTTTCCACCAGCCGTTCACTCAAAGCGCGCACGGCGGCGTTCGAGAGCTTCACCTCCCTGGCGCGCGCCCGCACGTAATCCTTGATCTGATCGGCGCGTAGCACAGGCACGGTGGGATTGGTCAGCTCGAGTTGAATTTCCTGATTGAGGAAGACGGCGACGCCTTCGATGGGAGCCAGCGGGTCTTCGCTGCCCGGCGTCTGGCCGAGCAACTCACGGATTTTTTGCTTTTGGTCTTCCAGGTCGGCGGCAGGATTGCCAACGCCTTCACGCGCAAAGATCGTGAAGATGCGGCCAAAGCTAAATGGTTCTCGCCATTTGTCGCCGTTGACGATCACGCGCCCTTTGTCCGAACGCACGGCAAAGACCGTAACGCCGTTCGGCCCAGCCAGTGCATAGCCAACAGGCAGACTCATGGCGAAGTAACTATACTTGTCGTCGAAGCCTTTCATGGCGCGCTCCAACACCTCATCTGGGCGTTCGAAGAAGCGACTGCCAGGCCAACGCCGCCGTGCAAAACGGTTGATGTAATAGCTGCCGATGCTGGCGAGCATGAAGCCAATCGCCAGCGCCGCAAAACTGATCCACGACCAGTATTGCTGGAGGAAGCCGTTGAAGCCGGTCTGCGGCGGTTCTGGGGGAATCCAGCTGGGCACAAAACTTGCCAGCAAGCCGACGAAGAGGATCGCCAGCCCTGCCAGGCTGAAGCGGCGCCCTAAACTCTCTTTTTGCTTGATTTGCGTTAGATTGCGGTAAATTTTCATCGATCGATCATTTCATGGTTGATGGGAGGTTGATAGCGCCGATTCGGCTTCATGTCCAGCGTGTTCTTGGGCAATGGCGGCAATGCCGCGCTGAATTTTGGTCAACAGGTCCTGCTCCACTGCCTGCTTGGCGACGCGGATGGCATGGCGAATGGCAAAGGCATTGCTGCGACCATGCGCCACAATCACCACACTGGAGAGGCCAAGCAGCACGGCGCCGCCGTAGTGACTGTCATCCATACGTTCGCGTACACGCTGCAGCGATCGACGCGCCAGTAATGCGCCCAACACTGCCAGTGGACTTTTCTTGACCTCTTCAGTGATGACCTGACTCATCAAGCGCGCCGTCGTCTCTGCGGTCTTGACAAAGATGTTGCCGGTGAAACCATCGGTGACGACGACATCGGCCAGCCCGGTTGGGATTTCTTTGCTCTCGATGTTGCCCTCAAAGTTGATGCTGGGCGTCTGTTCCAGGAGCTTGAAACTGTCGATCACCAGTTGATTGCCCTTGCCTGCCTCCTCACCGTTGCTGAGGATGCGCACGGTTGGGCGCGCCACACCCATCACGTCACGGGCGTAGATGGTGCCCATGATGGCGAACTGCTGGATGTGCTCCGGGCGTACGTCGGCATTGGCGCCGATATCCAGGATCATGCACGCTCCCTTGAGCGTAGGAAACGGGCCGATCAGCGCCGGGCGTAGGATGCCTTTGATGCGCCCGATGTGCAGAATGCCCGCCGCCAGCGCGCCGCCCGTGTTGCCTGCCGAGACAAAGGCGTCGGCGCCGTTGCGCTTCACCAGCTTGCAGCCGACAACCATCGAACTGTCACTCTTGGCGCGCACCGCCGCCGCCGGTTTGTCGTCCATCTCGATAACCTGCGAAGCGGGCACAATCGGCAGGTCAAGTCCTTTGGTGTCATATTTCTTCAATTCAGCCTCGATCACATCGGGCTTCCCCACCAACGACACGGTCACGCCATAGATGCGCGCCGCTTCGACGGCGCCAGCGACAATCGCCTCCGGGGCATGATCCCCACCCATTGCGTCTAATGCGATGTTCATAACATGATTCACTCCAGGTGTTGGAGATTGAAGATAAAGAGATTAAGTGATGGCAAGATTGGTTCCAACGTTATGCGAGGGTGCGTCAGCCTGCTACTCCCATCGCTTTTGAGCCTCATGCTCCCTGCATCGCCTCATCTCATCATCTCTCTTGGCTAGATGTCTAAATCGTTGGGGCAACCCGCTAAGCCGACTACGCCTGGCCCAGCCAGCGCCGCAATCGCCGGGCCGATGTCGCTGAATTGCGCCTCGTCGATGTGCAGCACTTCACGCGCCTGGGCAAGCAGCGCTTCGGCATCCGCTAAAGCATTGGCGTGAATAACGCCGACGTTGAGGGGGCGGTCGCCGTAGAATTTGTGCAGTCGCTCGATCACCTCCTGCAAGGAGCGTTTGCGTCCGCGCACACGTGCGATCACCGTCGCTGCGCCGTCCCACAATTCCAGAATGGGCTTGACCTGCAGCAGTTCACCGACGCCGGCCTGCAAATTGCTGACGCGCCCGCTGCGTGCGACATATTTTAGCGTTTCCAGAGCGGCAAAGCCAATGATTTCGCCCCGCAATCTGCCCATCTTGCTCAGGAACACTTCAGCAGAGACGCCCCGCTCCAGCAGCCGCGCCGCCATGATCGCCTGCCAGCCGCCGCCGATGCTGATGCTATTAGAGTCCCACAGCGTGAAGCGCTCGACGCCAAACTCCTGCGCCGCCATTTGCGCCGAACGGAAGGTGCCGGAAAGCTTACTGGTTACTGTGACGACCATGATGTGCTCGGCGCCTTCTGCAAACGCCTGACGATAGGCGTCAAAGTAGGCGGGCGGCGGTTGACTCGTCGTTGGCGACACTTTGCTCGTTGCCAGCCTGGCGTAGAAATCCTGTTCGCTCAGGTCGTATTTATTGCGATAGGATTCCTCGCCAAAGATGACCAGCGTTGGCACTTCGATCATGCGGTAGCGCGCCAGCAAGGCATCGGGCACATTGCTGCTGGTGTCGACAACGATGCGCGTATTGTGAGCGGTCATGACCTCCGGCGTCATTTTGCTCCTCCTTGGGCAATTGATGGGGCGCGCCGTAGACGCTGTTGCTGGCGCGGCAGCATCGCTAACAAATCGGAGGCGAGCACGCCAGCGACGCCGATCTCCTCTGCACATGTCATGCCGGCCATGCCGTGCAGCCAGGCGCCGGTGCAGGCGGCCGGAAATGGCGCCACGCCCTGCGCCACTAAGCCGCCAATGACGCCGGCCAACACATCGCCCGCACCGGCGCTTGCCAATGCCGCTGTCGCCACCGGCAACACCGCCAGTTCACCGCTGGGGGCGGCGATCACAGTGTAGGGACCTTTCAGCAACACAGTGCATTGCCAGGTCGCCGCCATCCGCCGCGCCAGTTCCCAGCGGTCGGCCAGGACAGCGTCCACCGAGATGCCACACAGACGCGCCATCTCGGCAGGGTGAGGCGTCAGGATGCATTGTGGCGGCAGACACTGCGCCCAATTGGGCAGCGCAGCGAGCGCATTCAAGCCGTCGGCGTCGATCACGGTGGCAGGCAAGGGGTGCGCCAGCAAATCCGCCACGAAGGCTTGCGTCGCCGGCGTATTGCCTAAACCGCAGCCCAACACCAGCGCCCGATAGCCTGGCAGCGCCTTCGCCACCTGTGCTGCTGCTTCGCTGGCGACCACGGCGCCGTTTGGCCCCGGTGCGTCGGACAGCAGCAGATAGGTTGGCTCCGGCAGCTTTGCCGCCAGCAACGACCACACGCTGCGGATGGTCGCTACGGTCACCAGCCCGGCGCCGACGCGTCCGGCGGCGGCGCTCGCCAGGTATGGCGCACCAGGATAGGCTTCACTGCCCACTGCCAACATGACCTTGCCAAAGGCGCCTTTGTGACTGTACGCCGGGCGCAGCGGCAGCCAGTTGTGGATCAGTGCGGCGTCGAGCACAAAGGTCTGTACAGCCTGCACCAGAGCTGCATCAATGCCAATGTCAGCCACGACCAGCTCGCCCATCGCCCCCGCCGCCGGGAAGATGTAGTGCCCCCGCTTGGCGCAGGCAAAGGTGATGGTCAGCGCTGGCGTCAGCGTATGGGGATCAAGCGCGCCGGTGTCACAGTTCATGCCGCTGGCGCAATCCACGGCCACGACAACCGGCGGCGTCGGCATCGCCTCCACCACCTGCTGCACTGTCGTCAGCAGGGCGGCAAGTTGTCCCGCAATCGGGCGATTGGCGCCGGTGCCTAGCAGCGCATCCACGACGACGCTCGCACTCTCCAACCAGTCGCGCAAGGTGAGATGCTCAGGATCGTCTTCGATGCGCGCCGCCGGGATGCCGAGCATCATCAATTGGGCGTAGTGCCCTTCGTAGTCGTCAGCGGGGGCAGTTGAGCGCTTCCACAAATAGACGCGCACGGCGGCGCCCGCTTCATGCAGATAACGCGCACAGACCAGCCCATCACCGCCGTTGTTGCCCGGCCCCACCAGCACCAGGCACGAGACGCGCCCAAAGCGCGCCAGTATTTCCTCTGCCACGCGGCGTCCGGCAAGCTCCATCATGACGGCAAACGAGTGCCCCGCCGCATCAGCGCGGCGCTCAAGCGCCTGCATTTCGGCGACGGTCACGATTCGACTGGCTGGGGCAACATTCGCAAGCAAGGGCGCCTTCCGTGTAAATGCATGCCTGACGTATCACGTCCCCGACATCTCGGGCGGCTGCGGCGCAAGATTCATCTCCTGCAGCAAGCCGACCAGTGCGTAATTGTGGCTCAAGACGAGCAAACCGGGCAACAAGAGCAATACCGGCACCACCAGCACGATACTCAACACGACCAACAGAATCTGGAATAGAAACATCAACAGTGAGTAAAGTGGGTGGCGCACAACCAGCAAGAAACTGTTACGCACGATGAGTCCAAGCGTCGGCTCAGTCTGCTGCCAGAAAAGCGGATAGAAGTATTGCGCAGCCAGCACCGAAAGCGCCAGCAACCACAGTGTAATAAAACCCGGCACGATCAACCACCCGCCGCCGCTGAAGTAGAAGTTAAGGCTGATCCCCATCACCGGCGGCGCCAGCACAACCAGTAGCCATAGCCATACGCCACGCATGATATGCTGACGCGCGCCCTCCCAGAAAAAATCAAAGCCCGTGCGCCGATAGTTTGCCATACGGTTGGCGACATGATTGACGCCCACCCAGGTCATTGGCGCCGTTACGACCAACAGCGTGCCAACCCAGAAGGCCAGGCTTAGCGCCACGACCAGGAACAATTCATCGTAGGCGCCTCGAATGGTGCGCCACATCACGGTAAAGGCTTTCATAGGCGGCAATTATAACACATGACTTTTCCTGGATTGGGCTGCCAGATGCGGAGGCGATCACCTTTCATGGCACCGGGCCTGTGGCAATCGGACGCGCCGGATCAGCGATCCACTCACTCCAGGAGCCGGCGTATAACCGTCCTGCCTTCAGCCCGGCCACTTCCAGCGCAATCAGGTCGTGCACGGCGCTGACGCCGGAGCCGCAGTAGAAGATCGCTTCAGTGGATGGTGTATCGCCCAGCAAGCCTTCGTAGGTTTCGCGCAGTTCACCAGGTGAAAGAAAGCGTCCGTTGGCATCCAGGTTGGCGGTGTAGGGTGCGCTTATAGCGCCAGGGATGTGACCGGCGACCGGATCAATCGTTTCATTCTCACCACGATAGCGCTCGACGGTGCGCACGTCGAAAAGGCGCAACGCCGGGTCAGCGCGGCGGTGCAACAGTTCATCGACAGTGGCGAGCAGGTGCGGGCGCGAGTGCGGGATGAAGATGCGTGGGGGGCGCGTCTCGACGCCCATACGCACCGCGCGCCCTTCCGCCTGCCACAGACGCCAATCGCCGTCGAGCACGGCCACCGCATCATGCCCCAGCCAGCGCAGCATCCACCACAGGCGGCCAGCAAACATGCCGCTCAGATCATCATAGACTACCACTTGCGTTTCGGCGTCGATGCCCCACGCCGAAAAACGCGCGGTGCACGTTTCCTCCGAAGGGAGCGGATGGCGCCCGGTCACGCCCGGGATGATCGGGCCGGAGAGATCGTCATCCAGATGGGCGTAAATGGCGCCAGGAATGTGCGCCGCCAGATAATCGCGTCGCCCCTTGTCGGGGTCGGTCAGTGAAAATCGGCAGTCGACGATTGCCCAGGTCGGATCATCGAGATGAGCGGCGACTTCTGCACTCGAAATCAAGGTCGTAAAGGCCATGCCGTGAAGCGCTCCTTGTCGTTCAGTAGGGTGGTTTTGCCGGGCCATTGTATTTGCAGCGACCGGTGCGAGGGGAGTTGAAGCGACGTTTCGGCCCACCGTAGAGTGTACAGCCATGCTGTCTGGCGTGATCAGCGCAGAGATAGCAGCCCGGCTCCCCGATCTCAAAATAACACTGCATACAGACATGCGTCGCGGGTGCGCCACATTCTGCGCAGAGATAGGCGGGCATGATGTTGCGCGCCAGCAAGACGATCGGTTTTGTCGTCAGCGGCTTGCCCTCGCGCACCCCCACCACCTCGATGTTGAGTTCAGTCGGCGCACCGAAGTCATACTCGTACTTGCCTTTGAGACCAGGGCGCAAGACATCGCCGATCCTGGTGGTGATGCTCTTCTGATCGCCAAGAGCAAAGAAGCCGTCGATTAATTCTTGATAGCGCGTCGTGCCAAAGACGAAGTGGCTCATGTGGCCGCAACAGTCCACCCAAATGGCGCGCAGGTAGGCGTCGAGATCTTGAAGCGTCGTCGCGGCGGGTGCTTCCAGATGCAGCCAATACGTGCCATCGACAGCATCACGCACAATCAGGTGATAGAGCGACTGGGATTTGCGTTTGCTGGCTTCCGCTTTGTCGATGGCAGCCAGGCGCGCCGCACAGACAGCCAGATGTTTGGCGACGCCGGCTGCCGCCATCTCACGCGCACAAAAGGCGCAAACTCCCGGTGACGCTGCTTTGCGCGCCATCAGCGGCTCTCCTCTGTATGGATCGGCTGGACGGTGAAGTGCTCGAAGACAACCTCGAAGCCCTGACCGTCGGGCGCCGCACACATCACGCCGACCATCGCCTGTGGGGCGGGCAACAAATAGGCGATGCGCAGCAACGTGTAGTCGACGCCATCGAGCGAGTAAAAGATTTCGGCGGCTCCGGCCTTGCGCACCAGCCGCAGCCAGATCGCCGGTGGGTTGGGGAGCGGCGCCACTGACCAGTCAGAGAAGTCATTGGTCACGACGGCGCTGACATATTGCACACCTTGCACGAACTCAATGCCTGTCTTGATCCAGTGGGCGTCATCGACGCGCACCATCAACCCGGCCTGATCGTACAACTCGCGATAAGCGCCGCGCACTTTGACCGCGGCGGTAAAATCGCCGGTAACCGCAGCATAGTAAAAATGGCCGTTGTCGCGAATAAAGCCGTAATGCGTCTTGCGCCAGAAATCGGTGCCGGCGCCGACGGTGACATGGATTTCTTCATTGTTGTGACGCCATCGTGGCGGTTCGTTGAACCATTGCATGAGATGACATTCCTTTGGTATTGAGTACGCAAAATAGTTTGGGGAAGTAATTGACGCATGCCGCCGCTCATTTTATCACCAAGCGCCGCATAGACGCGATGAGCAATTGCTGAAGAGGTGAATTGCGGCGTCGCGCCGGTGAATCATGAGGATTCACCCAATGCTCCGGTAATCAACGTTGCTACCTTCAACGCACGGCGCGATCTCTCCCACAGGTCATCGCCTCCGGCGCGACGGCATGACTGACCGGAAACGTCTGGCTGGAAGCCGAACCTACAATTACTGCTTTCAGCCTCGATTGGCGTCGAAGACTGCGATCAGCGCCCGATGAGGGGCAGGAAGTTGTTTTGCTCCGGCGCCATCGCCACTGCCATGATCTCCGGCGGGCTTTTGAGATCATCCCACATCCGCCCCAGGACGATGCCGTCAGCGCCGCCGTTCGCGCGCAGGAAGTCGATGTATTCCTTCGATGCGGTCTGGTAATAGAGTATCGCCACCACGGTGACAGCCTCAGCGGGCAGCGGATAGGTCGTCTCGTCCCAGTGTTGACTGTCCAGATACGTGGCGCCAACGGGACGCAGCCCTGGCTGGTCGTAGGCAGCCACGGTGTAGCCACGCGGCGGGATGCGGTTGTCCTTGAGCACGGCGTTGTTGCGCACAAAATGGAAAGTCTCGGTGACGGTGGCGCCGTCGTCGATTGCCAGTTTTGCTTCATAGACCTTGAGGTGGGGATCCTCCGCCAGCACGCCGGTCTGTGGCGTGTAGGCGCCGGACTCGAAGACGAGCTGACCCGCCTCGTCATACGCGCGCACATTGAGCCAGATGCGGCGCCCCTCTGGATAGCCGGTCGGCAGCTTGTGACCGCTTTCGTTTGTCACGCGCACGGTCGCCTGCCTGGGCGTTGCGGCGGGATCGAAGTCGATGGTGACGGTGGCGGCTTTTTGCAACATGCTGCGCGCGCTGAGGATGGCGGCGTTCAGGTGAATTGCGTCGCCGGTGGTAGCCAGCCGCCAGCGCGTATCCTGCAGCAGGCGCGGCGCCCAGGTGTTGGCTCCTGCAAAGGAGTGCTCGGGCAGGCAGCCGGTGGTGACGCAGTCGCGATTCACGTCGCCGAAGGCGGCCAGCCCGGTCGTGCGCG